>DAIDUA010000029.1 GCA_027456965.1 Alphaproteobacteria bacterium | reverse complement strand
AAGCGTTTCGTCGTGCAGGTAGGCGTTCGCGACGTCGAGCCGGAAACCGTCCGCGCCGCGCTTCAGCCAGAAATCCAGCACCGCAAGCGCCGCCGCTTTTGCCTCGGGATCGTGCCAGTTCAGCTTGGGCTGCTGGCGCAGGAATTTGTGATGATAATGCTGGCGTCGTGCCGGCTGATAGGACCAGGCCGGTCCACCGAACGCCGACAGCCAGTTGTTGGGCGCCGTCCCGTCCGGCTTCGGATCGGCCCAGACGTACCAGCCGGACTTTGCGCCCTTGCTCCGGCTGTCCGCGAACCACGCATGCTCGTCCGATGTGTGGCACAGCACTTCGTCGATGATGATCTTCAGACCGCGCGCGTGGGCCGCTTCGAGCAGCGCGTCGAAATCGGCCAGCGTGCCGTAATCGGGATGGACGTTCTCGTAATCGGAAACGTCGTAGCCCCAGTCGCGGTTGGGCGAAGGATGGATCGGGGAAAGCCAGATCGCGTCGACGCCAAGCCCGGCAATGTAATCGAGCTTGCTGATCAGACCGGCAAAGTCGCCCTGTCCGTCGCCGTCGCCGTCGCAAAAGCTGCGGATATAGACCTGATAGACAACCGCCCCTTGCCACCAGGGTACGGGTTCGCTCACACCTCGCTCGCGCTTGCGATGACCTTGGCGACGAGGCCGTAGGCTTTCGCCTCCTCGGCTCCCATCCAGAAATTGCGTTCGGTGTCCGCGACAACCTTTTCAAACGACTGGCCGGTTTCGCGGGCGATGATGCGGTTCAGCCTTTCGCGCATTTTCAGGATCTCTTCGGCCTCGATGGAGATGTCGGAGGCCTGGCCGCGCACGCCGCCCAGAGGCTGGTGCAGCAGGAACCGCGTATTCGGCAGGCAATAGCGATTTTCCTTGGCGGCGCCCAGATAGATGTGCGCCCCCGCGCTCGCCACCCATCCGGTGCCGATCATCTTCACGCGCGGACCAACGAAGCGGATCATGTCGTGGATCGTGTCGCCGGATTCGACGTGGCCGCCCGGCGAATTGACGATAACGCGGATATCGCCGTCGCCTTCCGCCGCATGGGCGAGGAGCTGTGCGCTCACCCGTTCGGCCATTTTCATGTCGACTTCGCCAAAAATCAGCACCGTGCGCGACTTGAACAGCGCCTTTTGCACCGGTGAGGACTGCTGCTCCGGCAGATCGATCTGCTTCTTTTCGTCGTCGTCTTCTTCGTCGAGGCGAAACATAGGCACTCCTGTGGCAGGGAACGAATCTGAGGGCATACTAGCGAAGCCGAGCTTGGCGTCCATGTGCTTAAAGCGCGTTAACGGCGGCGCCTAAGCCCGCCTGCGGATGCACTTTATAAGCCAAAGGGCGGCCCGGCGCGGGCATCCAAATCTACGAGAGGCATATCTGCCGTCCGACGATCTCCGGTCAGGCCGTAGGCGACGGTTTCTTACGGGCCGCCAGTTTGCCCGCGGCTTTTGTTTTATCTTCCAGCTTTTTTTCTGCCGCGAGCTTTTCGGCGGCGGCTTCGTCGGCGGCCTCTTTGGCAAGGCGCAAGGCGCGCAGCTTCACGATTTTTGCATCGCTGGCGGCACGCTCCTTCTCGATCTCCTTGCGCACCAGCGTGTCCCGCTGCTCGGACGCGGCAAAATGGTTCTGCGCGCGACGGCGGGCGGAATCGGATTTGTCGTTAAAATTGGACATCAGCCTCTTTCATCAATTGCCTCTGAACCGGCGCGCTTGTCGCGTACCGGAGGCAATTCGTCTACCCGAACGAGAAACGCGCAACCTTGCGCCGGGGCACTGATACCACGCCGCGCGGCCAAACAAAATCCGCCTGGCGAAGGACGCGCACACCGCGTGCGCGGCCCAGCGCCTGCAGACAAAGCGGTGCACCGCGGCAGGCGCGCAGAATAACGAAGAAAATACAATAGCTTGCAGACTCACGCCGGCCGGCTGATGGAGCCGCAGCACACCGTCGCTCCCCGCGTTTCAGAGCGCGAACCAGGTCTCCGTTTCCGGAAGGTCTACGGCGTGTTTGCCTTTGAATGACTTATATTGCGTCGCGCCCAGTATTCCGTCGCCGACAATGCCGTCATCTGCCAACGGCATCATGATCCGCTCGCCGTGACCGTAATGATCTACGTGCTTAAAAACCATGCCCTCGCCGCGATAGAGGGCGGGCTCGAAGACGACGCGCTTGGATCGTGCGAACAGCCTCGGAAAATCCTCTTTAGGGTACAGCGCGGACATCGGTGCGCCTCGGAAATTCTTGCCAAAAATCTGCTCGATTTGATCGCCGGCGAGTCTTCCCGTGAACACATCCGTCGTCCGATCATATTTGTACGACCATATGATCGGAAGCTGCGCGACAATTTGCGAAGGCTGAATATCGGCCCAACTCGGCATGGCACGAGAGCCGCGTACCTGGTTCCAATGCCGGGCGACGTATTTCAGTGCCGGTGACACGATTGCCTGCTCGAAGGCATGAAAATTCATGACATCTGGTCCTGTTCTAACGGGCTCTTGAATCACGTCCCTCAATTGAGGAACGGCCATATCGAAGTCCGGGATCCGCCCGACTCTGCTGCGCAATGTCACGCCGCGCGGACGCCGCTATCACGACCCCGGCAGCGACGCGCGCACAACTACGCCCTGACAAAATGATCATAGCACAAAGACGGATATCGCGCAGTTTGGCCAATGAAAACCCACATAGACCAATGGCTTTTCCAATGCACGGCTAGCGCCTTCGGCAATATGTCCATGCGAAGACAGTGGTTTCATCAAGGCTGAAGGTCCGGCACGGTGTTGCGACTGAAAGTGAGAATTATTGCCACAATCAGTTTCACGAAACTTGGCTGATATTAGCAGCCGGTGCCCGCGAGGTCGGTCTTGGATTACACCGCGACGGTTTCACGTGTCACCGCAAGAACAGAAGCCTTCCTGCACGGAGTTACCGATGCCCTCGTCGATCCTGCGTCAGCGCACGCCACCACCTTCGCCAATATCCGGCTCGGTCTTCGCGCCCTCGGCGAAGTCCGTCCCCTGCCCGGCCCAAAGCGTGGCGTGCCGGATACCGCGGCGGTGGAGTTCGCAGTTTGGTACGGGAATGGCGCGCCCTAGGGTAGTCGAACCCCTCTTGCAAGATTGAAAATCTTGAGTCCTAACCGATAGACGAAGGGCGCGCGGGCCCGCGCGGCGCCTGCGCGCCGACCGGGCGGACCGGGGCTATAAGGCCCGAACGCTGGCTTGGCAAGCGCCCTCAGACGCCTGCCGGGGCGGCATCGTCCACCTGGAGTTGGACCCGCTGGCGGCCGTTCCACTCCTCGGCGCGCAACCGCCCCACGGCGTGGATTCGTTTACCGCGGGCATCCAGCAAAGCCCGGCCCAAATCCGTATCGGCGGTCCGAAAAGCGATGGCGTCGAGCCGTCCCCCGTCGCCTCCGACAAGCCTGAGACGCACATGATCTTTGCCCACAATGTCGGCAAACGCGACCTGGACGTCCGGCACGACGAGAACGGGCTCCGGATTTCCGGCGCCGAAGGGACCGGCACGGGCAATGTCCTGCACCAGCGACGTCGTCGCGCCCGCCGGCGAGACGACCCCGTCCAGCGTCAACGTTTCGGCGTCAGCCAAGCTTGCCCCGGCCTTCGCAAACAGCTCCGCCAGGAACACCCGGAACGGCTCGGTCTGCTCGTGATGCAGCGAAAAGCCGGCCGCCATCGCATGCCCGCCGCCGGCCTCAAGCGTGCCCGCCTCGCGAGCGCTGCGGATGGCGGCGCCCACATCGAAGCCGGCCACCGAGCGCGCCGACCCGCGGCCCAGCCCCCCCTCGAACCCGGCAACAAAGGCCGGCTTGCCGAAGCGCTCCTTGAGCCTGCCGGCGACAATGCCGACCACGCCGGGATGCCAGCCCTCGCCCGCCAAGAACAGAAACGGCCAATTGGCCTGTATGGCGGCCTGGGCCATCGCTTCGTCCAGGATGACCTGCTCGATGACGCGCCGTTCGCGGTTATGGGTGTCGAGCGCCGCGGCGAATTCCTCCGCTGCCGCCGCGTCTGTTGCGGTCAGGAGATCGGCGCCGAGACCACACCGTCCGACGCGGCCGCCGGCGTTGATCCGCGGCCCGAAAACGAATCCCAAATGATAGGGCGTGAACGGTGGCGCAACCCCGGCGATGCGCATCAGCGCGGCAAGGCCGGGGCGGTCCGATTTTGAAAGCTTGGCGAGCCCGGTCTGAACAAAAGCGCGATTGACGCCGGTCAGCGGCACGACATCGCAAACCGTGGCCAGCCCGACGAGGTCGAGATAGTCGCGCAGATCTGGTTCGGCACCTGCATGCCGGCCGCCCTCTCGCAGCGCCCGGTTCAGAGCCACCAGAAAGAGGAACACGATGCCGGCGGCGCACAGATGCCCGAGCCCGGAAGCATCGCCAATCCGGTTCGGATTGACGTGTGCAAAAGCCGGCGGCAGGCTTTCCACGGCGTGATGATCCAATACAATGACATCTAGGCCCGCCTCGCGCGCCGCCGCAAGCGCCTCAACCGCGCCTGCCCCGCAATCGACAGTGACCACGAGCCCGGCGCCCTCTTCCTTCAGCCGCAGCAATGCGCGCGCGGACGGGCCGTAGCCTTCGGTCATGCGGTCCGGGATATAAAGACGCGGCGGCGCGCCGACCGCCGACAAGAAGTCGTACAGCAGAGCTGCGGAACACGATCCGTCGACGTCGTAATCGCCAAAGACGGCGATGCCCTCGCCGCCTGCCAGCGCCGTCAGCATGCGCGCGACGGCCTTGTCCATGTCCGCCAGCGTCAAGGGCTCCGGAAGAAGGCGCTTGATGGTCGGATTGAGATAGTCCGCCACCGCATCCGCCGAAATTCCCCGCCCCAACAACAGGCGCGCCAGCACGCCCGGCAAGCCGTGTTTCAGCGCCAGCGCGCGCGCAGCATCCTCGTCGATTTTACCGAGAACCCATCGCCGGCCAGAAAATGAGCATGAAACCCCAAGCATACTTCGCGCGTCCTTTGTCAAGGACATCCGCATGCTCGCGGCGCGCTTCAGCGTTCCCGCTTGCGGGAATGCCGCGCCGTGACCCAGCGTACGGTGCCTGACGACGAACGCATTACCACACTATGCGTGAAGATGAAGTCCTGCGTACGACGGACGCCCTGGAGCATCGATCCGTTCGTCACGCCGGTAGCCGCGAAAATCACATCGCCGGAGGCAAGTTCCTTCAAGGTGTATTTCCGGTCGAAATTCGTGATTCCCAGTTTCGCCGCCCGCTTTTTCTCGTCATCGGACTTGAAGAACAGCCTGGCCTGGAACTGCCCGCCCACACAGCGCAGCGCCGAAGCCGCAAGCACGCCCTCCGGCGCTCCCCCACGTCCGATATAGATGTCGATTCCCGTGGCCGGATCGCTGGTCGCAATCACGCCCGCCACGTCGCCATCGGTGATGAGGTGAACGGAAGCGCCAACGCTGCGCACCGAGGCAATATGCTTCTCGTGACGCGGACGCTCCATGATGCAGCAGGTAATTTCGCGGGGATGCACGCCATTGGCCTTCGCGAGAGCCAGGATGTTCTCGGCCGGTTCGGCGTCAAGGTCGATGGTGCCCTCCGGATAGCCGCCGCCGATCGCGACCTTGTCCATGTAGGTGTCGGGCGCGTTGAGCAAGGTCCCCGGTTCCGCCATCGCCATGACGGCCAGCGCGTTCGGCAGCGCCTTGGCCGTCAGCGTCGTGCCCTCGAGCGGATCGAGCGCGATATCAACCTCAACACCGCCGGACCCCACTTCTTCACCGATGTAAAGCATCGGCGCCTCGTCGCGCTCGCCCTCGCCGATCACGACCGTTCCGTCAATCGGTAAAAAATTGAATGTTCTGCGCATCGCTTCAACAGCGGCGTGGTCGGCTGCGTGTTCGTTGCCGTGGCCGATATGCTCCGCGGCCGCGATCGCCGCAGCCTCGGTCACGCGCACGGCTTCCAGCGCAAAAGCGCGATCTAAAGGCCTACTACCCATGATCTCTCCTGAACTTGTTGAAGCGGAACTATCTCGCTTCCATAGGAATCATACAGGGCGGCGCGATGACTTTATCGGACGCAGCAATCGTCTTCAGCGCATTACCGACCGACGCATGCGTCGTTTCATGCGTAATCATCACGATCGATACGGCCTCTCCGGGCGCCCGCCCGCGTTGAATCATGCTTTCGATAGAAACACGCCACTCTGCCAAATGCCCCGCGATCTCCGCCAACACACCAGGAACATCCAGCACTTGGAAGCGTAGATAAAACGCGGAGGAAGCGCTACCGCTCGGCGTCGGTGTTAGCGATATCAACGAGCGCGCGGGTATTCCGAACACAGGTCCAATGTTCCCGCGCGCAATATCCACGATGTCGGCAATGACAGCGCTAGCAGTCGGCGCGTCGCCCGCGCCGCGTCCTTCAAAGAAGAACGAGCCTGCGGCATCAGCGTCAGCCATTACGGCATTGAATGCACCGTTGACGTCCGCGAGCGGCGTACCGGCACTTACCATCGCGGGCTGAACGCGCTGGTCGATTCCGTACGGCGTCTTCTTGGCGATGCCTAGGAGCTTGATGCGATAGCCAAATTCGCGCGCGAAGGCGATGTCTTCTGGCGTGATATGGGCGATGCCCTGCACCGCCATCGAATCGATCTCGGGGGCGGTACCGAAGGCAAGTCCGGCCAGCAGCGCAAGCTTGTGGGCCGTGTCGCCGCCGCCGACATCCAAGGTCGGGTCGGCTTCGGCATAGCCGAGTTTCTGCGCATCCTGAAGAACGTCGCCAAACGGACGGCCCGTGGCCTCCATCTGCGTCAATATGTAGTTGCAGGTTCCGTTGAGAATTCCGCGCACGGCGACGACGCCATAGGTGATCAGACTCTCGCGCAACGCCTTGACGATCGGAATGCCGCCGGCGACCGCAGCCTCGAACTTCAGCGCAAGGTTCTTCTCTTCCGCCAATATGGCGAGCTTGGCGCCGTGGCGCGCGAGCAGCGCCTTATTGGCGGTGACGACATGCCTGCCGGCCGTGAGGGCTTCTTGCACCAATGCCAGCGCCGGCCCGTCTTCTCCACCGATCAACTCGACAATGACATCGGCGTCGGTTCCGACCAGCGCACGCGGATCGCCAACCCAATTCTTCAGGTCGAAACCGCGCTTCTTGTTCTTGTCGCGCGCGCACATGGCGACAATTTCGAGCCGGCGCCCCGCACGATCGGCAAGGGCGTTGTCGCCCGCCTGCATCGCCTTGATGACACCGCCGCCGACCGTACCAAGACCCGCGATAGCGATCTTGAGTGGTTTGTTCATTTCGCCGGTTCCAGCGCGGGCGGTTCATTG
Organism: Alphaproteobacteria bacterium; assembly: GCA_027456965.1. GTDB lineage: Bacteria > Pseudomonadota > Alphaproteobacteria > Micropepsales > Micropepsaceae > Rhizomicrobium. Next base: position 1,667 of record DAIDUA010000029.1, on the reverse strand, counting down.
ACCCGCATGGAAAGGAACTTCTTGACGTTGCGGGCCGCCTGGCGGATGCGATGTTCGTTCTCGACGAGAGCGATGCGCACGTAACCTTCTCCATACTCGCCGAAACCGATGCCTGGAGAAACGGCGACCTTGGCGTGGATGAGAAGCTGCTTGGCGAATTCCATCGAGCCGTGCTCGCGATACTGTTCCGGGACCGGTGCCCACGCGAACATCGAGGCCGGCGGCGACGGCACGTTCCATCCCGCCCGCGCCATGCTTTCCACCAGGACGTCGCGGCGTGACTTGTAGATCGCGCGGATCTCGTCGGTACAATCCTGCGGCCCGTTCAGTGCGGCGGCGGCGGCGACCTGGATCGGGGTATAGGCGCCGTAGTCGAGGTAGGATTTGATGCGCGCCAGCGCTCCGATGAGCCGCTTGTTGCCGGCGGCAAAGCCCATGCGCCAGCCCGGCATCGCATAGGTTTTGGACAGCGACTGGAACTCGATGGCGATGTCCTTGGCGCCGTCGACCTGCAGAATAGAGGGCGGCGGATTGTCGTCGAAATAGATGTCGGCGTAAGCCAGGTCCGACAGCACCCAGATTTCGTGCTTTTTCGCGAAGGCGATGATCTCTTTGTAGAAGTCCAGGTCCACCACTTGCGCCGTCGGGTTCGAGGGATAATTCACGACCAGCGCCACCGGCGATGGAACCGAATGCTTCACGGCATTGCCGATCCGGCTCAGATAGGCTTCGGGCGTCGTCGCCGGGACATGTCGGATGGCGGCGCCGGCCAGGATGAAGCCGAAAGCGTGAATGGGATAAGCCGGGTTCGGAACCAGCACGACGTCGCCCGGCGCGGTGATCGCCGCCGCGAGGTTGGCGAAGCCCTCCTTGGAGCCGAGCGCCGCGATCACTTCGCTGTCCGGATCGAGGGTTACGTCGAACCGGCGCTTGTAATAGGCCGCCATCGCCTTCCTGAGGCCCTTGATGCCCCGCGAGGCAGAATAGCGGTTCGACTTCGGGTCGCGCGCCGTCTCGCACAACTTGTCGACAATGTGCTTTGGCGTGGGCATGTCCGGATTGCCCATGCCGAAATCGATGATGTCTTCGCCGGCCGCGCGTGCGTGCGCCTTGAGGCGGTTCACTTCCTCAAAAATATATGGCGGCAACCGCTTTATGCGGTGAAATTCCTCTTGCATGGTCGGAGCCTTCAAGCGCGATGCACTGGCGGCGCAGCATCACGGCAGTTTACCCATCGCGTCAATGGCTTTCAGCCCGTTCCTGCCATGCTTTTCGGCCATAGACCGGGCTGCGCCTCAACATGACGCAGCCGGACGAAATCAGCCCTGCAGGAAAATCTCCGCCCGGCGATTGCCGTCTTCGCCCTTCGGCATCGACTCGTAATAGACGGGCTGGCTGTCGCCGACGGCGTCCACCAGAACCTTTTTGGCCGGAACGCCCTCATGGATGATTTCCTGGGCGACCGCATCGGCACGCTGCTGCGACTTCTGGAAGATCACCTCAAGATGGCGCGCCATCGGCATATTTGGGGTCCGGCTCGACGAATGGCCAACGACGCGAATAAAGCCGTGCCCGCCCTGGGCCTTGTACTGGTCCACACCAGCCCCGACTCGTGCGCGAGCTTCGGCATTCAAATAGACCGAATCCCCCGGCAAGAAGATGACGGC
>DAIDUA010000028.1 GCA_027456965.1 Alphaproteobacteria bacterium | reverse complement strand
CCAATGCACAGGCTAATGCCCAAAGCCGTACGCTCAAGCCGTGTCCCGGGCACCTTTATCCGGAAGCGTCCGAAGCGAATCCTCTGCTGGCCGCGGGCTACCCTTGTCATTTGTCCCATCGACGAATTGGTTTCGCCGGTTCAGTTTGATATAGCCACGCCGAGCGGGACGCGCTAGACAACGCGCCCTCATGTTCCCCGGTAGCTCAGTGGTAGAGCAACCGGCTGTTAACCGGTTGGCCGCTGGTTCGAATCCGGCCCGGGGAGCCATTTCTTTCGCGCTGCAGGCGACAGACCATTCATCCGAATCCAGACGCAAAGGCCCGCCAGTCGGCGGACCTTGCGGCGCCGTCGTGTCGGTGGAGACGGCTTTCAACCATGCTGCCAAGCGCTGGCTTCTTGAAACATGTGACCACCAGCGCCAGACGTCGGCGGTGGACCCGACAGTGTCGCGAAGCTCGGTGTCGCTTTGCAGTTGCCGGACGTCCGCGACGCCACGCGTGGCTTTCCACCATCGGCCGACGACATGATCTGAATGGACATAGCGCAGAAGCCGCTGCCTCCCATCGTCGACACCAAGAAATAGCTTGACGTTCCGAACGGTAAATCCTTGAGCGTCGCCTCACTCAACGGCCCTCCAGGCAGCATCGCCCTGTCCTGGGACCGATACATCAAGGAATCCATTTCCCGGTCCATTGCAGCGGAAATCCGCCGGAGCCCAGCGAATGCCGGATCTGGCCAGAAGAACGGATCCATCGGCGCGACGGCTGCGATCGGCATCGGCCCCGGCATAACTGAAACCTCCGGTGCCACATTGCCTGTGTAGTGGATTTGTTCGACGCCTCCATCAGGAAGCTGAATGGTCAGAGTATGGATTGCTTGGCTCTCCGCCGCGGCCAATCCGGAGAAGCCGGCGACGCTGATCGCCGCGATGCTGGCCAACAGTGCAGTTCGGACGGTTCGCATGTTTGTCTCCGTTTAGAGGTCGACAAACAGAGAATATAATTCCGCCCTTTTCAGCAGCCTGACCTACGGCTGAAATCTCCGTAAGATTAAGGCGTATGGGCTTTGCGACGGCAACGCTCATGCACTCGTTTTGTATTCACGGCATCGCATGGATGGCCTTCTCCTCCCGTCCGTAAAAAAAACGTCTCGGACGCGTTGCAGTTGTCGGCAACCTCTCGCCGACAACCGTGCGCGCAAGGATCGCGCAAGCGCGCCTTCGCGACAACACGCGCATACAACCATCCCCGCCCGCGAGACGCTGTCCAACCAAGATCGGACCGTGCATATTATTGATACGATTTATTTGCGCCCGGACATTTTTGAAGCATTATCAATATATTATATTATGATCTCGCGTCGCCGCGAGGGTTGATGGCTTGGCAATGACAGCGTTAGACAGTATCGTCAGGGCAAGAATGCGACATGGGTCGGGAGGAAGCACTACATGAATCGGTCTGTTATGTTTGTCGCGGTAGCACTTGCCGTTACCGCACTCAGCATGTCCGCTTTAGGGCAGGCAGCCGGTGCAGCCGGCGGTGCAGTCTCGAATTCCGGCGCCGTGCCAATGGGCAACCATATGGGCCAGAACAACATGACCCAGGAGCAGTTCAACCAGATCGTCGACTACGCCGATCAGTCAAAGCGGCTAACCAAGGAGGACCGCGCCAAGGGTAAGACGCTGAAAGACCTGCTCGCGGATGATAAAGCCGATGCGATCGCGCTGACAAAGTCGATGCCACTCTCCTGCGATGTGACGGAAGCAATGCTGGCGGCGCAAGGACCAGTGACGACCGACGGCAAGACCGTCAACACCAAGACCTATGAAGCTGCATGCGCGGACGGCATGGGCTATTTCCTGATCTCACAGGATCCCGGCAAACCTTACGGCTTCTCCTGCTTTGCCGCCGACGCGACACGAGCCGCCGACGTCGCCGCCGGCAGGACACCCGGCGCCGTCTGCAAGCTGCCACCCAATGCCGACATGAAGGCGATGGCAACCGCCGTGATGAGCAAGGCCGGACGGAACTGCAATGTGCGCGACTACAGATGGGTCGGCCAAAGTTCTGCGAACAACACGGAATTCGACGAAGTCGCATGCACCGACGGCCAAGGGTACATGATTACCAGCGCCCTCCCAGGCTCAACCGAGCCCATACGTGTGGAAACATGCCACGACTCGGCGACAGCTGGACTGCCATGCAAGCTGTCGGACAACGGTGCGCCGGCCATAACGCTGCAGACCTTTAAGGATGCGCTCGCCAGGCACAATGTGGCCTGCGACGCCAGCGACAAGGACATGCGGGTGATCGGCCAGGAAACCATAAAAAAACGCTACGTTGTCGAGTTTCAATGCTCCCAGCAGCCGAGAGGGCTGGTGGCACTTATTCCGCTCAATGGCGATACGGCGCCCTTTGAGACCCTTGATTGCGCGGCTGCGAGCAAACGTGGAATCAAATGCAGCCTGACGGGAACCCGGTAATGCGAAAACGCTGTCGGTTTTGAGCAGTGTTATCGTTCGCACAGCGCCAATCAATTCGAGCAGCCGGTATGGACCCGTCGCGGGAGCGGTCCCATAATACTCCAAGCTGCCTCACTTGGTTTGTTCGTGCTGTGGTATTCGGGTACAGCGTCAAAATTGGCGCCTCATAGGGACGGATCAGGTGCGCATGATCTTACCGCTGCGCAGATTGCGTACCACGCCGAGCCAGACTCAACACGGCACACGATCAGGAATTATTTGTCGGCAGTACGGAGGTAACGGGGCGATCGAATGCGAACTCCCCAGATGAAGCGTCCAAATAAAATACGACACGCGCTGCCGATGCCTAGCGCCAGAATGCCGATGGCCGGCGCGCGCGGTGGTGCCAACCTGACCTACCGGATTGTAGAAGATCTCGGCGTCGCAATCGTCACAGGGCGATACTCGGAGAAAAATCCGTTTCCCGTCGAAGCGAATCTTTGCAAGCAATACGGCGTCAGCCGTAGCGTCCTGCGTGAAGCCGTGAAAATGCTCACCGCGAAAGGTCTGCTCGGTGCCAGGCCGCGTCAGGGTACCTGGGTACAACCAGAAGAAACCTGGAATCTCCTGGATCCGGACGTGCTGCGCTGGCTGCTCGAGCGCAAGCTGTCCTTCTCGCTCCTAATCGAGTTCACACAACTGCGCCTGGCGGTGGAGCCCATTGCCGCAGCGCTGGCAGCCGTCGTCGCGGGCCCTGCAGAAAAGGCCGTGGTGATGGCCGCGATCGACAGGATGGCCGCCGCCGAACGCGGCGAGGATGATCCGCTTACATCCGATATCGCATTTCACGTGGGAGTGATGCGGGCCTGCGGCAACCGTTTCTATTTTCAGCTCTGCGATATGATCGACACGGCTCTGCGGTTCAGCATTCGCACAACGAACTATTTCAAGGGCGTCAAACTGGCCAGTGTTGCCGATCATAAAGTGGTCGCCGACGCCATCGTCGCCGGCAATGCGCCGGTCGCGGAAACGGCCATGCGGAACCTGATTCAGGAAGCGCTGGACTTGATCCGCAGCGCCGATGAACGCTCCTTGCCGCCTCCCCGCATAGACAGCAAGACGGCCACACGCTGAGAAATTCTGTCAGACCGTCCAGCCACCGTCGACGACAATCAATTGGCCGGTCACGAACGCGGATTCGTCCGAGGCCAAATAGATCGCCGCGGCGGCGACTTCCTCCGCCCGGCCCAGCCGTCCCATCGGCTGGCGCGCCACGAATGCGTCCATGGCGGCTTTGGGATCTGGCTGGGCGTTGATTCGGTCGCGCAGAGAAGGCGTATCCACGGTGCCAGGACAAATCGCATTACAGCGCACGCCCCGCCCCACGAAGTCGGCTGCAACGGATTTGGTCAGCCCGACCACGGCCGCCTTCGTGGTACCGTAGATGCAACGGTTCGGCACACCTGTGACACTGGACGCCACTGACGACATGTTGATGATGGAGCCGCGGCCTGCCTCAAGCATCCCTGGTAGCACGGCGCGAATAGCTCGTACCATCGACAGCAGATCAAGTCCAACGCGGCGTTGAATGCTTCGAGGCTGCTGTCGAGAACGGTTCCACCGGGCACCATGCCGGCACAATTGAACAGGACGTCGCAGCGGCCGGCATTCACAAAAAAACGTTCCATCTGCCTGTCGTCGCGCACGTCGACCAAGACCGTCGCCACCCCAGGCGCTTTAGCGGCGAGCGATTCAAGTGCCGCCGCATCGATATCCACGGCAAAGACCTGCGCACCCTCCTTATGAAAGGTCAATGCCGAAGCACGGCCAATTCCTGCGCCGGCCGCCGTCACCACCGCTCTCTTATCCTTTAGCCTCATGTTCGGCTCCTTCTAAAATTGGACAAGCAACAACAAAGCCGTCACACAGGCGCGCCGGGCGCAATAAAGCCTTCTTGTTGCAAAACCAGCCATAACTGCGGAGGCAAAACCGTGCTGCGCCATACCACCGCGTCGGCCACTTCCGTGGAACTGCGCGCTCCGACCAAGATCGCGGTGACTGCAGGATGTCTTAAGGGGAACTGCAACGCGGCCGCCTGCGGCGCGACGCCAAAGCTTTCGCATAGCTGCCAAAGCCTCAGCGCCCGATGCAAAATATCGGTCGTGGCCGGCACGTAATCATAAGTGCTGCCCGGTGTCGGCCACGCTGCCAACAGGCCCGAGTTGAATACGCCCGCAGCGATCACTGGTACGCCGCGTTGCGCACAGAGGTCCAGCATCCCGGAGCGACAGGCGGGCTGCTCCAGCAAGGTATAGCGTCCCGCAAGCAGAATGCAGTCCAGCGTCGTGTGCTTCAAGACCTCGACGCAGACCTCCCATTCGTTCACGCCGATGCCGATGAAGCGCACCAGCCCTTCGCGACGCGCGGCCTCGAGTTCCGGAAGGGTCTCATCGAGGAACTGGCGGAACACATGGGCGTGTCCATCTCCATGGGTCAGCCGTCCGATATCATGGGCCAACGCGATGTCGACCCGATCGACACCAAGGCGTTGCAGGCTGCCTTCAAGGCTGCGCCGAACACCTGCGCGCGAGTAGTCGAAGCGAGGGCGAAAAGGCATCGGATCGGCAAAGCCGAATTCGCCGATTTTTTCGCCAACGGGCACCGGATCCAGCACGCGGCCGACCTTGACGGAAAGAAGCGGTCGCCTGCCGTGCCAGTCGCGCAACGCCGCGCCGATACGCACTTCGCTCCGGCCATGTCCGTAATAGGGCGCCGTATCGATGAGACCGAAGCCGCGCACTAGCGCTTCGTGCGCGGTTTCCGCGGCCTGTTCGTCGCCTATGGCGCGATACAGGTTGCCAATGCCCGCGCCGCCAAGCCCAACGGCGGACATGACATCTGCACTTTTCAGATCTTTGATTGACGCCACCGACATGGCCAGCCTCTAAAGGCGATAGACGACACGCGCCGTGCCGTCGAAAACCGCCCGCAGCGCAGCAGGACCGCCGCCGCATAGTCTGCGCGCCAGCCTCAGCCATTGTCCATAATCGCCTGCGAGATTGAGCACCGGCCAGTCGCTCCCCCACATCAACCGATATGGTCCAAACACTCTTATCAGATGATCGACAAAAGGTCCCAGCGCGTGCATATCCTGGTCAGAGGCCGCCTCGGTCAGAAGACCGGAAAGCTTGCACCATACATTCGGTAGCGCCGCCAGCGCCGAGATTTCCGTGCGCCAGGGTTCAAGCTGCCCACTTCTGATCGGCGGCTTGGCCGCATGATCTATAACGATGGCAAGCTGCGGGTATCGTCTGGCGAAGATGCGCAGGTGGCACAGATGGCGTGTGAAGACCAGCGCATCAAAAACCAGGCGATGAGCGATCATCGCCTCTACTGCAGGCTCAATCTCGGCATCAAGGATCCAAGTGTCGCTGGGCAGGTTCTGCAGCATTGGCCTGAGGCCACGCATCTTCCGATGCTCAGCGAGCGCCGCAATTCTAGCGGCTGCGGCGTCCGATTTGAGATCGACCCATCCGACCACCGCCTTCACGAAGTCGGCGCCTTCCGCCTGCTCCAACAGCCAATCGGTGTCGCGGTCGCTTTCCTGTGACTGAACGAGCACGCTTCCCTGCACGCCAAGCGGCGCCGCGAGGGACTCAAGTTCGTCCACCAGAAAATTGCGACGGATCGCAGCCAGATCGGGCGGCGGCCATCTGCAGTCGTTCTCGCCGATACGCCAGACATGCTGATGCGCGTCTATCATGATGCCAAGGCTTCACGGCGCGCAGATGCTGCAAACGCGAACACGACGGCGAAGCATACCATGGGCACCAGCATCGCATAACGAATGTCGGTCATATCCGATACCCACCCCATCAGCGCTGTGAGAACCGCTCCACCGATGATGGACATGATGAGGAATGACGAGGCAGGTTTTGTCAGCGGACCAAGTCCACGCAGCGCTGACGCGAAAATTGTCGGAAACATGATCGACATGAAGAAGCTGGTCGCAACCAGCGCGTAAAGCCCCACCTGCCCGCCCACCAGCGCGGCAACAAGCGTCAACCCGGCATTTATCGCCGCGAAAATGGACAGCAGCCTGTCGGGACGCACAATTCCCATGACGGCGGTTCCAGAGAAACGCCCGATCATGAATGCGACGAGCGTTCCCGTAAGATAAGCGGCCGCCAGTTTCTCCGTCATGTGCGGAACATCGCGTTCGGCATAGCGGATCATGAAACTCCAAACGCCGACCTGGGCGCCGACATAGAAAAACTGCGCCACGACGCCGAACAAGTAATGACCGCGCTTGAGCAACCGCGCAAAGCTTTCGCGCAGGCTGATGGCCTCCTCTTCCCTGAGATGGGCAGCGGCGACAGAGGGGAACTTTACGCTTAGCACGAGAAGCATCCAGAAGAGCACGAACGCCCCGAGCACGAGATACGGTCCCTGCACAGCATGCGACTCGCTTGTGTAGTATTGTACGGCCCGTACGTGCGGCATCGCATTCAACTGGGCTGGCGTATAGTCGACGCCAGACAGGATGAACTGCCGCCCGATCAGTGCGCCGCTGATGGCGCCAAGAGAGTTGAACGCCTGCACAAAATTAAGCCGGCGCTCCGCGTTGTGCGGCGAGCCCAGAACGGTGACCAACGGATTAGCCGAGGTTTCCAGGAACGCGAGCCCGCCGGCGATCACAAACAGCGAGCCGAGGAAGAAGCCGTATACGCGGAGGTCCGCCGCCGGATAGAACAGCAGCGCACCGACGCCATAGAGACACAGCCCCAGGGCGACGGCTGCCTTGTAGCCGTAGCGCCGCATGAAGAGCGAGGCGGGCAGCGCGAAGAGAAAATAACCGAAGTAGAACGCCGACTGCACCAATCCGGACTCGAGGTCGTCGAGCACGAACGTTTTGCGAAACTGCGCGACGAGGACGTCGTTGAGGTTGTTGGCAATCCCCCAAAGGAAAAACAGGCTTACAATCAGGATAAGCGGCGCGAGCCGTGTCCGCTCTCGCACCGCCTCGTTTTTATCCGACACGTTCCCTCCCACGCCAGATTAATGTTTCGCATTCTTTCGGTGGATTTCGACCGTCTTCCCGGAATAGCGAACGCTCTGATCCGGCTTGGCCTCGAACTTCACAGCGTCGGCCGTCGGGCCCGAAATCCAGCGGATATTGAAGATGCGGTTTACGACCATGCCGGGGAAAGATCCGACGCGGTCGCCGATAGTCAGAGTCCCGCTGCCTTCGTCATAGGAGACCGGAATTCGCGACCACGCGCCATGCAGGTAGGCGTTGGTCGTGCCATCGTCCTCGTAGAGGTCGAAATGGCCGTCTTTGCCGGTGTAGACCGTTAGCGTGATCGGCGCGTCCGGCTTCTGGCCCGTGTACTGGATATTCGGGCCAATCGGGAGAATCGAGCCTTCTTTGACGAATAGCGGCATGTGTTTGAGCGGCGCCGCCGCGTCGATCTCCCGTCCGCCGTCATAGGCCTTGCCGGTGTAAAAGTCGTACCAGCGCACACCAGCCGGTAGATAGACGGATCGCGTACGCGCCTTGTACTCCGTGACCGGCGCCACCAGGAGCGACGGGCCGAACATGTACTCGTCGGCGATGTCGCGAACCTTCTCGTCATTCGGAAAATCCATGACCAGCCCGCGCATCATGGTGCCAGCGTGATAGTAGGTATCGGCGGCCACGGTGTAGATGTACGGCATCAGCCGGTAGCGCAGCCGGTCGTACCACGCCATGATGTTGTAGATCTTCGACCCCGGGCGCGCGATCTCGTATATCTCACGCTTGATGAGCTCGCCGTGCGAACGAAAGATCGGCACGAAGGCGCCGAACTGGTACCAGCGCGTATAAAGCTCCGTCCATTCGGCCTTAGCTGCGGGCGTCGGATGAACGGCGTAGCGGTCCTCCATCGTGTAGCCGCCGATGTCGAAGCTCCAGTTCGGAATGCCAGACATTGCGAAATTCACGCCAGCCGAAATCTGATCGCGCATGTCGCTCCAGCGCGCGGCGATGTCGCCGCTCCACACCGCGGCGCCGCAACGCTGCAGGCCGCCGAACCCCGACCGAGTCAGGATGAAGGTCCGCTCGTCAGGGTGCGCCCGATGCCAGTGATTGTAATAGCCACAGACGTGCATGAGCGGATAGGTGTTGTAGTACTCCGCGCCGGGACCAAGCACGTTCGGATCGCGCATCTTGATCTGGATGTCGATGGGCTCGTTGGAGTGGATATCGGGCTCGTCATTGTCCATCCACCAAGCGTCGAACCCCACACCTCCCAGCTTTCCATTGACCTGACGCCAGTAGATGTCGCGCGCTTCCTTCGAATAGGCGTCATAGTTCGAACTGAGATAACCCGGGCCGACCCAGTCCCTGTAGCCGGCCTTGATGCTGTACTGGTACATCAGTCCGAGCTTGTCGAACTCCTGGTAGTTCTTGGTCTCCGGGTAGAACTTGGGCCAGATCACGATCATGATGTGGCCGTGCTCGTCGTGGATCTTCTGGACCATCTGGCGCGGATGGGGATAGCGCGTCTTGTCGAAATCGTGCGAGCCCCAACTTGGATCCGGCCAGTAGCGCCAGTCTTGCACGATGTTGTCGATCGGCAGGCCCAGTTTGCGGTATTTGGCGAAAACACCAAGCAACTGCGCTTGGGTCTCGTAGCGCTGGCGGCTCTGCCAGAAGCCGTACGCCCATTCCGGCATCAGCACCGCCTTGCCCGTCAGGTCGCGGTATCCGGCGATGACGTCATCCATGCTTGCGCCACCAATGAAATAATAGTCGATGGCGTGCGCCACGTCCGAATGTAATGACAGCTCATGGCGTTCGTCGTAAGGCATGGGATCGATGTGGAGAAATCGCAAATAGGCTCCCCCTTCATTCCGCCATTCGGCACGGAATTTCACCGGCTTGCCGGCTGTCATCGGCAGATCGAGATTGCGGTACCAGCCCTGCCAGCCCTGCCGCCAGCTATCCATCACCAGCTTGCCGTCGATCCAGAGCTTGAAATAGCCGCTGACATAGAAACGGAACTTGTGCACCCCGGTCTTGTCTGTTTCCAAGCTGCCGTCCCATACCACTTTGAGGGTCTTACTCGTAGGGACCGGATCACCCGCAGCGACCGGCCGGTGGTCTGGGTTCGCCACGGCGGCGGGGAAATTCTTCGTGTCGGGAATGAATTGATAGTTGGGATCGCTCTCGACCCGTTCGGCCAGCAACTTGCCCTTGTCGTAGTAGCGCGCCGTCAGCCCGCCCTTGTTGCCATTGGCGTCGTACAGTGTGAGTTCGGCCGACATCGGCGGATACTCGTGAGGATAACCGAACCGCGTAATCGAGTAATTATCCCACAGAAGGCCGTAATTTCGCGTTGACACGACCATCGGAACGGCAACGTCCATGTTGTGCTGGGCGAGAATGACGTCCTCGCCGTTGTAGTTCATCTGGCCGTTCTGGTGCTGACCGAGGCCGTAGAAGCCTTCGTCGGTACCACGATTGAACTCCTGGCGGACGGCATAAAAATCCTTGCCATCCACCTTCTCAGGCTTGAACTGGCCGCTGTTATAGCCCGTCAACACAATCTTACCGTTTTCGTCACGAAATTTGACTTCCCCGGTCTTGAGCGAGACTTCGGCGGCCACTTTGGCAGTCTTCAAAGTCAGCGTATCGCGGTCGGCAGACACCTCGAATTTCACGTTGGCCGCTGGTGACACGTCGACCATCAGACTCTTGGGCTGATCGAGATTGTCGGTGGGCGACGCCGTCACACGGATGATGGAGTCCGACATCATTTCGAGACGGACCTTGTGCGCCTCGCCGCTCGTTGGTGTGACAACGACGCCGGTGTCGGTCTTCTGCCAGTTAACGAGCGGCGCAACCGGTTTGGGTTTTGGCAAAAATGCAGAGAACCCACCCTGGGATGAACAGGCGCCCGCTAATGCAAGCAGTGCGGCCGCCGCCGCAATCGTGGCCCAAGGTTTCGTGGCGGTTTTGACGATCATATCAGTCTCCCGGGGCGTCTGTCGCAACGCTTCATGAACACCATGCAAGCTTTAGTAGGTGGCGAGATTCACATGCAGAACTTGCGGCGCCGATGTGAAATTGAGGCCGTAGTCCGTCTGATCACCGTTCCAGACGCGTTCGAATATCCATTTCCCACGGTCGTAGTGACCTTCCTCGACCCTGTCGAACATTGGATGGTCCTTGCTCTTGGGATCGGTGAGACTGAAAGAAACGCGAGCATGAACGCCCGTAACCAGATATTCGTCGGGGCTGAGTTTGGCGATCAGGACGCCACCGCTCGGATTTTCCGTTCCCGGCGGGATAGTCCGGTCCTTGTCCTTCGGCGAGGTCGAAGAGCCGAATTGCCACTGCTGATACTCGATCTTGGCTGTCCAGCGGCCAAGACCAATGGTCTGCGTACTGTGGTCGTCAGGCTCCGAAACACCCCACACACGGGAATCGAAACTCATCTTCGCCCATTCGCGCATCATCGGACCGATGATGCGGTAGTCCAGGGCGAACGGCGCAATGCCGGCCGCGTTGACGTTCTCGGCGCCCAACGGAAAATTCGTGTAGCGCGTGAAATCCATTCCGAACGGCGCGAACCCAATGCCCTGACTGCCCAGGACGGCAAAGAAGTACCGCGCGAATAACCGGGCGTTACCGATCTCCACGACCAGAAGCGGATTGTCCGAGCGATGATAACGGCTGATCTGCCCCATGGCGTCCGCATAGGTGCGACCGTAAATGTCCGGTGCGGCAGCAAAGATCGACGGCGCTGCGATCTTCCAGATATTGAGCACGTTCCAGGTCGGGCCACCGCTCGCATAGGTAGCCGGATCCTGATATTTAAGCGGATCGCGCAGTGCGGCGTTGACATACATTGGCAGCGGATAGACCGCTTTGCCTGCCTCCGCGACCTTCTCCACATAGCTCGCGATGTACCAAGCGTGAAAGAATTCGTCCGCGTCCTTGCCGAAAACCTGCTTCCATGTGCCAGGCTTCTTGTGCACCCGTGCCACCAACTTGTCCGGAACCGATCCGTCGAACAGCTTCTGCGCCACAGGCGAGTAATCGCGCACGCTGCCGTATGTCCCGGTCTCGTTCTCGACCTGCATCATAA
>DAIDUA010000027.1 GCA_027456965.1 Alphaproteobacteria bacterium | reverse complement strand
CGCGCCAGCTTCTCGAACCAGTATTTGCCGACCAGCCCCGCGTAATAGGCGGTGCCGCACGCGGAGATGGTCAGCCGCGAGGCGCCGGCAAACGCCTTCGCCAGTTTCGCATCGGCGAGACGTACGCTGGGGCCAGTGGGGTCGATGTAGTGGGCGAGCGTGTGACCGATGACCTCCGGCTGCTCATGGATTTCCTTGGCCATGAAGTGGCGATGGCCAGCCTTGTCGACCAGACCGGCGGTGGCGGAGGTGATCTTCACTTCGCGGTTGGCGGGACGGCCGGCGGCATCGAAGATCGCGACCTGATTGCCGCGCACCCCGGCGACGTCGCCGTCGTCCAGATAGGCGACGCGGTTGGTGAACGGCGCCAGCGCGAAGGCGTCGGAGCCGAGATAAGCCTCGTGCTCGCCGTATCCGACGGCCAGCGGGCTGCCCATGCGCGCGCCGATCAGCAGCCCCTCTTCGCCCTTGAAGATCATCGCCAGCGAATAGGCGCCCGTCAGCCGCTTCACCGCGGCCTTGGCCGCCTGTTCGGGCGTCATGCCATGGTCGAGATAATCGGTGACCAGATGGGCGCAGACTTCGCTGTCGGTTTCGGATTCGAATTTGTGGCCCTTGGCGCTCAGCTCGGCGCGCAACTCGCGGAAGTTCTCGATGATGCCGTTGTGCACGATGGCGACGCGAGCACTGGCGTGCGGATGGGCGTTCACTTCGGACGGCTTGCCGTGCGTGGCCCAGCGGGTGTGGCCGATGCCGGTATGGCCGGCCAGCGGATGCTTCGCCAGCACCTCGCCCAGCTTGGCGAGCTTGCCCGGCGCGCGGCGGCGCTCGATGTGCCCTTCCACCAGCGTGGCGATGCCCGCCGAATCGTAGCCGCGATATTCCAGCCGCTTCAGCGCGTCGAGGATGACCGGCGCGCAGTCCCTGGTGCCCGCGATTCCGACGATACCGCACATCTTACTTGTCCTTCGCTCTGGCGGCCCTGGCCGCCTTCTTCCGGGCGCGGAATTTGTCCGCCCAGCCGGTGATTTCCTTCTGCTCGGCGCGGGTCACCGCCAGCGCACCAGCCGCCACATCCTTGGTGATGACCGAGCCGGCGCCGGTGATGGCGCCGGGGCCGACTTTCACCGGCGCCACCAGCGCGGTGTCCGAACCGATGAAGGCGCCTGCGCCGATATCCGTCTTGTGCTTCTCGAAGCCGTCGTAGTTGCAGGTGATGGTGCCGGCGCCGATGTTGGCGCCAGCGCCGACCCGCGCATCGCCGAGATAGGTGAGATGGTTCGCCTTGGCGCCTTTTTCGATGCGGGCGTTCTTCACTTCGACGAAATTGCCGACATGCACGTCTTCTTCCAGCACGGCGCCGGGACGCAGCCGCGCGTAAGGCCCGACGATGGCGCCCGCGCCGACTTCGGCCCCTTCGAGATGGCTGAAGGCGCGGATGCGCGCGCCCGAGCGCACGACGACGCCGGGCGCGAAGACGACGAAAGGTTCGATCTGGCAATCGGTTTCGAGCACCGTGTCGTAAGACAGATAGACCGTGTCCGGCGCGACCATGCCGACGGCGTTGGCCAGCGCGCGGGCGCGCAGGCGCGCCTGCATCGCAGCCTCGGCGGCCGCCAGCTCGGCGCGGCTGTTGACGCCCATCATCTCGGTCTCGTCGGCTTCGACGACAGTACAGCGAACGCCGTCCGCCTTGGCGAAGGACGGCACGTCGGTCAGATAATATTCGCCCTGCTTGTTGTTGTTTTCGAGCTTGGCCGCCCAGCGGAAGAGGCTTTTGGCATCGGCGGTGAGAATGCCGGCGTTGCACAGCGTCACCGCCCGCTCCTGCACGTTCGCGTCCTTGAACTCGACGATGCGGTCGAGGAAGCCCTGCCCGTCGAGGATCATCCGGCCATAGGCTGCGGAATCCCCAGGACGAAAGCCGACCATCGCCATGCCCGTCTTCGCCTGCGCCGCTAACGAGTCCTCGAAGGTCGGCGCCGCGAGCATCGGCATGTCGCCATAGGTGACGATCAGGGCGCCCGAGAAATCGGCCAGCGCCGGCGCCGCGGACGCCGCGGCATGGCCGGTCCCGAGCTGCTTCTCCTGGATCACGGACGAGGCGCCGAGTTTGGCGGCGAAGGCGCGAACTTCCTCACCTTCCTGATGGGTGACGACGACGATGCGCTCGACACCCGAGGCGCGCATGGCGGCGATCACATGCCCGAGGATCGGGAAACCGGCGACCATATGCATGACCTTGGGCGTCGCGGATTTCATCCGCGTACCCTGCCCTGCGGCCAATATGATTCCTGCGCGCATCATTCTTGTTCGATAATCTGCCATAACATATTGGTAAAGTGACGATTTACGACGCTATGTTGCCGCCAGCCCCTCAGGACCGCGTACCCCCTCATGAGCCCTGCCCTCATCTTCGACCTGGACGGAACCCTTGTCGACACCGCCCCCGATCTGCTCGACGCCCTCAACGCCGTGTTGCGGCAGGAAGGACGCCGGCCCGTGGATCACGCCGACCTGCGCCACCTGGTGGGGTTCGGCGCGCGCACCATGATGGCGGAGGCGTTCAAGATGACCGGCGACCCGGCCGATCCCGAGCGGATCGAGGGCATGATGGACACCTTCCTCGCCCATTACCGGGATCATATCGCCGACGGCAGCAAGCCCTATGACGGTGTCGAGGACACGCTGGACGCGTTCCGGGCGGAGGGCGCACGGATGGGCGTCCTCACCAACAAGCCGCACGACCTGACTCTGCTGCTGCTGTCGAAGCTGCGGCTCGATACGTATTTCGTCACTATCTTCGGACAGGGGCGGATGCCCTACACCAAACCCGACGCGCGCATCTTCCAGGACGTGGTGCGGGAGGTCGGCGGGCCCGGCCCCGGTGCGCTGATGATCGGGGATTCCGTGACCGACGTGCAGACGGCCCGCGCGGGCGGCGCGCCGGTGGTCCTGGTCTCCTACGGCTACACGCCCGAGCCGGCGGGGACGCTGGGCGCCGACAGCGTGGTGGACGACTTCCGCGAGATTCCCGCGGTGGCGCGGCGGCTTCTGGGGCCGGGCTGAAAGGCCAGCTTGACGCTCGTTAGCCGGCGGCCTTATAGCCCTCTTCCCCGGCGCCGCCCTTACGGGCTTCGGTAGGCAGGGCGGGGGCGCGTAGCTCAGCGGGAGAGCACTCCCTTCACACGGGAGGGGTCACAGGTTCAATCCCTGTCGCGCCCACCATTTAACCAAACAGAAGCAGCCATCCGCGTGTTCGGGTCGGTCGCGCCGATAGCCGTTCGCGTCCCTCAAGACAATGTCGGATCGCTATCCGACGCGCAGGGGGCGTGTTTTGGACGCGCGAAAGCGTCCAACGTGGAAGCGCTGAACCGCACCGCCCGGCGTGGCGTGGTCGAACTCGAAGCTTTCCAGCAGAACAAATTCATCCCCAAGCCATGCCTGCAAATCTTCCCGCCCATAGCGGCGCACGGGAAGCCCGCTGCATCGTTCGGGACCGCCGGGCGCGAATGTGGCAATCACGACCTGGCCTTGCGGTGCGAGCGCGGCGAGGAGCGTCGAGCGATAGGCCGTTCTGTCGGCCTCGTCGGTGAGAAAATGCAACACGGCGCGGTCGTGCCACAGTGCGTAGCGGCGAACGGGCCGCCACGCCGTCACATCACCGACGACGCCATGCACGGGAGCCTCGGGCCGCTGCCGCGCCAACAATCGCCGAACAGCCTCGCGGGAAATATCCAGGACGGTGACGTCGGTGTATCCGGCGTCGACAAGAGAGTCGGCAAGATGAGAGAGACCGCCTCCAACATCAATGACAGGAGCGGAGCGCGCGATTTCCGCCCGTTCGATGAGTTCCAGGGACCGGGAGGGCGACGCTTCAAACCAGCTCACCTCATTCTCGGCCTTTCGGCTGTAGACATCATCCCAATGTCGGCTCTGCGAAATGTCGCTCACCGGCGCTTCTCCTGTCTTGGGGGCGCACGGAGAAATCTTAGCCGATAATCAGCGAATTCTCCACGCGAGGGTCTCTTCAACAGGCGGCGGCTCCAACCCGATCGGCCTGATCGGCAACGAGCCAAGTTAACCCGCCACAGACCGCATCGTTGAAAAAAAGGCGGACCTGGTGTCTCCCTGTATGGTCGGCAGATGAATGCACTGAGGTTGTTTGGTCTTTTTGCGGTCTCAGCCATGCTGACGAAAATAGCGATGGGCGCGCCGCAGCGCGATCAGCGCCCGCCGGTCACAACCCCGGCCAGATCCAGAAGACGACACCGATCACCGCAATGAAGGCTCCGCTCAGCACTTCACCGTAACGCTCGAAGGGTCCGAAGCTGACGCGCTGCAAGCTCGTCGTCGAATACACGCACAGCACGACGTAAGTGACGATCGTGGTGAGAGCGAACACCACGGACATGACCGCTATAAGCCAAGGGCCGTATTTGCCCGCCGCAAAGAATGCCGGGATGCCTTCGACCATCGGCGACGATCCGAGGATCAGCAGCAGGGCCGTCCGCGAGGAGGTTTTGGCATGGCCGTGATGGTGTCCGCCCGGACCATGTGCATGTTCGGTGAAGCAGGTCTTGTAGGAGTGGGCATGCCCGCCGTGCCGGGTCGTGACAATGACCGAGAACTGATGCGGCTCCGGAATTTCATCCACCGACTCCCAGTAACCTTCATGTTTGGCAAGAACAAAAGTCTGCTTCGCACCATCGTCGCGCACCGTCTCGACCTCAACCGTGTCGTCATGCGCGCCGGTAAGGCGAAACCGCGGCGGAACGCCCGACTCGAAAATCGAAAGATCAAGCGTGCCATGCCCGGTCTCGATTTGTTGCCGTTCGGGTCCGTGCACCGCATCGCCCGACAGCCCTGCGCCGTGGTCGTGTGCATGGCCATGACCGTGTCTATGTCCATGTCCGCCCAAACGCCGCATTTCAAGCAGAGAGGAAATGGCGATCCATCCGCCAAATCCGATTAATGCGATGCTCGCCGCCGTATCTACAAATTGACCGAAGCGCTGCGCAAACGCCACGCCGGCAATCCACACCGCCAACGCAATGGCCAGCGTCGACAAGACATGGCCCATGCCCGCCTTGAGGGCGGTGCGGGCGGTCTCCGCTTTCGTCCATCCCCGCTGGCGCGCAATCAACGTAATCGGCACCCAGTGGTCGGGCACAATCGTATGAAGGACGCCAACGGCGGCAACAGCACCGACAAGCACGAGTTGCGGGATATCGAATATCATAGCGTGCTCACAAAGGATTGCCGATGGATGTGCTGCCGGCTTCGGATTGAGGTATGCAGCGCCCGAAGTTGCCGGCAATGTTCCTAGGCCGCATGATCGGTGTCCAAGACGCAGCTAGAGTCTTCGCTGATCTCGATCTGTATGGTGGCGTGCTCGATCTTGAAGCGGTCGCGCAATTCTTTCGCAACCCGCATGGTGAAGTCGTCGCCCGGATGTCCGGAGGGGACGACCAGATGGCAGGTGAGTGCCGTTTCGGTCGTGCTCATCGGCCAGATATGCAGATCGTGAATGCGCCTGACGCTGGGGAGCGCGCTCAAATACTGACGCACCTCCTTAGGCTCGATGCCGGACGGAACCGCCGCCATCGCCATGCTGAGCGAATCTCTCAGCAATCCCCAGGTGCCGTAGACAATGATAACGACGATAACAAGCGTCACGGCAGGGTCTAGCCACGTCCAACCCGTGAAGACGATGAGCGCGCCGGCGCAGACAACGCCGAAAGAGACCAGTGCGTCGGAAAGCATGTGCAGGAAGGCGCTGCGCACGTTGATATCGCCCTTGCGACCGGACGCGAAAAGCCACGCGCTGACGCCGTTGACGACGATACCAACGGCCGCCACGGCCATGACGATGCCGCCCTGCACGACCACCGGCTCGGAAAAGCGCCGGATGGCTTCCCAAGCGATGCCGCCAAGCACGACAAGAAGGAACACGGCATTGAACAGCGCGGCGATGATGGAGGATCCGCGCAAGCCGTAGGTATAGCGAGCGGTCGCCGGACGGCGGGCGAGCCCTGCGGCGCTCCAGGCTACAATCAGACTCAACACATCGCTCAGGTTATGACCGGCGTCGGCGAGCAACGCCGTGGAGTGCGCCACCAGGCCATAGACCGTTTGCAGGACGACGATGCCGATATTGAGGGCCGTGCCAATGGCAAAGGCGCGACCGAAGCTCTTTGGTGCATGGTGATGTCCATGTCCATGACCGTGATGGCGAGCATGATCGTGGTGGTCATGGTCGTCATCATGGCTGTCTGCAGCATTCAAGGTCATGGGAAGCTCACAAAAACTTGGTGATGGTCTTGAATTCCTCGACGGCGTCGCGTTCGCCGCGCGGGAGTTTTGCGACCGTCTGTTCGAGGCAATGGTCAAGATGGTCGTGAATCAGGGTGCGCTTGGCCGTGGCGATGGCCTTCTCAACGGCATGAAGCTGCTGGGCGACGTCCACGCAACTTCGTTCCGTCTCGATCATGTCGATGATGCTGCGGATGTGTCCCTCGACAAAGCGCAGACGTTTCGCAATCGCCGGATGACTTCGATGGCGTGTTTTCTTCATGCGCACTCCCTACCCTCCCGGGGAGGGTATGGCAAGCTTTATCCGCCCCGGGGGCGGACCGATGGCCCCGCGTACCGCAGCCGGGCCACGACCACTCCGCTTCATCCTGTCGCGCCCGCGATTATTTCCAGGAAGATCAAATAGTCGCAGATTGCCAGCCGCTACCCGCCCGGCGGCAACCTGCTCTATTCGGCACAAGCAAGCATCTGAATCCGTAGAAAGGGGCATCCCTGTTATACTTGCGGGACCGGGAAAATCGGGTGCGCCCAGCCATGTCGTCAAGCTCCATTGGTTCCTTCTCCGAAATGAGACGCCGGGCCCAGCAGCTGGGACCGAAGCGCGTCGCTGTCGTCATGGCGGACGACACGGTCGCTTTGGCGGCGGCCAGCGATGCCTTGCGGCTCGGTCTCGCGATGCCCGTGTTGATCGGCGACGAAGCGAAAATCCGCAGCTTGGCGGCCGGCGCCGGACTGGATGAACTGCTTCGTCAGGCGGAATTCGTCGCGACCGATCGGCCCGCAGCCGTCAGCGCAAACATGGCGCGCAGCGGACGCGTGGACATCATCCTGAAAGGACACTTGCGGACCGACGAGCTGCTGCGCGCCGTGCTCGACAAGGAGGCCGGGCTGCGGACCGAACGCCTGCTCAGCGATATCCTTTTTTACGAGGACACCCTCTCAGGGACCAAACGCCTCGTCGGCATCACCGACGGCGGTCTGAACATCGCGCCCAGCCTCGATCAGAAGAAGCAGATCGTTCGTAATGCCGTCGAGGTCCTGCATTGCCTGGGATTTGAACGGCCGAGGATTGCGTTGATGAGCGCCAGCGAAACCGTTTCCGAGGACATGCCGTCCACAACGGACGCGGCGGCATTGACCGTGATGGGACGACAGGGCGGTTTCGGCGAGGCCGAAATCTTCGGGCCGCTCGCACTCGACAACGCCCTTCTGAAATCCGCCGCCGATGCCAAGGGAATCCACGGCCCGGTTGCGGGCCAGGCCGACTGCATGGTCGTGCCGTCCATCGAGGCCGGGAACCTGCTGGGCAAGGCGACAAAATATCTGGCCGGCTCGCAATGCGCGCATGTGGTGGTCGGCGCAAAAGTGCCAATTCTCATTCCGTCGCGCGTCGAGAGCGCGGACGACAAGCTCAACGCCATCGCGCTCGGGGTCATCTATGCAAGCCGGTGAATTCAGGATCCTGGCAATCAATCCCGGATCGACCTCGACAAAGTTCGGCCTGTTCTCCGACGGCGAGGCGATCCATGTCGTGACGCTGCGCCACAGCGACGAAGAGATGGCGCGCTTCGCCAGCCGACCGGTCATCGAACAGCAGGAGTTCCGTAGCGCCCTGATCGACCGCGACCTGACGGAACGGGGGACCGATCTGAAAACGCTGGCGGGTGTCGTCGGCCGGGGCGGGCTGTTACGCCCGCTGCCCAGCGGCACCTACCGCGTCAACGATGCCATGATCGAGGAACTGAGCCGGGCGGAGCGGGGCGAGCACGCCGCCAATCTCGGCGCCTTTCTCGCGCGGAACATCGCCCGGCGCGCCGGGACGCAAGCTTATGTCGTGGATCCTGTTTCGGTCGACGAATGGCCGGACAGGGCGCGCTTCTCCGGAACAGCCCTGTTCGAGCGACAATGCCTCTCGCACGCCCTCAACACGAAGGCGGTCGCCAAACGCTACGCAAAGCAGGTGGGGCGCCCCTATCCGTCCTTGCGCTTGATCGTCGCGCATCTGGGAAGCGGGATATCGGTTTCGGCTCACGAGTCGGGGCTGATGATCGACGTCACAAACTCGCGCGAGGAGGGCGCCTTTTCTTCGGAACGTGCGGGTGGCGTGCCGGCGGCGCAACTTGTGAACCTCTGCTTCTCCGGACGGTACACGGCGAAGAAAATCGAGAGTCTGCTGTTCCGCGAAGGGGGCTTGTTCTCCTATCTGCATACCAAGGATCTCATCGCCGTCGAGCGGCGAATGGCGGCCGGCGACCAAGAGGCCGCCGTCGTCTTTGACGCGATGGTCTATCAAATCGCCAAGGAAATCGGCGCGATGGCTGCCGTTCTCGGCGGCAAGATCGACGCCTTGCTGGTCACCGGCGGCATGGCCCATTCGGAAAAGCTGGTGGGCGATCTGCGCGGGTTTGTCGGGTGGCTTGCGCCGATAGTGCTCTTTCCGGGCGAAGACGAACTTCCGGCCATGGGCGAGGGCGTCTTGCGGGTGCTGCGGGGCGAGGAGGACGCCCGCGAATTGCCTTCCACGCCGGCCTGAGCGCCCGCATTCCCGGTCCGATGTTTCCGCTGAGACATGCGGACCAAACGCCGCAAGGACATGAAATCGCTGGGAACGCGCCGGCCGGAGCGCGATGATAAGCACAACAAAAGCTGGGCAACTCCAATGTCGGTCGAAAGCCCAGCCGGATAAGACGACGGCCGTGAAATGCTCGACTCACTGACATCGCCGACACGCAGCCTGATGTCCGGCAACGAAGCGGTTGCCCGCGGCGCTTATGAGGCGGGGGTGTGCTACGCCGCCGCCTATCCGGGGACTCCGAGCACCGAGATCCTCGAGAACCTCGCCGAATTCAGCGGCGAGGTCATCGCCGAATGGGCGCCAAACGAGAAGGTCGCCCTCGAAAGCGTCATCGGCGCCTCGATCGCCGGCGCGCGCGCGCTCGCGGCCATGAAGATGGTCGGCGTCAACGTCGCCGCCGATCCCTTGTTCAGCGTCGCGTATTCGGGCGTAAACGGCGGCCTGGTGCTGGTCTCCGCCGACGATCCCGGCCTGCATTCGTCGCAGAACGAGCAGGATAACCGGCACTACGCACCGTTCGCGAAGATTCCGATGCTGGAGCCCAGCGACAGCCAGGAAGCGAAGGACATGGTCAAGGCCGCCTTCGATATCAGCGAGACCTTCGACGTTCCCGTGCTCTTTCGCATGACCACGCGCATCTGCCACTCCAAGAGCCTGGTGACCGTCGACGAACGAAAAGGCACGCCGCGCCGCCTCTGTCCCATGGACCTGACGAAGTTCGATCTGGTCCCGGCGCTGGCCCGGCGGCAACGCGCCAGGCTCGAGGTCAAACTGCAAAAGCTCGCCGAATTCTCCGAGACCTGCGAATTCAACCGTGTCGAGTGGAACGGCCCCAAGATCGGCATCATCACCTCCGGCGTAAGCTATCAATATGCCCGTGAGGTGTTTGGCGACACCGCCTCGTATCTGAAGCTCGGCTTCACCCATCCTTTGCCGAAGCAAAAGATCCGCGATTTCGCATCGAAGGTCGAGACACTCACCGTCATCGAGGAACTCGACCCCTATCTTGAAGACCAGGTCAGGCAACTGGGCATCGCCTGCATCGGCAAAGACCGAATTCCCGGCATGTACGAACTCGATCCTGGCATCGTCGCCAAGGGGCTGTTCGGCATCGAGACCCCGGTCATCCATTACGATGCGAGCGTCGTACCGCCGCGGCCGCCCGTGCTTTGCGCCGGTTGCCCACACCGCGGCTTCTTCTACGAACTCGGCAAGATCGCGCGCCGACGCGATGTCATCATCTCCGGCGATATCGGCTGCTATGCGCTCGGCGGCAACGATCCGCTCGACGCTCTGGACCTGTGCATCTGCATGGGCGCGGGACCGAGCATGGCGCACGGCGCGCAGAAGGTCTTCAACAAATTCGGCGCCGGCACGCGCGTCGTGGCGACCATCGGCGACTCAACGTTCTTCCACACCGGCATCCCGTCGCTGATCAACACCGCCTACAACAGGTCGAACGCGATCACCTGCATTCTCGACAACCGCACGACCGGCATGACGGGTCAGCAGGAAAATCCGGGCAGCGGCGCCACCCTGCAGGGTGAGCCCACGAAGAGCATCGACATCGAGGCCGTGGTGCGCGCGCTGGGCATCGACCACGTCCGCGTCGTCAACCCGATGGACCTACCCAAAGTGCAGCAGGCGCTGGCATGGGCCTTCGACCTGGACGAACCTTCGGTCATCATCACCAAGTGGCCGTGCACCCTGAAGAAATTCGATACAAAGGAGCGCAACGAATACGCCCACAAATTCAAACGCATGACGGTTGCGGACGAGGACTGCACCGGTTGCCGTCTCTGCCTGAACGTCGGTTGTCCGGCATTGTCCTTCGACCACGCGACCGGCAAGGCGAGGATCGACCCGAGCAGCTGCAATGGCTGCGGAGTCTGCGCCCAGGTCTGCAAGTGGAATGCGATCGTCGACGGAGACTTGCAACGTGCGTGACGTGACCAGCGTCATACTCGTTGGCGTCGGCGGCCAGGGGACGGTTCTGGTCACCTCGATCCTTTCAAGGGGGCTCGTCGCGGCCGGGCGCGACGTGAAGATGTCCGAAGTCCACGGCATGGCCCAGCGCGGCGGCCGCGTCAGCACCCAG
>DAIDUA010000026.1 GCA_027456965.1 Alphaproteobacteria bacterium | reverse complement strand
GACACGGTCTATGGCCTGTCCGGTTACGTGCAGTAGTCCGACCTCGAACGCGCCCGCGCCGTGGCGCTGCAGTTGCGCTCCGGCAATGTGCATCTCAACGGCGCCGGTCCGGATTTCGCCGCGCCCTTCGGCGGCTACAAGCAGTCGGGCAACGGTCGCGAATGGGGCGAGTTCGGCATGCACGAATATCTGGAGGTCAAGGCCGTGATTGGGTGGGGCAGCTGAACACACCCATCGCGGTCGTCGGCGCCGGTCCCGCCGGCCTGATCGCTGCCGACGTCCTGAGTGCCCGCGGCCTTGCGGTGACGGTGTACGACCGCATGCCGTCGCCTGGCCGCAAGCTGCTGATGGCCGGGCGCGGCGGACTCAATCTTACGCATTCTGAGGATTTCGACTCCTTCATGTCGCGCTATGGCGTGGCGGCGCCGCGCCTCGCGCCGATCCTGAAAGCCTTCCCGCCCAAGGCTCTCATTGCATGGGCGGAAGCGCTGGGCCAGGAAACCTTCGTCGGCTCCAGCGGCCGCGTCTTCCCGAAGGCGATGAAAGCCTCGCCGCTGCTGCGGGCCCTGCTCGCACGCCTGACCGCGCAAGGCGTGACATTCCGCATGCGCCACGAGTGGTGCGGCTGGAACGCCGACGGCGATCTGCTCTTCCGTGTCGGCTCGGAGGATATAAGTGTGCACGCCGACGCCACGATCCTGGCGCTGGGTGGTGCAAGCTGGCCGCGCCTTGGTAGCAACGGCGCGTGGACGGAAATCCTGGCGCGGCGCGGGATTGCGGTCACGCCGCTCGCACCCGCCAATGGCGGCTTCCTGGTGACGTGGAGCGATCCGTTCCGTACCGCCTTCGCCGGTCAACCGCTCAAGGGCGCAGCCTTCTCCTTCGCCGGCCGCATGGTGCGCGGCGAAGCCATGGTGACGCGCTACGGTCTTGAAGGCGGCGCCGTCTATGCGCTGAGCGCCGCGTTGCGCGATGCCATCGCTGCCAATGGAAATGCCACGCTCGACATCGACCTGCGTCCCGATCTGCCACTGGCGGACGTGATCGCCAAGCTAAGTCGTCCTGCGCGCGGTCAGTCGCTGTCGAACACCCTGCGCAAGGCGCTGCACCTGGCGCCGGTTGCCGTTAATCTCCTGCGGGAAGCGCATGGCGTCCGCCTGCCCGCCGAACCGGAGGCGCTGGCGCGCTGCATCAAGTCCGTGCCGCTGACCTTGATTGCAACGGCGCCGATCGATCGCGCCATCTCGACGGCGGGCGGCCTTGCGCTGTCCGAACTCGATGACGATCTGATGCTGCGGGCGATGCCCGGTGTCTATGCCGCCGGCGAGATGCTGGATTGGGAGGCGCCGACGGGCGGCTACCTGCTGACGGCCTGCTTCGCCACCGGCGTCGCGACCGCCAAGGCGGTGATTCAGTCCTTGGCGCGCTCGACGTAGGAACCGTCTTCGGTCATCACCACGACGCGCGTGCCCGGCACGATATGCGTCGGCACCATGGTGCGCACGCCGTTGGACAGCATGGCGGGCTTGAAGGAGCCGGACGCCGTCTGGCCCTTTACGACGGGTTCGGTCTCGGTGATCTCCAGCGTCACGCGCTGTGGCAACACGATGGACACGGCGATGCCGTTGAACAGCGACAGCTGCACTTCCATGTTCTCCTGGAGATAAGGCGCCCAGTCGCCGACGACGTCCTTGTCGACATGCAACTGGTCGTAATGCACCGGATCCATGAAGACGTAATGTTCGCCGTCCTGGTAAAGGTAGTTGTAGGTCTTTTCCTCGATGAAGGCCTTTTCCATGCTTTCGGTGGTCTTGTAGCGGTCGGTCACTTTCACGCCGTCGCTGATGCGCCGCATGTCGATCGTGGTGGTGGGTGTGCCCTTGCCGGGGTGGAAACTCTCGGCCTTCAGGACGACATACAACTTGCCGTCTTTCTCGATGACATTGCCTTTGCGCACGGAGCTGGCGATAACCGAAACCACTGGAAACCTCGTCGTCACTGGAGCGGCGAGGCTATAGCAGGAGCATGTGTCCTGGCCAAGCCAGACCTGACATCGCCGTGGTGGGAGCCCGGCAGGCACGCCGACCGGCGGCCGGCCCTGCTGGCGCGCGGGCGGATCAAGGCCGCGATCCGGGCCCATTTCGAGGGCCAGGGCTTCACCGAGGTCGAATGCGGCGCCTTGGCCGCCTCGCCTGGCAATGAAGCGCATTTGGCGGCTTTCTCCACCGAGGCCGTGGGTCCGGATGGCGCCCGGCGGACGCTTTATCTCCACACTTCGCCGGAATTCGCCGCCAAGAAGCTGCTAGCGGCCGGCGAGAGCCGGATCTTCGATTTCGCCCGGGTGTTCCGCAACCGGGAGCATGGTCCGCTGCACGCCCTCGAATTCACCATGCTGGAATGGTACCGGGCGCGCGAGCCTTACGCGGCGGTGATCGCCGACAGCCTCGACCTCGTGCGGCTGGCCGCCGACACGGCCGGGGCTGCGACATTCTCGTTCCGCGGCCGCGATTGCGATCCGCGCGCCGAGGCCGACCGCATGACCGTGGCGGATGCGTTTACCTATCACGCCGGCATCGACCTGATGGCGACGTTGAACGATGACGGCGAGGGCGATGTCCATGCGCTGGGCAGCCGCGCCCGCCGCAGCGGCGTCGATGTGTCCGACAACGACAACTGGGCCGACATCTTCAGCAAGATCCTTGTCGCGCGCGTCGAGCCGCGGCTGGGTATCGAACGGCCATTGATCCTTTATGAATATCCGCGTTGCGAGGCGGCGCTGGCGCGGGCCACGCCGCACGACCCCCGCGTGGCCGAGCGCTTCGAGCTTTACGCCTGCGGCGTGGAGCTGGCCAACGGCTTCGGCGAGCTGACCGATCCTGTCGAACAGCGTGCGCGGTTCGAAGCCGAGATGGACGAGAAGGAACGCATCTACGGTGAGCGCTATCCCATGGACGAGGATTTCTTGTCGGCGTTGGCGCAAATGCCGGACGCCTCGGGCGTGGCGCTCGGCTTCGACCGCCTCGTCATGCTGGCCGCCGGTGCGCGGAGCATCGACGATGTGCTATGGACACCGTCGCCATGACATATGCCATCAAATCGCTGAGCGGACTTGCCGACGTTGGGCTCATCAGACGGACGGACGTGCTGCCGCTGGTTCCCGTCGCGGCGCGTTATGCGGTGGCCGTGACGGACACGATTGCCGAACTCGTCGACCACGACGATCCGTTCGATCCCATCGCCCGCCAGTTCGTTCCCTCCGAGGCCGAACTCGTCGGCACGCCGGACGAACGCGCCGATCCCATCGGCGACGACGTGCATTCGACGGTCCCGGGCGTCGTCCATCGCCACAGGGACCGCGTGCTGTTCAAGCTGGTCCACGCCTGTCCCGTTTACTGCCGCTTCTGCTTCCGCCGCGAGATGGTGGGACCGGAGGGCGAGACCGCCCTGTCGCCGCAGGCTTTCGAGGCCGCGCTCGCCTACATCGAATGCCATCCCGAGATCTGGGAGGTGATCCTCACCGGCGGCGATCCCTTCATTCTCAACGCCCGGCGTGCCGGTGAGGTGAGCGCGCGTCTCGCCGCTATCCCGCATGTGAAGGTCATCCGCTGGCACACCCGCGTACCCGTCGTCGATCCGGCGCATATCACCGACGACTTCGTGGCGGCGCTGCTCGTGCCCGGCGCCACGACCATTGTCGCGCTGCATGCCAATCATCCGCGCGAGCTGACCGCCCGGGCGCGCGGTGCCTGTGCCCGGTTGATCGATGCGGGCATCCCGATGCTCGGCCAGTCCGTCCTGCTGCGCGGCGTCAACGACAAGGTCGAGACGCTGGAGGCGTTGATGCGGGCCTTCGTGGAAGCGCGCATCAAGCCCTACTATCTGCATCATGCCGATCTGGCGCCCGGCACCTCGCATTTCCGCGTGCCCATCGAAGAGGGACTGGAGTTGATGCGGGAGTTGCGCGCGCGCGTCTCGGGGGTTTGCGTACCGCAATATGTCGTCGACATCCCCGGCGGTTACGCCAAAGTGCCGCTCGCGTCAGGCGATGTGGAGAAGACCGGGGCGGGCTACCGCCTTCGCGACCACGAAGGCGGCTGGCATCAATATCCGCCGGAGGCCTGAGCGCCGCGCAGTCGCTTGAAGAAGGCGCTGACCTTGTGGCGCGTCTGTTCGCGCCACACCACGCCCTCGTCGGTCACCCAGTTGAGCTGGATCACCTTGCGCGGTCCCTCGAAGCCTTCGAAGCCGTGCCAGGCGTTGAGGTCATTCCTGAAGATCAACAGTGTGCCTTCGTCGGGCGGCACTTCGGCGATCACGTCGTCCAGATTGTCCGGCGAGCGCAGCAGGCGCAGCCGTCCGCCCGGCGCTTCCCATTTGCCGTTCATGTAGATCAGCACCGTGATCAGCTTGGTGCGGCTGTCGGTATGGATCTGGCCGTCATTCGCCCGGCTCTGGCCGCGCACCGTCACCATGGTGGGGCGCTGAGAGAGGTCGACGCCGAGCTTCTCTTCAACGGCCTGCTTAAACTCCGGGCCGCGGATTGCTTCCATGAAATCCCGGAAGGCCGGGCCGTATTTCAGGGTCGGCAGCGGGAAGCTTCCCGGCAGCTCCACCTTGGGGAAATCCGACTCGATGGCGGGCACGGCGCCCGCCTTTACGAAGCCCGGCACCATGGCATAGGGAAACGGCTCGCGGACCAGCGGCGCCTTGCGGAAGGCTTCGATGTCGATGAAGGCTTCGGCGGTCATGGCTCAGCGGTACTCGGCATTGATGGTCTCAAGCATGTCCACGCCCGGGCACAGGTCGTCTTCTGTCATCCGATTGAGCGGCGCGTCAACCGTGCCCAGGTGTTCGTGGAGGTCCTGCGTATCGGGGTCGATATAAAGCAGCCCGGTCACGACTTCGCCGGCCGCTTCGCGCTCCTGCAGATAGGTCAGCGCCGCGACCCGGTTGCTCGGGTCGTAGTCGGGATGGAGCTTGGCCAGCTTGATGAAGGAGCCGTCATGCTGGCGCACCACTTCGGACGTGCCCGGTTCGTAGTCGACGGTGATTTCCTTTTTCGCGGGCACGAAGTCGAGCTTGTTGACCGCCTCGTTGTGGTCGCGCACGAAATCGAAGCTCTTGGTCGAGCCGGCATGGTTGTTGAACGTCACGCAGGGGCTGATGACGTCCAGCACCGCCGAGCCGCGATGGGCGATCGCCGCCTTGATCAGCGGCACCAGCTGCTTCTTGTCGCCGGAAAAGCTGCGCGCCACGAAGCTGGCGCCCATCAGCAGCGCCAGCGAGACTAGGTCGATCGGGGAATCGGTGTTGACCGCGCCGCCCTTGGCCTTCGAGCCCTTGTCGGCGGTGGCGGAGAACTGGCCCTTGGTCAGCCCGTAGACGCCGTTGTTCTCGCAGATATAGACCATGTTGACGCCGCGGCGCATGCAATGGGCGAACTGGCCGAGCCCGATGGAGGCGCTGTCGCCGTCGCCCGAGACGCCGAGATAGATCAGCTCGCGATTGGCGAGATTGGCGCCGGTCAGCACGCTGGGCATGCGCCCGTGCACCGAATTGAAGCCGTGGCTCTGGCCCAGGAAATAGTCCGGCGTCTTCGACGAACAGCCGATGCCCGAGAGCTTCGCCACGCGATGCGGCTCGATGTCGAGTTCGAAACAGGCCTGGATCAGCGCCGCGCTGATGGAATCGTGGCCGCAGCCGGCGCACAGCGTGGAGATGCGGCCCTCGTAGTCGCGGCGCGTGAAGCCCAGCGCGTTGGTGGGCAGCCCGGGATGATGCAGCTTCGGCTTGGCGATGTAGGTCATTCGGCCGCTTCCCTGGCTTTGCCGAGTTTCATGCGCTCGGAGATCGCATTGATGATGAAGCGCGCCGTCACCGGCGTGCCGTCGTAATGCAGGATGGAGATGAAGCGTGCCGGATCGATGGCGCACTCGTTGACGATCATCTTCTGCAGCTGGGCGTCGCGGTTCTGCTCGACCACGAACACCTGTTCGTGGGCGTTGATGAACTCGACGACCTCCTCGGAGAACGGGAAGGCGCGCACGCGCAGCGCGTCGATGTGCAGCCCGTGGCTCTCCAGCGCCGCCAGCGCCTCGTCCATGGCGGCCGAGGTCGATCCGAAATAGAGTGCGCCGAACTTCGCCGGCTCCTTCGCCTTGTGCAGCACCGGCTTGGGCACCAGCGACTTGGCGGTCTCGAACTTCTGCAGCAGGCGCTGCATCACCTCGACATAGACGCCGCCGTCCTCGCTGTAGCGGGCGTAGCGGTCGTGGCTCGAGCCGCGGGTGAAATAGACGCCTTTCGAGGGATGCGTGCCGGGCAGGGTGCGGTAGGGGATGGCGTCGCCGTCGACGTCGAGATAGCGGCCGAATTCCTTGCCGGCTTCCAGCTCGTCCGCCGTCATCACCTTGCCGCGGTCGTATTTGCGCTCCTTGTTCCAGGCGAGCGGTTTGCACAGCCAGTCGTTCATGCCGATGTCGAGGTCCATCATCACCAGCACGAGCGTCTGCAGCCGTTCCGCCAGGTCGAAGGCGGTGGCCGCGAATTCGAAGGACTCGCGCGGATCCTCGGGGAACAGCAGCACATGCTTGGTGTCGCCGTGGCCCGCATAGGCCGCCAGCATCAGGTCCGACTGCTGGGTGCGCGTCGGCATGCCGGTGGACGGCCCGCCGCGCTGGATGTCGAACACCACCGCTGGAATCTCGGCGTAATAGGAAAATCCGAACAGCTCCTGCATCAGCGAGATGCCGGGTCCGCTGGTGGCGGTGAAGGCGCGCGCGCCGTTCCAGTTGGCGCCCAACACCATGCCGATGGCGGCGATCTCGTCTTCCGCCTGCACGACGGCGAACTTGTTCTTCTTGGTCACTGGATCGACGCGCAAACGCTCGCAGTGCTTGGTGAAGGACTCGGCCAGCGAGGTGGAGGGCGTGATCGGATACCAGGCGCACACCGTCGCCCCGCCATAGACCGCGCCCAGCCCGGCCGCGTCGTTGCCGCCGATGAAGATGCGGTCGCCCACCTTGTCGGCGTGCCTGATCTTCAGTCCGCAGACGCCCTTGAGATGCTCTTTGGCGTAGTCGTAGCCGAAATCGAGCGCCTGCAGGTTCGGCGCGATCAGCTTCTTCTTGTTTTCGAACTGCTCGGCGATCAGCCATTTGACGGCGCTCAGATCCATGTCGAGCACGAAGGCGAGCGCGCCGACATAGATGATGTTCTTGAACAGCTGGCGCTGGCGCGGATCGCTGTAGGCGCGGTTGCAGATCTCGGTCAGCGGCACCGGCAGCAGCGTCAGGTCCTTGCGGAATTTCGACGCCGGGATCGGCTTGGTGGAGTCGTAGAGCAGGTAGCCGCCCTTTTCGATCTCGGCCACGTCCTTGTCCCAGGTCTGCGGGTTCATCGCCACCATCAGGTCGACGCCGCCGCGCCGTCCCAGCCAGCCGTCGCCGGAGATACGCACCTCGTACCAGGTCGGCAGGCCCTGGATGTTCGAGGGGAAAATGTTGCGCGAGGCCACCGGCACGCCCATGCGCAGGACCGAGCGTGCGAACAATTCGTTGGCGCTGGCCGATCCCGAACCGTTGACGTTGGCGAATTTGACGACGAAGTCGTTGGTGGCGCTTATCGGCTGCATGCGTGCGCCTTTGCGGTTTCGAGGTAGAATTTCTTCATGTCCCAGGCGCCGGTCGGACAGCGCTCGGCGCACAGTCCGCAATGCAGGCAGACGTCTTCGTCTTTCACCATGATGTTGCCGGTCTTCAGTTCCGGGGAAACGTAAAGGTCCTGCGTCAGGTTCTTCGCCGGCGCGATCAGCATGCCGCGCAAATCGTTCTCCGCCGCGTTGGGCGTGAAGGTGATGCAGTCCATCGGGCAGATGTCGACGCAGGCGTCGCATTCGATGCAGAGGTTCTTCTCGAACACCGTCTCGATGTCGCAGTTGAGGCAGCGCTGCGCCTCCTTGAAGGCGAGCTCCCGGTTGAAGCCCAGCTCCACCTCCATGTTGACGTCCTTGAGCGTCAACTCCTTGGGCGCATGGGGCACCTTGAAGCGCAGGTCCAGCGACACGTCGTTGTCGTAGGACCACTCGTGGATGCCCATCTTCTGGCTGAGGATGTTCACCAGCGGCGAGGGCCGCACCGTCACGTCCTTGCCGTTGCAGTGAAGGTCGATGGAAAGCGCCGCCTCATGGCCGTGCGCCACCGCCCAGATGATGTTCTTGGGTCCGAAGGCCGCGTCGCCGCCGAAGAACACTTTTGGGTGGGTCGACTGCAGGGTGACGGGATCGACCTTGGGCATGTTCCATTCGTCGAATTCCACGCCCGAGTCGCGCTCGATCCAGGGAAAGGCGTTCTCCTGGCCGACGGCCACCAGCACGTCGTCGCATGCCATGTGCACCGGCGGCTCGCCGGCGGGCACCAGCTTGCGCCGTCCCTTGGCGTCGTATTCCGCCTTCACCTTCTCGAAGGTGATGCCGGTCAGCTTGCCGCCCTCATGGACGAATTCCAGCGGCACCAGGAAATTGTGGATGGGGATGTCCTCGTGCATGGCGTCTTCTTTTTCCCAGGGCGACGCCTTCATCTCGGCGAAGCCCGAGCGCACCACCACGTCGACTTTCTCGCCGCCCAGCCGGCGCGAGGTGCGGCAGCAGTCCATGGCGGTGTTGCCGCCGCCCAGCACCACCACGCGCTTGCCGATCTTGGTGGTGTGGCCGAACGATACCGAGGCCAGCCAGTCGATGCCGATATGGATATGTTCGGCCGCTTCCTTGCGGCCCGGAATGTCGAGGTCGCGTCCGCGCGGCGCGCCGCAGCCGACGAACACCGCGTCATAGTTTTCCGCCAGGATGGCCTTCAGCGACTCCACCTTCTGACCGAACCGGGTTTCGGGCTCCAGGCCGAGGATGTAGCCGCACTCTTCGTCCAGCACCCGCTCGGGCAGGCGGAATTTCGGGATTTGCGTCCGCATCATCCCGCCCGCGAACGGATCGGCATCGTAGATCACGCAGGTGTAGCCGAGCGGCAGAAGATCGCGCGCCACCGTCAGCGAGGCGGGGCCCGCGCCGATCAGCGCGATGCGCTTGCCGTTCTTCTGCGCGGCGGGCTTGGGCAGGCGGTCACTTATATCGTCCTTCGAATCCGCGGCCACACGCTTCAGCCGGCAGATGGCGACGGGCTCGTCTTCGACGCGGCCGCGCCGGCAGGCGGGTTCGCAGGGCCGGTCGCAGGTGCGCCCCAGCACGCCGGGAAACACGTTGGACTGCCAGTTGATCATGTAGGCGTCGGAATAGCGCCCCGCCGCGATCAGCCGGATGTATTACGGAACGGGCGTGTGCGCCGGACATGCCCATTGGCAGTCGACGACTTTATGAAAGTAATTCGGATTTGCGATGTCGGTCGGCGCCATCCCTGCGCGGCGCGCCGGCGCGGGCGTCGATGCGCGCCCTTCAGCCGATACGGAACTCATTGTTGTGACTTGTCTCCCGGCTTTGCGCGCTGCCTGTGATGATGCCGTCTCTTCGGGGGCGTCTTTATAACCCCTTCGTGCCGGCCTTTCCCCTTGTTTATGCGAAATATTTGGCGCTAGTGCTTACGCAGTTTCACGTATCCCCTACCCTTGGGGAAGCAATAACATATTGATATAAAACGGCATTTATTTTGGGGCAGGATCATGGACATCACCCTGAACGAAGACCAGCGCGCCATCGAAGATGGCGTCGCCAAAGTCTGCAGCCGGTTCGGCGACGACTACTGGACGGAATGCGACACCGCTCCGCGTTTTCCCCACGAGTTCCACAAGGCCATGGCCGACGCGGGGTTCCTCGGCATCACCATGCCCGAGGAGCTTGGCGGCGCCGGGCTCGGGGTCACCGAAGCGGCGGTGATGATGCATGCGGTGACGCAAGCCGGCGGCGGCATGGCGGCCGCCTCGGCGATCCACATCAACCTGTTCGGGCCGCACCCCATCGTCGTGCACGGCACGCCGGAGCAGAAGACGCGCTGGCTGGCGCCGCTGATCGCCGGCGAGCACAAGGTCGCTTTCGGCGTCACCGAACCGAATGCGGGCCTTGACACCACCTCCATCGAAACCTTCGCCCGGCGCACCGGCGACGGTTATGTCATCCGCGGCCGCAAGATGTGGACGACGACGGCGCAGGTCGCCGACAAGATTCTGCTGCTGACCCGCACTACGCCCAAGGCGGATTGCAAGCGCCCCACCGACGGCATGACGCTGTTCTACACCGATCTCGACCGTTCCAAGATCGAGGTTCGCCGCATCGCCAAGATGGGCCGCTCGGCGGTGGATTCCAATGCGCTGTTCATCGACGACCTCGCCGTGCCGGAAGAGGATCGCGTCGGCGAGGAAGGCAAGGGCTTCCGCTATCTGCTCGATGGCCTCAATCCCGAGCGCATTCTGTTTGGCGTCGAAGCCGTGGGTGTCGGCCGCGACGCGCTGCGCCGCGCCAGCGCCTACGCCAAGGAGCGTGTGGTCTTCGGCCGTCCCATCGGCCAGAACCAGGGCATCCAGCATCCGCTGGCGGAGAATTGGGCCTTTCTGGAGAGCGCCTTCTGGATGTGCATGCGCGCCGCCTGGCTTTACGACAACAAGCAGCCCTGCGGCGCCGAAGCCAATGCCGCGAAGTTCCTCGGCGGTCGCGCCTGCTTCGACGCTACGACGCGCGCGGTGATGACGCTCGGCGGCATGGGCTACGCCAAGGAATATCAGGTGGAGCGCCTGTTCCGGGAATCCATCCTGACGCGCATCATCCCGGTGACCGAGCAGCTCATCCTCTCCTTCATCGGCGAGAACGTGCTCGATTTGCCGAAGTCGTATTAAGGCGACGTGTTTTGAGTTTACGCATTCGCGACCCCCATGCTTCGACAAGTTCCGGGTGAGGGATTTGAAACAAGCCCTCACCCTGAGCTTGTCGAAGGGCGAGGGCGATTCGTTTCAAGCCAAAACGAGTCTCGTTAGCTTCGCCTTGGGCTGACGCGTGTCATCAATTCGCACCATGGGCGGCCTCCGAGCCGCCCATCCAGTTTCCGGATGGCCGGGGCAAGCCCGGCCATGGTGAGGAGTACGTAAACCGACGCTTCACTTCGCCCGGTGTCGTCGTTGATGCCTCAGTGCGCGTGCCACTCCGCGGCTTCTTTCGGGTCCTTCAGCACGTGGTTGGCCTTCACGCCGGCGGGAACCTGGTCGATCACGATGGTGTGGACCGGCACCGCGCCCTTGTTGATGCCGTAATGCCAGGTGTTCAGCATTTCGAGAAAAAAGGTTCCGGCCTTCTCGTCGTAGCTCTTGCCGGTCTCGGTGTTCACGATCGTCAGCGTGCCGTCCATGATGTAGACGTAGTGGGGATAGAGGTGCTTGTGCACCGGCGTGCGCGCGCCCGGCGCAAACGTGCTGGACGAAACGATGACGGTCGGGTTCTTCGGCACCTCGATCTTCTGGCCGATCAGCGTGGTGTCCGTCCGCGCGATCAGCGTGTTGACGTTGGTCGGATAGGGCAGGGCCGCGAGAGCCGCGGTGGAAAAACACGTCGCGCCGGCGACGCACAGCGCCGCTAGATACCTGGTCATCGAATCCCTCCCGTTGTTGTTCTTGATAATCAATCAGACGTGAAGGGCAGACCGCGATCAAGTGCCGCCTTCGCATCGCGCGATGCGTTTGGCGCATCGACATTTGCACCGACTCGGCTACGAATGGACGCAGGCGCTTGAACGGCCTTGGGCGGCGCCCCATCTCTTGAGGCTGGGGCCGGACCGCCGCTAAGCTCGGAAACCGGCCGAGGGGAGGGGC
>DAIDUA010000025.1 GCA_027456965.1 Alphaproteobacteria bacterium | reverse complement strand
ATGCTGGGGCTGATCGAGGACGCCTTTCCGCATTCGGCCCTGGCGGCGCTGATCCCGACCGCGACCCAGCTCGGCTACGCGCTCGGTCTCTTCCTGCTGGTGCCGCTCGGCGATCTGGTCGAGCGCCGCCGGCTGATCGTGATCCAGTTCCTGGCGGCGGGATTGGCGCTGGTCACAGCAGCGCTGGCGCCGACGGCCGCGATGTTGCTGGCAGCCTCTCTGCTGGTCGGCATGGCCTCCAGCGTGGCGCAGCAGATCGTACCCTTCGCCGCGACGTTGGCGGCGCCGGAGAAGCGTGGCCGCACGGTCGGCACGGTGATGAGCGGACTGCTCTGCGGCATCCTGCTCAGCCGGACGCTGGCGGGCGTCGTCGCCGAACAGCTTGGCTGGCGCGCGATGTTCTGGGTCGGCCTGCCACTGGTCCTGCTTGGCGCGGTGTTGATGGCATTGACGCTGCCGCGCAGCCATCCAGGCACCGGCATGCGCTATCCGGCGGCCCTGCTGTCGCTGATCCATCTGTGGCGCGAGGAACCGGTGCTGCGCCGCGCGGTGCTGACGCAGGGCGCGCTGTTCGGCTCGTTCTCCGTGTTCTGGACGATCCTGGCGCTGCGGCTGGAGGAACCCCTCTTCCACATGGGGGCCGACGTCGCCGGCCTGTTCGGCATCCTGGGCGTGACCGGCGTCTTCGCCGCGCCGCTGTCCGGTCACGTCGCCGACCGCCGCGGTCCGCATGCCGTGATCGCCCTGGGCGCGGCGCTGGCGCTTGTGTCGTGGCTGGTATTCGGATTGTGGAGCGCGATCGCCGGACTCGTGCTGGGCGTGGTGCTGCTGGATTTTGGCGTGCAGAGCGCCATCGTCTCCAACCAGCATCTGATCTATGCGCTGCGGCCGGAAGCGCGCAGCCGCCTGAACACCATCTTCATGACCGGCGTGTTCGTCGGCGGCGCCATCGGTTCCGCCGGCGCCACGGCGATCTATCATCTGGCGGGTTGGAGCTGGCTTTGCGTTTTCGGCGCCGCGCTGGCGGCGGTGGCTCTGCTGCTGCAGGTCAACGCCAGCCGGCTGGACGCGGCGCGCGTCTAATCCACCTTGGCCGGCGTGATGGAGACGGACTCGCCGCAGCCGCAGGCCGCCGTCTGGTTGGGATTGTTGAAGACGAAGCGCGCCCCCAGCTTCTCGCGCACGAAATCCACTTCCGTCCCCAGGAGGAACATCAGGGCCTTCGGGTCGATGAAAATCTTGACGCCCTTGTCCTCGACCACCTCTTCCATCGGCTGGGCGGCCTCGGCGTAGTCCATGGTGTAGCTCATGCCGGCGCAGCCGCCATTGGTGACGCCGACGCGCACGCCGAGATATTTGCCGTCCGCCTTTTCCACGATCTCGCGGATGCGCGCGGCCGCGGCGTCGGACAGGCGCATCGCCTTGGGGCGTTCGCGTCGTGGCTTGGTCGTCGTTGTGGTCATCGTTTCCATGGCACTCACTTCAAGAAATCCGGCTTCGCCGGGAGGAACTCCCTTGCGGGGAGGTCAGAACATGTTCAGTTCAAGTCGGGCTTCTTCGCTCATCCGTTCCGGCGTCCAGGGTGGATCGAAGGTCATGTTGACGGTCACCGCGCCGATGCCGTCCACGCCTTGCAGCGCCGTTCTCACCATCTCCGGCATTTCGCCCGCTACCGGGCAGCCTGGGGCGGTGAGCGTCATGTCGACGGCCACGTCCTTGTTGTCCGCGACGTCCACCTTGTAGATAAGACCAAGTTCGTAGATGTCCACCGGGATTTCCGGATCGTACACCGTCTTGAGCGCCGCCACGAGCTTGGCGGTGAACGCCTCCAACTCCTCGGGCGGGATGGCCGAGACCGGGCCCGCATCCTCGATTTTCTGCGGTTCGGCGTTCATTCGGACTTCGCGGCCATGCCGTGCTCCAGAGCGGATTTCATGGTGTGCCAGGCGAGCGTGGCGCATTTCACGCGCATCGGGAACGCCGAAACGCCTGCCATGATGTCCAGCCGTTCGCGGTCGTCGCCGACAAGATCCGTGGCGTCCTCGCCCTTCACCAGATGCAGGAAGCCGTCCATCAACTTCTCCGCTTCGGCCACGGAGCGCCCGGCGATCATATCGGTCATCAGCGAGGCGGAGGCCTGGCTGATGGCGCAACCCTTGCCTTCGAACTTGATGTCGGCGATGCGGCCGGCATCGTCGACGGAGAGATAGATTTTCACGCGGTCGCCGCACAGCGGATTGTGGCCCTCGCCTTCGTGGGTGGCGGAGGCCAGCGGCCCAAAATGGCGCGGATGGCGCGAGTGGTCGAGGATCACTTCCTGGTAAAGTTCACGCAAACTGTCGTCCATCATGCTCAACCCAGAATCTTCCGCGCCTTGCGCAAACCGTCGACCAGCGCATCCACATCGGCGCGCGTGTTGTAAAGCGCGAAGGAGGCCCGCGTGGTCGACGCCACGCCAAAGCGCTCCATCAGCGGTTGCGCGCAGTGATGCCCCGCGCGTACCGCCACGCCTTCACGATCCAATATGGTGGCGACATCGTGCGCGTGCATCCCCTCTGTCTCGAAAGACAGGATCGAACCCTTGCCCGGCGCATCGCCGACGACGCGCAGCCAGTTGAATTCGCTGACGGCCTCGCGCGCCGCGGACAGCAGCGATGCCTCGTGCGCCTTCACCGCGGCCCGGTCGAAGGCGGTCATGTAGTCGATGGCCGCCGCCAAGCCGATGCTCTCGATGATCGGAGGCGTGCCGGCCTCGAAGCGCGCCGGCGGATCGGCATAGGTGACGATGTCACGCGTGACTTCACGGATCATCTCGCCACCGCCGTTGAACGGACGCATGGTCTTGAGGTGCGCCCGCTTGCCGTACAGCGCGCCGATACCCGTCGGCCCGTACAGCTTGTGGCCGGTGATGGCGTAGAAATCGATGTCGAGGTCCTGCACGTCCACGATCTCGTGCACCGCGCCCTGGCAGCCGTCGGCCAGCACCGGAACGCCCTTGGCATGGGCGCGCGCCACGATCTCCTTCAGCGGCGCCACCGTGCCGAGCACGTTCGACATATGCGCGACGGCGACAAGTTTGGTCTTCGGCCCTATGGCAGCATCGAAGGCATCGATGTCGAACGAACCGTCGTCGCGCACGTCGACCCATTTGAGGACAGCGCCATGCCGCTCCCG
Organism: Alphaproteobacteria bacterium; assembly: GCA_027456965.1. Classification (GTDB taxonomy): domain Bacteria; phylum Pseudomonadota; class Alphaproteobacteria; order Micropepsales; family Micropepsaceae; genus Rhizomicrobium. The sequence goes on along the minus strand of DAIDUA010000025.1, from coordinate 4,290 downwards.
CAGGAAATGCCACGGCACGATGTTGGAGTGGTGCTCCACCACCGTCAGGACGATCTCGTCGCCCGGTTGGATGCGGGGGGCGAGAAACGACGCGGCCACGAGGTTGATCGCCTCTGTGCCGCCCTTGGTGAAGACGATCTCGTCGGCCTGTGCCGCATTGAGGAAATGCCGCACGGTTTCGCGCGCGCCTTCGTAGCGCTCGGTCGCCGCGGCGGAAAGGAAATGAACGCCACGATGGACATTCGCGTACTCGCTCTCGGCAAACGCCGTCATCGCCTGCAGCATCTGGCGGGGCTTCTGGGCCGACGCCGCGCTGTCGAGATAGACCAGCGGCTTGCCGTAGACCTCGCGCGACAGGATTTCGAAGTCCGCCCGCGGCGGAACAAAAGCGCCGACCGTGCGCAATTTCGCGTGCGCCATCATGGCGAGACCCTTACGGCGTGCGGCAGGGCGTGTTCCACGGCGTGCCAGACGGAGGCGCGAAGCTCTTCGTTCTCGATCTCCGCCACCGCGTCCTCAAGGAAGGCGCGGATCAGCATATGACGCGCTTCCGCTTCCGGAACGCCGCGCGAGCGCAGGTAAAACAGAGACTCGGGATCGAGATCGCCGACCGCGGCACCGTGGGCGCACTTCACGTCGTCCGCGAAGATGACCAGTTCCGGCTTGAGGTCCGCTTCGGCACGGCCGCCCAGCAGCAGCGCCTTGGCGGTCTGCCGGCTGTCGGAGCCGTTGGCGCCTTCGCGCACCGTGATCTTGCCCTGGTAGACGGCGCGTGAATGCCCGCCGGCGACCTTCTTGAACAACTGCGTGCTGCGCGTGTTCCCGGCCACGTGCTCGATATGCGAGGTCAGGTCGGCATGCCCCTCGTCGCCCAGCACGTTGACGCCAGAGAGATGCGCCTCGGCATCTTCCTCCTGAAGGAGGATGTGCAGTTCGGTGCGCGACAGCCGCGAGCCGAAGTTCGCAAAATGAGCGCGGTACTGCGCGCCGCGCGCCTCGGCGACGCCGATATGTTCGATGGTGATCGACTTCGGCGCGCTGGCGGCAAACCGCACATGGGACAGCCGGGCTTGTGTGCCGAGCGCGATCTCGACGCCGACATTGCGCAGCAATCCGGCGTCGCCGGTATGGGATTCCATCAATGTCAGCGATGATTCTTCTTCCAGAACCGCCAGGAGACGCACATTGCCGGTGGACGAAATGTGCAGCGTCACCGGCTCCGCGATCTTCCGGCCGCGCGGCACGCGCAGCGCAACACCGCCGTCGGCGAAGGCAAGAGACGCCTCTTTCATCGTTGGCTTGGCACCGATAGCGCCGAGATTCCGCATCACCAATTCCGGCGCGTCGAGCTTACCGAGGTCGAACAATTCCACGCCCTCGGGCAGCTTCTCGACCTGCCACGCCGCCGTGCCGGACTGCGCCACCTGACCGGCGTCGAGCACCGCGCGCAGATCGCTGTATTTCCAGTGCTCGAACCGCCGGTGCGGCATGCCGCGCACGCGGAAGCTTTCGAGCGCTTCGGCGCGGCGCGCTTCTCGCGATGGCAAAGCCGCGTTCATGCAGGCTCCTTCACGACGTGCGCATAACCCTTGGCTTCGAGTTCGTGGGCCAGTTCCTTGCCGCCTTCGGCAACGATGCGTCCGCCGGCCAGCACGTGCACGCGGTCTGGCACGATATAGTTCAACAGACGTTGGTAATGCGTGATCACCAGCATGGCGCGCTCAGGCGCCCGCAGCGCATTGACGCCCTCCGCCACCAGCTTCAGTGCGTCGATGTCGAGCCCGGAGTAGGTTTCGTCGAGGATGGCGAGCGCCGGTTCGAAGATCGCCATCTGCAGGATCTCGAGCCGCTTCTTCTCACCGCCGTAGAAACCGACATTGAGCGCGCGCTTGAGCATCTCTTCGCTGACCTGCAGCGCCGTCGCCTTCTGGCGCACCAGCTTCAGCACGCTCATGGCGTCGAGCTCGCTGTCGCCCCTGGCGCGGCGTTGCGCGTTGAGTGCCGTCTTGAGGAAGGTCAGCGTCGTGACACCGGGAATCTCGACCGGATATTGCATGGCCAGGAAGACGCCCCTGGCGGCGCGGTCTTCCGTCTTCATCGTGGCCAGGTCTTCGCCGCGATAGGAGATGCTGCCCTGCGTGATCTCATAGCCTTCACGGCCGGCCAAGACATAGGAGAGCGTAGACTTGCCCGACCCGTTCGGGCCCATGATGGCGTGCACCTCGCCCTCGGCGACGCTAAGCGTCAACCCTTTGAGGATTTCCTTGCCGCCGACGGCGACGTGAAGATTCTTGATCTCAAGCATTATCCAACACTGCCTTCTAGGCTGATACCGACGAGTTTTTGCGCTTCCACGGCGAATTCCATCGGCAATTGCTGCAGCACTTCGCGGCAGAATCCGTTGACGATCAACGACACCGCTTCATCCTGGGAGATGCCGCGTTGCAGACAATAGAACAGCTGATCCTCGGCGATCTTCGAGGTGGTCGCTTCGTGTTCGATGCGCGCGCTCGAGTTGCGGCTTTCGATATAGGGCACGGTATGCGCCCCGCACTTGCCGCCAATCAGCAGCGAGTCGCACTGCGTGTAGTTTCGCGCATTGACCGCCTTGGGATGCACGCTGACCAGCCCGCGATAGGTGTTCTGCGCCTTGCCGGCGCTGATGCCCTTGGAGATGATGCGCGAGCGCGTGTTCTTCCCCAGATGGATCATCTTGGTGCCGGTGTCGGCCTGCTGGTAGTGGTTGGCGATGGCGATCGAGTAGAACTCGCCGACCGTGTCGTCGCCGCGCAGGATGCAACTGGGATATTTCCAGGTGATCGCCGAGCCCGTTTCCACCTGCGTCCAGGAAATCTTCGAGCGCGCGCCGCGGCAATCGCCGCGCTTGGTGACGAAATTGTAGATGCCGCCCTTGCCGTTCTCGTCGCCGGGGTACCAGTTCTGCACCGTCGAATATTTGATCTCGGCGCCTTCCAGCGCGACCAGCTCGACCACCGCCGCATGCAGCTGGTTCTCGTCGCGCATCGGCGCGGTACAGCCTTCGAGGTAGGAAACGTAGGAACCTTCGTCGGCAATGATCAGCGTGCGCTCGAACTGCCCCGTGTTGCTGGCATTGATGCGGAAATAGGTCGACAGCTCCATCGGACAGCGCACGCCCTTGGGCACATAGACGAAGGTGCCGTCGGAAAACACCGCCGAATTGAGTGTGGCGAAGAAGTTGTCGCTCACCGGCACGACGGTGCCCAGATATTTGCGCACCATGTCCGGATAGTCGCGGATTGCCTCCGACATCGGGCAGAAGATTACGCCGGCTTCGTTCAGTTTCGCCTTGAAGGTTGTCGCCACCGAAACGGAATCGAACACCGCGTCCACCGCCACGCCGGCCAGCATCTTCTGCTCGGAAAGCGGAATGCCGAGCTTGGCATAGGTCTCCAGCAGCTTGGGATCAACCTCGTCCAGGCTCAGCTTCTTTTCCGGCGCTTTCGGCGCCGCGTAGTAATAGGCGTCCTGGTAGTCGATCTTGGGATAATGCACGCGCGCCCAGTTGGGCTCGGTCATCTCGCTCCAGCGCCGGAAAGCGCCAAGGCGCCAATCCAGCATCCACTCCGGCTCGCCCTTCTTGGCCGAAATGAACTTCACCGTGTCTTCGGACAGTCCCTTGGGCGCACGCTCCATCTCGATGTCGGTGACGAAGCCGTACTTGTACTTCTCGCCCAGAGCGGCGACCTGTTCCTTGGTATCGGCGGCTGCAGACATTCTTGGCCTCATGCGGCGGAGCGTCTACGGACGCGCGCAAGCAGTTTGGAGATGGACTCAAGCGCCGCATCGACATCGGCGCCGGTGGAATTCCAGCCGAGGCTGGCCCGCATAGCGCAACGTGACAGTTCGTCGCCGACGCCCATGGCCCGCAGGACGTGCGACGGCGTCACCTTCCCCGACGAACAGGCCGCCCCGGAGCTCATCATCACGCCGTCCAGGTCAAGCGCCATCAGCGCGGTTTCCGCAAGGACACCTTGCAGGGCGAAATTCGAGGTGTTGACCAGGCGCGGCGCCTCCGCACCGAAAATCTCCGCGTCGGGCGCCAGACGCTTCAGCTCGGCATCGAAACGGTCGCGCAGTACAGCGATCCGGGACACCTCCGGCAATTCGCGTACGGCGATTTCGGCAACAGCGCCGAAGCCGGCGATGGCCAGGACATTTTCCGTGCCGGCCCGACGCCTGCGCTCCTGTCCGCCGCCCAGGATCAGCGGCGCGAACGGCGCGCCCTCGCGCAGGATCAGGGCGCCGGCT
>DAIDUA010000024.1 GCA_027456965.1 Alphaproteobacteria bacterium | reverse complement strand
TCGGTAAGCCGGCTGAGGTCCCGCCAGAGCGGGCAGCGATTATCCTGAGAGAGACCTATATGAAGCGCATATGGACGATCATTGGCGTCGCTGACGTGGCCCAGAGCTTCACGTGGTATCGGTCGTTACTCGGCCTGCCGGAGATGGCTCCCGCCCATGACGATTGGGGACAAATTCTCGACTCGGACGGAACGGTCTTGCTCTGCCTCCACGCGTGGGGCGCCCACGAGCATCCCTCGCTGACGAGTCCCGATCACGCCAAGCCGGGCAACGGCCTCCTCTTGTTTTGCCGGGTCGACAACTTTGAGGCAGCTTTGCAAAGGGCGCGCGCGCTCGTCAGCCGGCTGGAAGAAGAACCACATACAAACCCCAGCACCGGCACGGCGGAGTTTTCGCTTAGAGATCGCGACGGGTATTACGTCACCATCAGCGCGCTCAGTGCGGACTAAGACGGTCCTCTGCGCGCCGGCCTTCTCGCCAAAGCGCTCGCCGCGGCCGGTTGATCCGTTGACGCCCATGCTATGATCGAATCATGGCGTTCCAGCATTCCGGCTTAGCATTGGGTACTTCCCACTCTCCCTCAAGGGGAGGGTCATAAGAGACTCGCATGGCTCGATCCCAAGCAAATTTCGTCTGTCAGGCCTGCGGCGCGGTGCATGCCAAATGGTCGGGCAAATGCGACGCCTGCGGCGCCTGGAACAGCATCATCGAAGAAGGTGCGCCGGTCCCCGCCTGCAGCGGCGCCATGCGGCGCGTGAAGGGGCGGCCCTTCGCGCTGGAAGACCTCAAGACGCAGGACAAGGAACAGGAGCGGCGCATCACCGGCGTCGGCGAATTCGACCGGGTCTGCGGCGGCGGCCTGGTGCCGGGTTCCGCGATCCTGGTCGGCGGCGATCCCGGCGTCGGAAAATCCACGCTGATCCTCCAGGCGCTGGCGGCCTACGCCAAGAAAGGCGGGCGGACGATCTACATCTCGGGCGAAGAAGCGATGGCGCAAGTGCGCATGCGCGCCAGCCGCATGGAGGTGTCCGATGCGCCGGTGGCGCTCGGGTCGGCCACCTGTGTGGAAGACATTCTTTCCACCCTGGAGAAAGGCAAGGCGCCGGACGTCATCGCCATCGACTCCATCCAGACGATCTGGACCAGCGCCTTGGAAGCGGCGCCCGGCACGATCGCACAGGTGCGCACGGCGTGCTTCGATCTGGTGCGCTATGCCAAATCGTCCGGCGCGGCGCTGATCCTGGTGGGGCATGTCACCAAGGAAGGGCAGATCGCCGGGCCCAAGGCGGTCGAACATCTGGTCGATGCGGTGCTCTATTTCGAGGGCGAGCGCGGTCCTCAATTCCGCGTGCTGCGCGCGGTGAAGCATCGGTTCGGGCCGACCGACGAGATCGGCGTCTTCGAAATGACCGGCAAATGGCTCGCCGAAGTCGCCAATCCGTCGGCGCTGTTCCTGGGCGACCGCAACAGCGCCTCGCCCGGCACCGCGGTCTTCGCCGGCATCGAAGGGACGCGCCCGCTGCTGGTCGAGATTCAAGCTCTGGTGGCGGAGGCGGGTTACGGCACGCCGCGCCGCGCCGTCGTCGGCTGGGACACGGGCCGGCTGGCGATGATCCTCGCCGTGCTCGACGCGCGCGGCGGTCTCGGCGTCAGCGCGCATGACGTGTATCTGAACGTGGCCGGCGGATTGAAAGTCGGCGAGCCGGCCGCCGATCTTGCCGCGGCTGCCGCTTTGATCTCGTCCTTCAGCGGCCAGGCCTTGCCGCACGACACGGTGTTTTTCGGCGAGATCAGCCTGTCGGGCGACGTGCGCCCGGCGCCGCAAGCGGAATTGCGCCTCAAAGAAGCCGCAAAGCTGGGCTTTTCCACCGCCGTGGTGCCGCAGGAAACCCGCGCCGAGGGCCTGAATCTGCGGCCGATCAAGGATGTCGGCGATCTGCTGGCATTGGTCGGCGCGCCCCGCGCGCGCGGCGGAAAGGCGTGATAGAATCGAATCATGAGCCTGGCGTTCCAGTTCATCGATGTGGTGGTCATCGCGATCATCATCGTCTCGACCATCTACGCGACCTATCGCGGCTTCGTCTCCGAGACCCTGTCGATCTTCGCCTGGATCGCGGCGGCGTTCGCGACGCTCTATTTCGGTCCCTGGCTGGCGCAGCTGATGCGCGGCATGATCAATCCCGCGTGGCTGGGCGAGGTCGTGGGGTACGGCGCGGTCTTCCTGGTCGTCCTCATTCCGCTGTCCTTCATCAGCTACCGCTTCTCGGAAAGCGTGAAGAAATCCGAGGTCAGCGCGCTCGACCGTGCGCTGGGCGGCGCTTTCGGCGTGGTGCGCGGGCTGGCGATCATCGGCATCGCCTACCTGATCTTCTCGGCGATCATCCCCATCCCGGATCAGCCCGGCTGGATCGCCAGGGCCAAGCTGCTGCCTTTGATCCAGGGTTCGGCCGAGGTCGTCGCCTCGCTGGTGCCGGACCAGCACAGGGGCCACCGCGAACGCGCCGCCGAAAAGCCCTATGAAAAGTCCGCTGTTCACCACGAAACCGTGAGATATGAGCCGCGCGCCGCGGAAAGGCCGACAGCCAAAAGACATATCAAGAAAACCTATGGCGCCAGGGACCGGCGCGCGCTAGACAGGCTTATCGAAACAACGGATAGCGGGAAAAACGGCAAGCCATGACGGGGCTGACCGCCGATTTCGGATTTGACGGCGATACCTTGCACGAGGAGTGCGGCGTATTCGGCATTTTCGGGCACCCGGACGCCGGCGCCCTGACCGTGCTCGGTCTCCACGCGCTGCAGCATCGCGGCCAGGAAGCCGCCGGTATCGTCACCTTCGACAAGGGGCAGTTCATCGCCGAACGCCATCCCGGCCTGGTCGGCGACATCTTCGGCAAGAACAGCAAGATCGCCGAGAACCTGAAGGGCTCCTTCGCCATCGGCCACAACCGCTATTCGACGGCGGGCGGCTCCGCCGTGCGCAACATCCAGCCGCTGTTCGCCGACCTCACCGGCGGCGGCATCGCCATCGCCCATAACGGCAATCTCACCAACGCCCGCGCCCTGCGCGCCCGGCTGGTGCAGGACGGCGCCATCTTCCAGTCCACCTCGGACACCGAAGTCATCATCCATCTGACCGCCCGCAGCACCTTCACGCCCGTGGTCGACAGGCTGGTCGACGCGCTGAAGCAGGTGGAAGGCGCTTATTCGCTGGTGGCGCTGACCTCCAAGAAATTGATCGGCGTGCGCGACCCCTGGGGCGTGCGGCCGCTGGTGCTCGGCATGCTCGAAGGCGCGCCCATCCTGGCGTCGGAAAGCTGCGCGCTCGACATCATCGGCGCGGAATTCGTGCGCGACGTCAGGCCGGGCGAAGTGGTCGTCATCACCAAGGACGGCATCGAATCGTATTTTCCCTTCCAGCAGCAGCCCAAGCGCTTCTGCGTCTTCGAGTACATCTATTTCGCGCGGCCGGATTCGATGGTGGAAGGCCGCAACGTCTACGAATCGCGCAAGCGCATCGGCGAGCAGCTCTCCCGGGAGGCGCCCGCCAAGGCCGATCTGGTGATCCCGGTTCCGGACTCCGGCGTGCCGGCGGCGCTCGGCTATTCGTCGGCCTCCGGGCTGCCGTTCGAATTCGGCATCATCCGCAACCATTATGTCGGACGCACCTTCATCGAGCCGTCCGACGGCATCCGCCATTTCAGCGTGCGGCGGAAGCACAATCCCAACCGCGCCATGCTGAACGGCAAGCGCGTGGTGCTGATCGACGATTCCATCGTGCGCGGCACCACCTCGAAGAAGATCGTGCAGATGGTGCGCGACGCCGGCGCCACGGAAGTGCATTTCCGCGTCGCCAGCCCGCCGACCAAGCACTCCTGCTTCTACGGCGTCGATACGCCCAACGAACACGATCTGCTGGCCCACGAAATGAACATCGAGGAGATGTGCCGGTTCATCGGCGCGGATTCCCTGGCCTTCGTCTCCATGGACGGCCTGTATCGCGCCATGGGCGAGGCGGGCCGCGATCCGTCCGCGCCGCGGTTCTGCGACGCCTGCTTCTCCGGCGACTATCCGATCAGCCTGACGGACGCCAGCGAAGGGGCCAAGGACGGCCAACTTTCCTTCCTCGCCGAAGTTGCGTGATGACATCATGAACGAAGACCTGAAAGGGCGCGTGGCGCTCGTCACCGGCGCGTCGCGCGGCATCGGCCGGGCGGCGGCGAAGGCGCTGGCCGCGGCCGGCGCCCATGTGATCCTGGTGGCGCGCACGGTCGGCGGCCTGGAAGAGGCGGACGACGAAATCCAGAAGGCGGGGGGCAGCGCCACGCTGGTGCCCCTGAACCTCAAGGATTTCGATGCTCTGGACCGGCTGGGCGCCTCGATCTTCGAGCGTTGGGGCAAGCTGGATGCATTCTTCGGCAACGCCGGCGTGCTGGGCGCGTTGACGCCGCTCACCCATCTCGACCCGAAGGTTTTCCAGGAACTCGTCGACATCAATGTCACCGCCAATTGGCGCCTGATCCGCTCGCTCGATCCGCTGTTGCGCCGTTCCGACGCCGGGCGCGCGCTGTTCGTCACCTCCGGCGCGGCGCGCAAGTTCACGCCGTTCTGGGGCGGCTATGCGATGGCCAAGGCGGCGTTGGAGTCGCTGGCGCTGACCTATGCCGCCGAATGCGGCACCACGAACATCAAGGTGAATCTGCTCAACCCCGGCCCGGTGCGCACCCATATGCGGATGCGCGCCATGCCCGGCGAGGATCCCGCCACGCTGCCGCCGCCCGAAGCGCTGGCGCCGCTGATCGTCGAAATGCTGTCGCCGTCCTGCACCGAGAACGGCGAGCTGGTGACGTTCACGCGGCCCGCTTAATCCGCATACGGATTCTTCGAGGTGCGCATCACCAGCCGGATGGGCGCGCCTTCCAGGTGGAACGTCTCGCGCAGGCTGTTGGTCAGATAGCGCTGATACGCGTCCGGCAGCGCGTTCAGCTGGTTGCCGAACAGGGCAAAGGTCGGCGGCCGGCTCTTGGGCTGCGTCATGTAGC
>DAIDUA010000023.1 GCA_027456965.1 Alphaproteobacteria bacterium | reverse complement strand
GATCGACATCCTGGTCAACAACGCCGGCATCACGCGCGACAATCTCTTCATGCGCATGAAGGACGACGAGTGGGACCAGGTGATCGCGGTGAATCTGACGGCCGCGTTCCGTCTGTCGCGCGCCGTGCTGCGCGGCATGATGAAGAAGCGCTGGGGCCGCATCATCTCGATCACCTCGGTTGTCGGCATTACCGGCAATCCGGGGCAAGGCAACTACGCGGCGGCGAAGGCGGGCCTGACCGGCATGACGAAATCGCTCGCTGCCGAGGTGGGCAGCCGCAGCATTACCGTCAATTGCGTAGCGCCGGGATTGATCGTCACGCCGATGACCGACGTCCTGAACGAGGACCAGAAAAAGGTGCTGCTCGACAAAATTCCGACCGGCCGGTTCGGCTCGCCCGAAGACATCGCGGTCGCCGTGGTCTATCTGGCCAGCAACGAAGCCGGCTATGTCACCGGTCAGACTTTGAGCGTGAACGGCGGGATGTGTATGATTTCGTCGTAATTTCAATGAGTTACGCTCTGGTGGCGGGACGGAAAAGTTTATGTTACGAAACCGCCAACCCCCACTAGACGTATTTGCAGTGAGGGCCCATGCCGCGGGCCGAAGCAAACACAGGCGCGGCGGTAGATGACAAGGAGAGGCGTAAAAACCCATGAGCGATACTGCCGAACGCGTGAAGAAGATCGTCGTCGAGCATCTCAATGTGGATGCGGACAAGGTCACTGACACCGCGTCGTTCATTGAAGACCTCGGCGCCGACAGCTTGGACACAGTCGAGCTGGTGATGGCGTTTGAAGAGGAATTCGGCATCGAAATCCCCGACGACGCGGCGGAGTCCATCGTCACCGTCGGCGACGCCGTCAAGTACATCGACAAAGCGCAAGCTTAAGGTCCGCCGGGATCCCGTCCGCGATGCGCAGAGTCGTTGTTACGGGGTTGGGACTTGTCACGCCGCTAGCCTGTGGCGTCGAGGAAACGTGGTCGCGTCTGCTCGCCGGAAGGTCGGGCATTCGCGCGATCGCGCGGTTTCCCACGACCGATCTGGCGACGAAGATCGGCGGCGAGCTCGTCCGCGGCGACGGTTCCAACGGAACCTTCAATGCGGACGCCTGGGTCGATCCCAAAGAGCAGCGGCGGATGGACGATTTCATCGTCTTCGGCCTGGCGGCCGCGCAGCAGGCGGTGACCGATTCCGGTTGGGAGCCCAAGACCGAGGACGAGCGCTGCCGCACCGGCGTGCTCATCGGCTCGGGCATCGGCGGTCTCGCCGGCATCGAGCAAGGCGCGATTCTGCTGCACGAGAAGGGGCCGCGGAAGATCTCGCCGTTCTTCATTCCGGGACGGCTGATCAATCTCGTTTCCGGTTACGCGTCGATTCGCTACGGCTACAAGGGACCGAACCATGCCGTCGTGACGGCCTGCGCGACGGGCGCACACGCCATCGGCGACGCGGCGCGGATGATCACGCTTGACGACGCGGACGTGATGCTGGCGGGCGGCGCGGAGGCGGCGATTTGTCCGCTCGGCATCGCCGGATTCAACGCTTGCCGCGCACTGTCGACCGCCTTCAACGACACGCCGGAAAAGGCGTCGCGGCCCTACGACAAGGACCGCGACGGCTTCGTGATGGGCGAGGGCGCCGGCATCGTCATGCTGGAAGAATACGAACACGCCAAGGCGCGCGGCGCGAAGATCTATGCGGAAGTGAAAGGCTACGGCCTGTCCGGCGACGCCTATCACATCACCGCCCCGGCGGAAGACGGCGACGGCGGCTTCCGGGCGATGCAGATGGCCCTCAAGCGCGCCGGGCTTTCGCCGTCGGACATCGATTACGTCAACGCCCACGGCACCTCCACCATGGCCGACTGGATCGAGGCGCGGGCGGTCGAGCGGTTCCTCGGCGATGCGGCGTCGAAGGTTTCCATGTCCTCGACCAAATCCGCCATCGGCCACCTTCTGGGCGCGGCGGGCGCGGTTGAAGCCATCTTCTGCATTCTCGCCATGCGCGACGGCATCGTACCGCCCACCCTTAATCTCGACGTTCCGGACGGCGAGACCAGGCTCGACCTGGTGCCGCACAAGCCGCGGAAACGCGAGGTTAACGTCGCACTTTCGAACTCTTTCGGGTTCGGCGGCACCAACGCGTCGCTGCTCTTTACATCCGCGCGCTAACCGGCGTGAAATGCTCCTCGCGGCGGGGACTTGAAGGTCAAGCATGAGAAAATTCATTGCGCTGGCGGTTGCGCTCGTCCTTCTGTCAGCGGGCGTGGTCGAGTGGGTCTATGCGGGCTTTGCCGCACCAGGGCCGGCGGCGCCGCACGGCAGCGAAACGGTGATCCTCATCAACAGCGGCGTCGGTCTCAACGGCGTGGCGCAGGCGTTGTCCGCTGCCGGCGTGGTGCTGAAGCCCGGTTTGTTCAAGATCGGCGTGCGCCTGCACGGCGAGACCTCGGAACTGAAGGCGGGCGAGTACGCGATCCCCAGCCACGCCAGCATGTACGACATCATGAACATCCTGATCGCGGGTCACTCGATCGAGCACAAGCTGACCGTGGCCGAAGGACTGACGAGCCAGATGGCCTACGATCTGGTGCAGGCGGATACGGTGCTCACCGGCAATGCCGGGCCGGTGCCGCGGGAAGGCTCGCTGCTGCCCGAGACCTATCTCTTCGTGCGCGGCACGACGCGCGTCGACATCCTCCGGAAGATGGAGGAGGCCCAACGCGACCTGCTGGACAGGCTGTGGCCCAAGCGCGCGCCGAACCTGCCGTTCAAGACCAAGGAAGATGCCGTGATCCTCGCGTCCATCGTGGAGAAGGAGAGCGCGATTCCGCAGGAGCGCCGCCATATCGCCTCGGTGTTCATCAACCGGCTGCGTCTGGGCATGAAGCTGCAATCCGATCCGACCATCATCTACGGGATCACCAAGGGCTATCCGCTCGGCCGCGGCATCCGCGAGAGCGAGATCGAGAAGCCGACGCCCTACAACACCTACGCAATCGCCGGCCTGCCGCCGCAGCCGATCTGCAATCCCGGCAAGGACTCCATAGAGGCCGTGCTTAACCCGGACGACAGCAAGGATCTCTACTTCGTCGCCGACGGTACCGGCGGCCACGTCTTCGCCGCCACCGCCGCGGAGCAGGCCAAGAATGTCGCCAAATGGCGCAAGATCGAAAAAGAGCTGAAGAAGTAGCGCCGCTTCGCTGCCGGGATGACAGACGGTCGTTTGTGGCGGTAAGTTCTGCGCTCTTTCGGAGTCGCCCATGGCCCTTGTCAGCATGACCGGCTTTGCCGAAGCGCATGGCAGTCGCGACGGCGCGCGTTGGCGCTGGGAAGCCAAGAGCGTGAACGGCCGCGGCCTCGATCTGCGTCTGCGTCTGCCGCCGGGTTTCGACGGCATCGAACCGCCCGCGCGCGTGCTGGCCGCCGACCGCTTCAAGCGCGGCAATATCCAGGTCGTTCTGACCCACGAATCCGCGGCAAGCGAACGCGGCCGGCGCATCGATGCCGCCGCGCTGGCCTCGGCCGTGAAGATCGCCAAGGAAGTCGCCGCGGAAACCGGACTGCGTCAGGCCAGCATCGACGGCCTGCTGGCGCTCAAGGGGGTGATCGTCCAGGACGAAAGCATGGAAATGGATTCGCGTGCCCGCGCCGGCCGCGACGCGTCCATCCTCGAAAGCCTGGCGGCCGCATTCGACGCCTTGGCCCGCGCCCGTGCTACCGAAGGTGCGAAGCTGGCCGTCGTGCTCGACGCGCAGATCACCGAGATCGCAAGGTTGACGGCCGCCGCCGGTGCCGCCGCCGCCGCTCAGCCCGAGGCCCTGCGCGCCCGGCTGGCCCAGCAGATCGCCGACCTGGTGGCGCCTGGTACTGTGTCGGCGGAACGCCTGGAACAGGAAATCGCGCTGCTGGCCGTGCGCGCGGACATCCGCGAGGAACTCGACCGGCTGTCGGCCCATGTCGGCGAGGCGCGGCGGCTGCTTTCCTCCGGCGAGGCGATCGGACGCAAGCTCGATTTCCTATCGCAGGAGTTCAACCGCGAAGCCAATACGCTGTGCTCGAAATCGTCGGATATCGCGCTGACGCGCATCGGTCTCGATCTCAAGGCGGTGATTGATCAATTCCGCGAGCAGGCGCAGAACGTCGAATGAGCCTGCAGATCAAACGCCGCGGCCTGATGCTGGTGCTGTCCTCGCCGTCGGGCGCGGGCAAGACGACGCTGTCGCGCCGACTGCTGGAATCCGACGGTCACGTGACGATGAGCGTATCGGCGACGACGCGGCCCAAGAGGCCGGCCGAGGTCGAGGCGCGCGATTATTTCTTCGTCGACGACGAAAAGTTCCAGCTCATGGCGAAAGCGGGGGAGTTCCTGGAGCACGCCATGGTTTTCGGCCGCCATTACGGCACGCCCAAACGGCCGGTGCTGGAGGCGCTCGCCGCCGGCCGAGACGTGCTGTTCGACATCGACTGGCAGGGCACGCAGCAGCTTCGCCAGCAGGTGCGCGAGGACGTCGTCACGATTTTCGTCCTGCCGCCGTCGCGCGAGGAACTGGAGCGCCGTTTGCGCGCACGCGCCCAGGACTCGGCGGAGGTCGTCGCGCGCCGCATGGCCAAGGCCAACGACGAGATCAGCCATTGGGCGGAATACGATTATGTCATCGTCAACGACGACATCGTGCGCGCCCAGGCCCAGGTGGAAACGATCCTGGAAGCGGAGCGGCTGAAGCGCGCCCGGCAGCCGGGCATACCGGCGTTCGTCGAAACCCTGATGCGCGGCGATTAAGGCTTCAGCACCACCCGTCCCGTGATCTTGCCGTGGCGCAGATCGTCGAGCGTACGCGAGGCCAGCGCCAGCGGGCGGGTCGCCACCGGAATGGGTTCGATCTGCCGGGCCCGCACCAGCGCCATCATCTCCTCGGCCTCCGTCAGCGTGCCGACATAGGACCCGGCAATGGTAAGCGCGCGCAGCGGGATCATCGGCAGCGGCATGCTCATGGCACCGCCGAATAGCCCGACCATGACGATTCGTCCGCCCTTGCGCACCGTCGCGTTGGCGAATTTGAAGCTTTCTTCCGAGCCGACGAAATCCACGACGGCATAGGCGCCGCCATTGGTATCCTTCGTCAGCTGCTTGGCGATGCCGGGAGTCCTGATGTTGTAGGTGGCGCCGGCACCGGCCATTTTCGCCGCGTCGAGGCGGCCGTCGTCGATGTCGGCGGCGATGGGACCCTTGCCGAACAGCACCTTGGCGAACTCGATGGCCATCATGCCGACGCCGCCACAGCCGAGCACGACCACTTCTTCGCCGGTCGCGAGCATTCCCACTTTCCGCATGGCGGAGAAGGCGGTCAGGCCCGAGCACATATAGGTGCCGGCAAGCGCAGGCGAGGCGGCGCCGTAGTCGAGCAGATATTTCGGATGCGGCACCACGACATGCGTGGCATAGCCGCCGGCGGCATTGGGCGAACAACCGAGCTGGCGCGGCTTGCCGCAGAGATTTTCCTCGCCGCGGCGGCAGGCCGCGCACTCGCCGCAGCCGATCCAGGGATAGACCGCACGCCGGTCGCCGCTCTTGACGCCGCGCACGTTCGGCCCGAGCGCCACGACTTCGCCTTCGATCTCGTGGCCCAGCGTGTGCGGCAGCGTCAGCGATCCCATCTCGAGCCTGTTGCCTGCGCCGAGATCGAAATAACCGTCGTGAATGTGCACATCGCTGTGGCATACGCCGCAATGCGCAACCTTGATCAACACCTCGGTGCCCTGCGGAACAGGCGTGGGTGCCTCAATTTCTTGCAACGGTGATCCGAAGGCGACAATGGCCTGACTGCGCATGCAAAATTCCCTCTGTGGAATCTCACTCTCGCACGTGCAGCATTGCGCTTTCAACGCGGCCGCAATTGATACGCCGCCCATTTCCGTTACGTCATGTGAAGTTTCCGAGCGCAACTTCACGGCGCGATGGATCGCTGCTTGGCTGCGTTGCAGGTGTTAGCGTTATCAGCGCCCGGACGCGTTCAGCGACGCGCAGACCAGGCGCGCGCCAGGCTGGCGAATTGGGCGACCGAGAGGCGCTCGGGCCTTTCGGTGGGATCGATGCCGGCGTCGCGAAGCATCACCTCCGCGTCCGGCGCCAGGGTCTTGAGGCTTTGGCGCAGCATCTTTCGGCGCTGGCCGAACGCGGCGGCCGTCACCGCCTCAAGATCCTCCAGGCGCGCCGGCGCGACGGGCTCGTCCAAGGGAACAATGTGCAGGACGGCCGACGTCACCTTCGGCGGCGGCACGAAGGCGCTGCGCGACACGTCGAACAGGATTTTGGGTTGTGCACGCCATTGCGCGAGCACCGACAATCGCCCGAAAGCGGGCGTGCCGGGCTTGGCGACGATGCGGTCCGCCACCTCGCGCTGGAACATCAGCGTCAGACTCTTCCAGAAGGGCGGCCATGCGTCGCCCGTCAGCCATTTCACCAGCAGAGCGGTGCCGATGTTGTAGGGAAGGTTGGCGGCGATGTGCACCGGACCGACGATGCCGCGCTCGCCAAGCAGCTTCGCTTCGTCGATCGACATCGCATCGGCCGGCACAACGTCCAATTGGCCGGGATAGGCTGCCGCGATCTCCGCCAAGGCGCCGAGACAGCGCTCATCGCGCTCGACCGCGAGCACGCGCGCGGCGCCCTCCGCCAGCAGCGCGCGCGTCAGGCCGCCGGGGCCCGGCCCCACCTCGTAGACCTGGGCGCCCTGCATCTGTGCAGAACGCGCGATGCGGCGCGTGAGATTGAGGTCGAGGAGAAAATTCTGCCCAAGCGATTTTTTCGCGGAAAGCCCGTGCGCAGCGATCACCGCGCGCAGCGGCGGCAGGTTATCTGGCTCGGGCATCGGCCATCGTCGCGGCCATTCTGATGGCGGCGATCATGCTGCGCGGATCGGCAAGGCCCTTGCCGGCAATGTCGAATCCGGTGCCGTGATCCGGCGAGGTTCGGATGATAGGAAGACCCAGCGTCACATTCACGCCCTGCCAGAAGGACAGCGTCTTGATCGGGATCAAGGCCTGGTCGTGATACATGCACAACGCCGCGTCGTAACGGGCGCGCGCTTCCGCGTGAAACATGGTGTCGGACGGCAGCGGACCGAGGACGATGTGGCCGCGCCGCCTCAATTCGGCGATGGCGGGCGCGATGATATCCGTTTCTTCGCGGCCCAGGACGCCGTCTTCGCCCGCATGCGGATTGAGACCCGCGACCGCCAGCCGCGGTCCGGCGACCGCGAAATCCCGCTTCAGGGCGGCCAGCGTGATCTCCGCGGTCTCGATGATCGACGCGGCGTCGATGGCCCGCGGCACGTCGGCGATCGGAATGTGGACGGTCAGCGGGACCACCCGCAGGGCGTCGCTCGCCAGCATCATCACGGCGCGCGGCGCGCCCGTCAGATGCGCGAGGTAATCCGTGTGTCCGGGAAAGCGGAACACGGTCTGCATCAGCGCGGCCTTGTTGATCGGTGCCGTGACGACGGCGGCGGCTTCGCCCTTCATGGCCAGGCCGACGGCGAGCGTGATCGCCTCGACCGTCGCAGCCGCGTTCTTCGCATCGGGGCGACCGGGCGCGCGCATGGCCCGAGCCCTGGTCGGGACTATCGCATCGCGCGGAAGCGCGCCGCAGCCGCCGAGCATGTCGGCGTCGCCGACGAGGCGCAGCGGCCGTTTGCCGATTTGTCCGCCGAGCTGTTCAAACGCGGCCACCGCCACTTCCGGTCCTATGCCGGCCGGTTCGCCCATGGTAACGAGAATTGGCGCCGCGTCCGCCTCAGCGGAGTTCGATATCGGCATTTCTTTTGAGATCGCGGTTGTAACGACGTGCCAACGCGCTGATCTGTTCCTCGAAAAGCTGCTGTTCGATCTGGTCCCGCGTCGGCATCTGAAATGCCTCGATCTTGGGAATGGCCTTATCGCAGCGCACGAACAGCTCGACGCCGGCCGCAGACTGGAAAGGATCGGCCGTGCCTCCGGGCTCGGTTTTCAGCACCGCGTCCCTGATCTGGGGGCTCAGATCAGCCAGCTTCATGTCGCCAAGGGGAAAATACATCGAACCCTTGACCTCCTGTGCCAGCTTTTTTGCGACATCGCAGGTGGTGATGTGCGAACGGATGGCCAGAGCGATCTTCAGGGCGTTTTCGACCATCGGCTTGGGTGTGTTGGGCGGCAGCGGCAGCAGGATGCGCGCCAGAGGCAGCGACGTCGGCGCCGTCGCCGGCTGCGCCTGCGCGTCGGGAATCTTGGTACCGACCGGCTCCAGCCTTTGGCGCAACAGCAGGATGTAATACCCGCCGATCGAACGGATCGGCGGCGAAATATCGCCCGGCTTCATTTTCTCCAGCTCTGCCGTCAGTTCCGGCGCGAGTTGGCCGTCATAGACGAGGCCGATATCTCCGCCTTCGGCCGCCGACGGGCTCTGGCTGAATTGTCTCGCGACCGCCTGGAACGGCGCACCGGCCTGTATCTGGGTTTCCAGATTCTGCGCGTCCTTGAGGACCTTGCCGTCCTGTTCCGGCGCATCGACCGGCAGGAAGATTTCCGACACGACGTAATGCACCTTGTGCTGGCCCTCGGCGATACGCGCCATTTCGGCATCGACCGCTTCCGGGGTGATATGCACGCGGCCCGCATATTCCTCGGAGACGGCCTTCTGCCAGAGGAGCTGGGCGGCGATCTGCGCGCGCAGCGTCGCGATGTTCACATGGCCGCGGGCGAGCACCTCCTTGAGCTGGTCCATCGTCATGTGGTTGGACGTCAGGATGTCCTGGATATCCTTGTCGACTTCGACAGACGACACCGTGATGTCGTTCTTCAGCGCTTCCTGACGTTGCAGCATCTCGGTTTCGAGCTGTTCGAGCACCTGCTGCCGAATCTTCTTCTTGATCTCGGGATTGTCCGGGAGGTTCGATGTCGTCATCACCAGCGCCATGCGCTGATGCAGGTCGTAGGCGGAGATCGGCTTGTCGTTGACGAGCGCGACGATGTCGTCCTGATAATGGGTCGTGTCGACGGGGGGCGGGGTGACCGCCGCCTGCTGGGTCATGCCGTCCGTCGGTGGAGCCGGCTGGGACGCCTCCGTCGAGGCCGCCTGGTCGGCCGTGGCCGGGGCGGGCGTCACCAGCGCATCGCGCTGCGGCCCCGCAGCAATAGCGGGCGCGCTCGCGCTCAACGCGATGGCGGTCAAAACGGCTGCCAGGGCCGAACAGGTCTTACGCAGCATTACCAAGGCAAGTTCCCAATCACTAAGCCCCGCCGCGATGGCTTACCCTTAACCGGCGGTGCAGAATAAGCAATTTCCGCTTCCGTTCAAGGACGGGTATACGAGAACACATCCTGCGGAAACAAGCTGAACGGCCGGATCGGCTCGTCCGTGGTCTTCAGGTTAAGGCGCAGGATGATCGAGGTCGAGGGGGGCAGGTCGCGATCGCTGGTGTATTTCCGGCGATAGGCGATGGAAAAGGCCAGACATTCGTCCTCGTAGCCCAGACCGAACTCGTTATCGAGCGTCTGCTGGGCGATCAAATCGCGGCGAATGGCCGCGAAAGCCTGCCAATTCTCGTAGAAATTGATGTCCGCCTGCGCGTTGACTTCCTCGCGAGCCGGCAAATCCAGCATCTGGCTGAGCTGCACGTAGCTGATCTGGGTACTCGATCGGCCGTACGTGCCGGTAAGGTAAACTTCATTTCGCCGCACCGTCCCCGTCCCCTCGTCGATGTCAAAGCGCTGCGTCAGGTCCAGGAATGGGGGAAATTTAATACTGAAGCGGCCGACCACGTCGGATGCGGTTCCGGTCAGTCCGGTGTCGGCGGCGAATACCGGGTCGGATTTCAACCGGAAGGTCTGCCCCAGCAGTCCTTCGACGTAGCCCGAGCCAAAGCGCGACTCGGCGCGCAAGCCGAAATTGGCCCGCGGCCCGGGCGCGGCCAGATCGTATCCAGGCACCTGGTCGAAGCTGAAAATATTGTTCTCGTCGAGTTCCAGATTCAGGCTGTCTTCGTTGGGAATGCCGACGGGATTGCCGCCGTAAGGCGCCAGCACGATCTGGGCGATGGGCTCCAGGATGACCGCTCTGCCGCTCTTCCCGGTCGCGATGAACGGCCAGCGCCAGTCCAGCGCCGCATAGGGCAGGCCGCGGGTGATGAAGTGACTGTCCGACGGCAACGGCGTGGGCGTGTCGGTGTGATAGAGATCGCCGCGCGCGTCGAGTTGCAGCGTCCACAGTTCGCCGTCGCTCGCCACGATGGGCAGGCGCCAGCGCGCCTCGGCCGTCATCCGCTGGTCATTGGCGCCGACGTCACGCGACAACGCCACGCTGTTCAGGTCCATCCGGAACTGGCCGCCGAGCCATTTCTTCAGCGGGATGTAAGTGTATTCGATCAGCGGCAGGGCGATCGGGAAGGTCTGGTTGTTGTCGGACGCCCTCAGTCCCTGAAAGAAATAGCCGGTGATCGCAAAGCGGCTGCGGCCCTGTTCTCCGGCGATGAAGAGATCGTTCACCAGCCGGTCGAACTGATAAAGGCTGTAGCGCTTGAGGTAGGTGTCGTTCGAGGTGATCTGCGTGTCGAATCCCGTCTGCCAGACGGGCGACAGATTCCAGCGTCCCGATCCGAAAATATGCGAATAGATTTGTGACTGCTCGCCGCCGTAGCCGCCGTTCGGGTTCTCGGCGATGCTGCCCTGCAGCCACATGCCGCCGTTGCTCCAGCGCTGGCGGTATTCGCCCAGCAGCACATCGCCGCCAGTGGTCGTGAAGATCGGTTCGATGGTCGCGTCCCGCGACGGCGATATGGAAAAATAATAGGGCAGACGCACGAAGTAGCCGATGGAACTCGACGAGCCGATGTCGGGCGTCAGCAGTCCGCTGGCGTAGCGCACCGTGGGGTCCGGTTCGGTAAGATAAGGCGTGTAGAAA
>DAIDUA010000022.1 GCA_027456965.1 Alphaproteobacteria bacterium | reverse complement strand
GTGCTGCGTCAGCTGACCGACGAGGAAAAAGCGCGGCGAGGCGCCGCGTTGGCCGATGCGCGCGTCCACGAAGTGGAAGCCCGCAAGCGTGCTGAAGAAGATGCCCGCAAGCGCGCCGACGAGGACGACCGTCTCAAGAAGGAACGCGTCGCCGCCGCCAAGCGCAAGGCCGAAGAGGAAGCCCGCAAAGCCGCCGACGAACTGGCGCGCAAGCACGCGGAGGAAGAAGCCTCACGCCGCCTCGAAAAGAAGGACGAACCCGCCGGCGCTGCCACGGCCAAGACCCCTGCCGAAGCCCCGCGCCGCGGTCGTCTCGTCGCTGAGGAAGAAGAAGAGACCGTCAGCAAGAAGGGCGCCAAGACGCCGGCCAAGGCGCCGGCGGCGCCCAAGAAGGGCGAGGACAATCGCCGCCGCGGCAAGCTTACGGTGGCCAAGGCGCTGTCCGATGACGACGAGCGCATGCGTTCCGTCGCATCCTATCGCCGCCATCTCCAGCGCCTGAACAAGGGTCAGCAGGCACAACCCGCCGGTCCCGTCGGTCCGCGTGAGGTGATCATTCCCGAAACCATCACGGTGGCGGAACTCGCCAATCGCATGGCGCGCCGCTCGGTCGATGTCATCAAGGTGCTGATGAAGAATGGCATGATGGCGACGGTGAACGACGTGATCGACGCTGACACCGCCGAGCTCGTCGCCGCCGAATACGGCCACACCGTCAAACGCGTCGCCGAATCCGACGTGCTGGCAGGCTTGAAGGGTGCATCGGACGACGACACCAATCTGAAGTCGCGGCCGCCTGTCGTTACCGTCATGGGCCATGTCGACCACGGCAAGACCTCTCTGCTCGACGCGCTGCGCAAGACCGACGTGGTCGCGGGCGAAGCAGGTGGTATCACGCAGCATATCGGCGCCTATCAGGTGCAGCTGAAGACCGGCCAGAAGATCACCTTCCTCGACACACCGGGCCACGCCGCCTTCACGGCAATGCGCGCGCGCGGCGCCAAGGTGACCGACCTCGTCGTGCTGGTTGTTGCCGCCGACGACGGTGTCATGCCGCAGACGGTAGAGGCCAGCGCCCACGCCAAGGCAGCGCACGTGCCGATCATTGTCGCGATCAACAAGATCGACAAAGGCGACGCCAATCCGATGCGGGTGAAGACCGAGCTCCTGCAGCACGAAATCCAGGTGGAAGATTTGGGCGGCGAGACCATCGCCGTCGAGGTCTCCGCCAAGAAGGGCACCAATCTCGAGAAGCTGGAGGACATGATCCTTCTGCAAGCCGAAATACTTGATCTCAAGGCCAATCCAGACCGTCCGGCTGAGGGTGCGATCATCGAAGCCAAGCTCGACCGCGGCCGCGGGCCGGTGGCGACCGCGCTGGTGCAGCGCGGTACGCTGAAGGTCGGTGACATTGTGGTCGCCGGCTCCGAATGGGGCCGCGTGCGCCTGTTGCAGAACGACCGCGTCGAAACGGTACAGAGCGCCGGTCCGGCCGTGCCGGTGGAAGTGCTCGGTCTGTCGGGGGCGCCGGAAGCCGGGGACGAATTCGTCGTGGTGGAATCCGACGCGCGCGCTCGCGAAGTCACGGAATACCGTGCCCGCAAGCGTCGCGAGACGCGCCAGGCGGCAGTATCGCGCCAGACGCTCGACCAGTTGCTGAAGACGCGCGAAGCTGGTGAGAAGCGGCTGCTTCCTCTCGTCATGAAGGGGGACGTGCAGGGTTCCGCAGAAGCCATCCAGGGCGCGCTGGTCAAGCTCGGCACCGACGAGGTGGCTGCACAGGTGCTGCAGTCCGGCGTCGGCGGTATCACCGAAAGCGACGTGATCCTTGCGCATGCAAGTGGAGCGGCAATCATCGGATTTAACGTGCGCGCCGACAAGCAGGCGCGGGAGCGCGCCAAGCGCGACGGCGTCGATATCCGCTACTACAACATCATCTACAATGTCGTGGACGATGTGAAAGCGGCGCTGTCGGGAATGCTCGCCCCTGAGACACGTGAAAAATTCCTCGGCAATGCCGAAATCCTGGAGGTGTTCACCATCTCCAAGGTCGGCAAGGTCGCCGGCTGCCGCGTTACCGAAGGCGTGGTGCGCCGCGGCGCCAAGGTGCGCCTGATCCGCGACCACGTGGTGATCCACGAAGGCGATCTGTCGACCCTGAAGCGCTTCAAGGACGAAGTGCGCGAAGTGCAGACCGGTCAGGAATGCGGCATGGCCTTTGCGAATTATCAGGACATGCAGAAGGGCGACGTGATCGAAGCCTTCGAGGTCGAAACCATCCAGCGCGCGCTTTAGGCGCATCGCAACCCTCATGCTTCGACAAGCTCAGCATGAGGGTTTTCCCTAAGCCCTCACCCTGAGCCCGTCGAAGGGGGAGGGATGGAATAATCCAAATGCCCCGCAACCGTCCTCGCCCTGCCAATCTCGGTCCTTCGCAGCGCCAGCTGCGGGTCGGCGAGCTGCTGCGTCATGCGCTGTCCGATGTTCTGATCCGCGGCGACATCCGCGATCCCGATCTTGTCGGCGTGTCCGTGACCATCACACAGGTGAAGCCGTCCGGCGACATGCGCTACGCCACGGTGTTCTGCGAGCCGCTCGGCGGCAAGAACGCCGACAAGATCATCGCCGCGCTCAATCGCCACAAGGCCTATCTGCGCGGGCAGATGGGACACATGATCGCGATCAAGTTCACGCCCGAGCTGCGTTTCGTCGAAGACAAGTCGTTCGCCGAGGCACAGAAGATCGAAACCATTCTCAAATCGCCGCTGGTACAGCGCGACCTCAAGAAGACCGACGGCGATGGGCCGTAAGAAAAAAGGCGCGCTGGTCCACGGCTGGGTGGTGGTCGACAAGCCACAGGGCATCACGTCCACGCAGGTGGTCGCCATCGTCAAACGTGTGTTCGACGCCCAGAAGGCGGGCCATGCCGGAACCCTCGATCCGATGGCAACGGGCGTGCTGGCCATCGCGTTGGGCGAGGCAACCAAGACCGTCGCCTATGCCATGGACGCCGCGAAGACTTATCGCTTCACGGCGCGCTGGGGCGAGGCCCGCGATTCCGATGATGCGGAAGGCGCCGTCACAGCCACGTCCGGCAAACGCCCCTCCCGGGAAGAGATCGAACAGGCCTTGCCGGCCTTCACCGGGCCGATCCAGCAAATCCCTCCGTCCTACTCGGCTATCAAGGTGGACGGGGAACGGGCCTATGACTTGGCGCGTGAGGGGGAAGCTGTGGTCCTTGAACCCCGAACGGTGTTCATCAAAACGGTCGGCCTTCTCGGCCAGCCAGATCCGGACCATGCCGAGTTTGAAATGCATTGCAGTAAAGGGACTTACGTCAGGGCTTGGGTGCGGGACCTGGGGCTGGCGCTGGGCTGCTTCGGCCACGTCTCCGCCTTGCGCCGTACCCGGGTCGGCGGCTTTTCGGCCGAGGATGCAATTGGGCTGGAAACCCTGAGGGGTTTTATGCATAGTCCCGCCGCTTTTGAGCACTTGAGGCCTATTTCGACCGCGCTGGACGGCATCCCGGCGCTGGCCGTCACGGGCCCGGATGCGGTTCGCCTACGCAGCGGCAATCCGATTTTGATCCGAGCGGCGCAGTTCGCCCGGATCGCGGATTTCGCTTCTTCCAGCGACGATCTTCAGGGGCTCACGGTCTTCTGCTCGACGGGCGAAGGCGAACCGGTTGCACTGGTCGCGTTCGAAGCCGGAGAGCTAAGGCCGTTTCGTGTTTTCAACTTTGGAACTGGATGACCGTACATGACCATCACGGCAGATCGTAAGAAAGAAGTTATGGGCGAATACGCCACCAAACCGGGCGACACGGGTTCGCCCGAAGTCCAGGTGGCCGTGCTCTCCGAGCGCATCACTAATCTGACCGAGCATTTCAAGACGCACGCCAAAGACAACCACTCGCGCCGCGGCCTCATCAAGATGGTGTCGCAGCGCCGGCGTCTGCTCGACTACATCAAAGCCTCCGACGCAAAGCGCTATGACGCGCTCATCAGCAGGCTGGGACTGAGGCGCTGAAAGCGCGTCTGCCCCTTACCCGTCGCAATTCGCACGTGTCCGCGGATGGTCCGCGGGCGCGGGCATATCTATTCTTGAGATGACTCAAGGAACCCCCGCCGGCAATCCGGCCTGCGGGAACGAAGGAAAGTGAATCCGAAAATGTTCAAGATCGTACGTGAGGAAATCGAATGGGGCGGGCGCAAGCTCGTGCTCGAGACAGGCCGCGTGGCCCGTCAGGCAGACGGCGCCGTCCTCGCCACCTATGGCGAGACCGTCGTGCTGGCCACTGCTGTCGGCGCGCGCGCGCCAAAACCCGGGATCGATTTCTTTCCCCTGACCGTCAATTACCAGGAAAAATTCTTCGCCGCAGGCAAGATCCCGGGCGGCTATTTCAAGCGGGAAGGCCGACCGACGGAACGCGAGACGCTGACCTCGCGCCTGATCGACCGCCCCATCCGTCCGCTGTTCGCCGACGGTTACCGCAACGAGACGCAGGTGATCGTCACCGTGCTCAGCCATGACATGGAGAACGATCCCGACATCGTCGCCCTGGTGGCGGCGTCGGCGGCGCTGACCATTTCGGGCATTCCCTTCATGGGCCCGATCGGCGCGGCGCGCGTCGGCTTCATCGACGGCGAATATGTGCTCAACCCCGAAATCGATTCCATGCCGAGCTCCAAGCTCGATCTCGTCGTCGCCGGCACGGCCAGCGCCGTGCTGATGGTGGAATCGGAAGCGCAGGAGCTTTCAGAGGCCGAAATGCTCGGCGCGGTCGTGTTCGGCCACAAGCAGATGCAGACGGTGATCGACGGCATCATCAAGCTGGCGGAGAAGGCGGCGAAGGAGCCGCGTGACGTTCCCGTCGACGACACCAAGGAGATATTCGAGCGCGTCAAGGCTTTCGTCGGCGCCGATCTCGCGGCGGCCTTCCAGATTCCCGAAAAGCACGTGCGCGGCGACCGCATCAAGGAAATCCGGGCCAAGGCCGCCGCGGAATTCGTCGGCGAAGGCAAGCTGGAGGAGAACAAGTTCGGCCACTTGATGCACGACCTGGAAGCCCATGTGATGCGCAATGCGGTGCTCGACACCAAGAAGCGCATCGACGGACGCGATCTGGTCACCGTGCGGCCTATTGTTGCGGAAGTCGGAGTTCTTCCCCGGACCCACGGCTCGGCGCTGTTTACCCGCGGCGAGACGCAGGCCTTCGTCGTGGCCACGCTCGGCACCGGCGAAGACGAGCAGTTCGTCGACAGCCTGGAGGGCACCTACAAGCAGCACTTCATGCTGCATTACAATTTCCCTCCCTATTCGGTCGGTGAAACGGGCCGCATGTCCGGCCCGGGCCGCCGCGAAATCGGCCACGGCAAGCTCGCCTGGCGCGCAGTCCATCCGATGCTGCCGAAGAAGGAAGAATTCCCCTACACGCTGCGCATCGTGTCCGAGATCACGGAGTCCAACGGTTCCTCCTCGATGGCGACGGTGTGCGGCACTTCGCTGGCGCTGATGGATGCGGGCGTGCCGATCACGCGTCCGATCGCCGGCATCGCCATGGGGCTCATCCTGGAGGGCAACCGTTATGCGGTGCTTTCCGACATTCTCGGCGACGAGGATCACCTGGGCGACATGGACTTCAAAGTGGCGGGCACCGAAATGGGTGTCACCTCGCTGCAGATGGACATCAAGATCGCCGGCATCACCGAAGAAATCATGCGCGTGGCGCTGGATCAGGCGAAGGGCGGCCGTCTGCATATTCTGGGCGAGATGAACAAGGCGATCAGCCACAGCCGCGATCAACTCGGCGAACACGCGCCGCGCATCGAGACCATCAAGATTCCGACCGACAAGATTCGCGAAGTGATCGGTTCGGGCGGCAAGGTGATCCGCGAAATCGTCGAGAAGACCGGCGCCAAGATCAACATCGAGGACGACGGCACGGTGAAGATCGCCTCCGCCGACGGCGAGTCGATCAAGGCGGCGCTCAAATGGATCAAGTCGATCGTGGCGGAACCCGAGATCGGCGAGATTTATGACGGCAAGGTCGTCAAGGTGATGGACTTCGGCGCCTTCGTGAACTTCTTCGGGCCGAAGGATGGACTGGTTCACATCTCGGAACTGGCGGCCAAGCGCGTGGGCAAGACCACCGACGTGGTGCAGGAAGGTCAGGCGGTGAAGGTGAAGCTTCTCGGCTTCGACGATCGCGGCAAGGTGCGACTGTCGATGAAGGTCGTCGACCAAGTCACCGGCGAGGACCTGAGCAAGAAGCAGCAGGCCGAAGGTCACGGCGAAGGCCAGCCGAGCCAGTAAACAAGGCGATCTCGTTCAGATCGGCCGCCCGCGGGAGATGTCTCGCGGGCGGTTTTGTCTTATTCTCCCGGCAGCCAAGGGAGGATTGCCATGCCCAAGATCGATGTGAAATCCGTACCCGAGCGCAAAGGCTCCGGTTATCCCGCACCGTTCCACGAAAACGCCATGGACCGCATCAAGCAGGCTTTGGGGAATGCCGGCGGCCTGACCCAGTTCGGCGTCAATCTCGTGCATCTGCCGCCGGACAACTGGTCGAGCCAGCGCCACTGGCACTCCGCCGAAGACGAGTTCGTCTATGTGTTGTCGGGCGTGGTGACGCTCATCTCCGATGCCGGCGAGGAAATCTTGCGCGCCGGCGATTGCGCCACCTTTCCCAAAAATGACGGGAACGGCCATCACCTGGTCAACCGATCGGGCAACGTGGCCGTGTATCTGGAAGTCGGCACGCGTTCCGAAGAGGACTTCTGTTCCTACCCCGACATCGACATGCAGATCGACAGCAAGGTCGGCTGGTTCGCGCACAAAGACGGCATACCCTATCCGCGCCGCTGAAAAAATTGGAATTGACACCAAACGGTTCCGCGTCTGCGCGACAGAAATGCGACAACGTTCCTCGGCGCCGCGAATGTTGGTTAACAGAAGGCTAATATCTTCTTGTCATGCCGGAACGTGCTGGTTAGCCTCTGGCTCAATTCGGCTGGTTTTTCCGCGCGGGGGAGAGCGAACGTTATGTTCGTGTTCATGCGTCTTGTGAGTCTCGTGCTGGTTGTCATCGCCTTGATGCTGCTGGGCGCGGACGCGGTGACATCGCTGGAACATCACGGCCAGATCAGCGTGCGCTCGCTGGATGCCGTGTGGGCTCTGTTCGACAAGAGCAGCGTCGATGCTTTCAGGGCTTGGTGCGCGAGCACCCTTCCCGGGTTCCTGGCGCAGGGGGTCAACTCGGCGCTGTTGCTTCCCGGTTGGGCGGTGACGGGGGTGATCGGCGTGATCCTGGCCTTCATCTTCGGTCGCAAGCACGAACATGAATGAAGACGTATCGCTTCTATTCGCTTTTTCCGCGATTTGCCCCCGGCTTCCATAAGACGTCGCGCGCGCCCTTGGCGTTGGCATAGCGGCTGGCCACGAACAGGTGGTCGGACAACCTGTTAATGTAGCGCAGCGCCGTATCGCCGACCATCTCGCGCTGCGACAACTCGACCATCAGCCGCTCCGCCCGCCGCGCCACCGCCCGCGCCAGATGCAGGTGGGCGGACACCGGGCTTCCTCCCGGCAGGACGAAGGAATCGAGCGCCTTCAACTGGCTGTTCATGACGTCGATCTCGCGCTCCAGCCGGGTCACCTGGGTTTCGGCGACACGCAGCCGCGTCCTGGCGCCGTTCGTCGCCTCCGGCACGCAAAGATCGGCGCCAAGATCGAACAGGTCATTCTGGATGCGCGCCAGCATCTGGTCCAGCTTGCCCTTGGCGGAGAGCCGCGCCAGCCCGATGGCGGCATTGGTCTCGTCCACCGTCCCGAAGGCCTCCACCCGCAAGGCGTTCTTGGGGACGCGGGAGCCGTCGCCCAGCGAG
Organism: Alphaproteobacteria bacterium; assembly: GCA_027456965.1. GTDB lineage: Bacteria > Pseudomonadota > Alphaproteobacteria > Micropepsales > Micropepsaceae > Rhizomicrobium. Next base: position 15,602 of record DAIDUA010000022.1, on the reverse strand, counting down.
GTCTCGCCTTTGTCGCCGGTCTTGGTGTAGATGCGGGTCAGCCGAACCATGTCGGCAACTTATCCTTCGGCCGGCTCGGCGGCAAAGGTTGCAGCGCCGCGCACGGTGGCTATCATCCGCCGTCTTTCCTATGAGAGTGTCGCCATGCCTGTGGAAGTGCCCGAAATCATTGAAGTGGAAACCACCAAGGTCGCCTGCGACGGCGGTGGCGGTGCGCTCGGCCATCCCAAGATCTACCTCGAAATGGGCGACGAGGATTTCGTCGAATGCCCCTATTGCGACCGCCGGTTCGTGCTGAAGGCGGGGGCTGAGGCGCATTGAGCGCCCCGCTGAAGAAGGGCGATCATCTCTATCTGATCGACGGATCGGGGTATCTCTTCCGCGCTTATCACGCGCTGCCGCCTTTGTCGCGCAAATCTGACGGCCTGCCGACCGGCGCAGTCTCCGGCTACTGCAACATGCTGTGGAAGCTGCTGGAGGACATGAAGGACGGCGACAAGCCGACCCATCTGGCCGTGATCTTCGACGCCGGCAAGAAAACGTTCCGCAATGACATCTATCCCGAGTACAAGGCGAACCGGCCGGAGCCGCCCGAAGACCTGATCCCGCAGTTCCCGCTTGTGCGCGACGCCACGCGCGCCTTCGGCGTCGCCTGTGTGGAAGAGAAGGGCTTCGAGGCCGACGATCTGATCGCCACTTACGCGAGGCTGGCGCGCGAGGCCGGCGCGCGGGTCACCATCGTCTCCTCCGACAAGGACCTGATGCAGCTTGTGGAAGACGGTGAGGTCCAGCTGCTCGACACCATGAAGAACAAGAAGATCGGTTCGGCGGAGGTGATCGAACGGTTCGGTGTTCCGCCGTCGAAGGTGGTGGAGGTGCAGGCGCTGGCCGGCGACTCCGCCGACAATGTACCTGGCGTACCTGGCATCGGCGTGAAGACGGCCGCGGAACTCATCAACACCTATGGCGATCTCGAAACCTTGCTCAAGCGGGCCGGCGAGATCAAGCAGCCCAAGCGGCGTGAAACCCTGCTGGCGAATGCGGACAACGCGCGCATGTCCCAGAAGCTGGTGTTGCTCGACGACCACGCCAAGCTGACGCAGACGCCGGAGGTGTTCGGCGTGCGTGAACCGGACCCCGCGCAATTGCTCGGTTTCCTGAAGGCGATGGAATTTTCCACGCTCACCAAGCGGGCTGCCGCGCATTACGGCGTTGAAGACACCGATGCCATTCCGGCGGCGCAGGTTGAGACCAAGAAGTCCGCCGGCAGGATCGAACCGGCCAAGCCCGTCGCCGAAGCGACGCAACCGTCCAACGGTGGCGCCGTCGGCGCGGTTGCCGACCGTGCCGCAATCCTTAAACCGATCGATCATAACGCTTATGAAACGGTAACGACGCTCGAACGTCTCGAACAATGGATCGCCCGTTCGCGCGAAACGGCCGTGGTGTGCGTCGATACCGAGACGACGTCGCTCGACGCTATGCAGGCGGGATTGTGCGGCGTGTCGCTGGCACTGACGCCGGGCGAGGCCTGTTACATCCCCTGCGGACATGTCGCGCGCGATGGACTTGCCTTCGACGGTGGCGAGAAGATCGTGCAGTTGAATGAAGGCGATGTTCTCAAACGCCTGAAACCGCTCCTGGAAGACGACACCGTTCTCAAAATTGGCCAGAACCTGAAATACGATTACCTCATCTTCCGTCAGCGTGGCATCCGTGTCGTTCCGTTCGACGATACGATGCTGATGTCCTATGTGCTCGATGCCGGCCTGCACGGTCACGGCATGGACGAGCTGTCGGAGAAATATCTGGGGCACACGCCGATTTCATTCGGCGATGTCGCCGGCAAAGGCAAGGAGAAGATCACCTTCGACCATGTGCCGATCGCAGAAGCCACGCGCTACTCTGCCGAAGACGCGGACGTGACGCTGAGGTTGTGGCTGCTCCTGAAGCCCCGGCTGGCCGCGGAGTCCAAACGCACCGTCTACGAGACGCTGGAGCGACCGCTGGCGCCTGTCCTGGCCGAGATGGAACGCGAGGGCATCGCCATCGATCCCGATCTTTTGCGCAAACTCTCCAACGACTTCGCCACGGACATGGCCAGGCTCGAAAGCGAAATTCACAAACTCGCGGGTGAGGCGTTCAACGTCGCCTCACCCAAGCAGCTGGGCGACATTCTGTTCGGAAAATTCTCGCTGCCTGGCGGCAAGAAGACCAAGACCGGCGCCTGGTCGACGGATGCCGACGCGTTGGAGGACCTGGCGGCGCAAGGTCACGATCTTCCCAAGAAGGTCCTCGACTGGCGTCAGCTAGCCAAGCTGCGCGGCACCTATACCGATGCGCTGCCGACCTACATCAATCCGCAGACCGGCCGTGTGCACACCTCCTTCGCGATGGCCGCCGCGGCCACCGGCCGTCTGGCCTCCACCGACCCCAATCTGCAGAACATCCCGATCCGCACGGCCGAGGGCCGGCGTATCCGTCAGGCCTTCGTCGCGCCCAAGGGCTCCAAGCTGATCAGTGCCGACTACAGCCAGATCGAGCTGCGCATCCTGGCGCATATGGCCGACATTCCGGCGCTGAAGAAGGCCTTCACCGAAGGCCTCGATATCCATGCCATGACCGCGTCCGAAATCTTCGGCGTCCCCGTGAAGGGCATGCCGGCGGAAATCCGCCGCCGCGCCAAGGCGATCAATTTCGGCATTGTCTACGGAATTTCGGGCTTCGGGCTCGCCAACCAGCTCGGCATCGCGCGCGGCGAAGCCGACGATTACATCAAGAAATATTTCCAGCGCTTCCCGGGCATCCGCGATTACATGGAAACCACCAAGGCGTTTGCCCGCGAGCACGGCTATGTCGAAACCCTGTTCGGCCGGCGTGTGCATATCCGCGAGATCAATTCGAAGATCCAGGGGATGCGTGGCGGCGCCGAGCGCGCCGCGATCAATGCCCCGATCCAGGGCTCGGCCGCCGACATCATCCGGCGCGCCATGATCCGCATGCCGGACGCGCTCGCAGAGGCGAAGCTCAAGGCCAGAATGCTGTTGCAGGTGCACGACGAGCTGGTGTTCGAGGCCGTCGACGCCGAGGTTGAGAAGGCATGTTCGGTCGCGGTCTCTGTGATGGAACAGGCGTCGCTGCCGGCGGTGCCCCTCAGTGTCAAGCTGACGGTGGAGGCGCGCGCCGCCCAGAACTGGGACGCGGCGCACTGAGCGGCGTCAGGCGGCGATGGATTTCAGTCCGGTGTCGTAGGTGATGCCGATCTTCGCCAGAGTCTGCATCAAGTCGGCCCTGGCGACTTCGGCGTCGGGCTTCTCGGTGCCGTTCCTGGCGATCTGGTCCATATAGCCGGAAAGGAAGCCGGGCTTCGACAGATAGCCGACGATCTGCTCGCGCGCCTTGGCCGCCAGCCTAGGCTCCGTGAAAGTCTGGGCGGTGAACATGCGCAGGATCATGTTGGCCTTTTCAACGGGGCTCACGGGCTTGGCGTCGATGGACTCGAAAAGCCGGTAGCGGGCCTCCACGCCGCAGGCGATACGGTCGAGCGTCTCGGCGATTTCCGTACGCTGGTTTTCCTGGAAGCCGGAACGCCGCACGCGCGCGTTCAGCGCGGCTAGGCGCTGCAGCCGTGTCAGTACTGGAACCTTCGGCGACTGGAAATGGGTATCGAACGTAGTCGTCGTGATGACCGGAAGGACGAACGTGGCCAGTTGACGCTTGTTTTCCGCGCCGATGATGTTTTCCTCGACAGACAGCAAGCGTTCGAGTTTCTCGTCCGGGGTTGCGGAATCCCCCAGATATTCACCCAAGGTCACCTGGTTGATAAACCGCTTTGAACGCAGCGTGAACGCGGCGATCAGGTCCTCATGGCTCAAGTATTTTCCGACGCCGAGCACGACGCTGTTGGCGATCTTGCGCAACATCTTGAATTCTTCGGACAGGGATTCGGGGCAGAGCCGTTTGACGCTCTTGAACTCCGCGGTGATCCGGTTGGCGATGGCGGTGCGCGCCTCGGGCAGGCTGTCGCTGGCGAAGTACCTGGTCAGCGAGATCAGCCCTTGCTGCCTGCCTTCTTCGCCATCCTCCTTGCCAAGGAAAAGGTGCACGAGGGTCATCAGGGCGGCGCCCAGATTATCCCGGGGGCCGATCAGTTCGTGCAAAGCTGCTGAGCCGTTCAAGATCTCGGCGATGATCGAGTCGACCGCCGAAATCAGAAGCGGACCGCCAGGCCCCTCCGCCGGGGCTTCCTCCATCAAGGAGAGCAGGCGTAAGAGCTTCTCATTCCAGCCCTTGGTATCGTACAGATAGCGCGCGATGGCGCCGTTGAGCACATAGGTGCCGTCCGACTGTTCGGCGAGCTTCGATGCCAGGGCACCGAATTTTCCCAGCTCCACGTCGGGAAAATGGCCCTTGCGCTGATCGCGGTAGACGCGGTGGAAGGCCTTGCTCGTCAGTTCGTTGAGAGTCTTGATGATCTGCTGGACGGGCGTGGCCGTCGAAGCGGCCTGTGCCACGGCGACCTTCTGGATGGCATGCTGCAGAAGCGTGCCGGTTGCCTCCAGTTTTTCCAGCATGTCGGCGCGATGGCTCAGTTCGGTGAGCGTGATCTTGTTGCGTGCCAGGAAATCCGGGATCAGGCGGATGATCGTCTGGCGGGCGTGATAGGAGTAGAGGTCGTCCGGCTTGAAACAGGGCAGTGTGTGCGGCACATCTTCCTGTGCCGGCGTGGACTTCATCCGGTTATGGCCGTCCTCGAAGATTTTCAGCGTGAGATAGTCGCCGGTCTCGTCGTCATAGGTCTCCTTGACGACCTTGACGCCGGTCGCGCCCTCTTCGGCCATCATTTTTTGGGCCAGTTTGATCGACTCGTCGCGATCCGACCTGACCTCGACAAGTTTCCAGCCGCCCTTGGCGCCTCGGCGTGAAAATATCTCGAAATGAATTTCTCTCGCCATGCGCCCCTCTGGGGCCGTTTTTGGAATGCGACCCGGAAGCAATTATGCAAAAGAGGGCTTTAACCGGCGGTTAAACCTGCCCACGGTGCTGCGAGAGATCGCGGATGCTCGGATGTGATCCGCACAATTTGCAGGCGGGGTCTGGGCGGAGTGTGACGGTACGGAAGCGAGTATCTAACGCTTCGTAAATAAGGAGCTTGCCGGCCATGCTTTCTCCGGTTCCAGCGACCTCCTTAATGACTTCGAGCGCCTGCAGCGCACCCATGACGCCGGCGGCCGCGCCCAGAACGCCGGTTTCGCTGCACGAAGGAGCGCTGCCCGGCGGCGGCGGTTCGGGAAACAGGCAGCGATAGCAGGGGCGTCCCTTGAAGGTCGAAAGTTGACCGGAAAATTCGCTGACTGCCGCACTGACCAACGTCCTCCTGGCAAAGAAGCAGGCGTCTGCAATCAGGAATCGGCTGGCGAAATTGTCGGATCCGTCGGCCACAATGTCGTAACGGCTTATGAGATCGAGTGCGTTCTCGGCCGTCAGCCGAAGCTGATGCGTTTCAATCTTCACGTGCGGGTTTATGGCAAGTGCGGCGTCGGCGGCAGAAGCGGTCTTGGCTCGACCGATGTCGGCGGTTCTGTGTGCGATCTGACGCTGCAGGTTGGAAAGACTGACGGAATCGAAATCGACAATGCCGAGCGTGCCGATTCCCGCCGCCGCAAGATAAAGGATCAGCGGGCTACCCAGGCCGCCGGCTCCCACCACAAGGACGCGCGCCGCGCTCAAGCGCGCTTGCCCCGCGCCTCCAACTTCGCGCAGGACGATGTGTCGTGCGTAGCGTTGCAGTTCCTCGTCGGAGAATTTCATCGCGCTTCGCAGGAATTTTGCGACCAAAGGCCGCTGTCGTTTGCTGTTACCGATAGCATAGCTGCCACCTCGGAATTGTCATAGCTAGAACATTGGAATAAAAGCATATTCTTCGAGCGCGGCCTCCTCGGGATTTCGAAGCGAAATCGTCGCACTTCTATCGTCGCTCCGACGGCGTACGATAGGGACAAAGGAGAGACATGTCACACGACGTCGGCCGGCACGCGAGCGCTTTCGGTCTGGAGGCCCATGGCTTTCGCAACCTCAAAAAGGTGCACTGGAATTTTGCGCCAGCCGCGCTGTACGAGCATGCGATCGCCCGCGGTGAAGGCCGTTTGGCCAAGGACGGCCCTCTGGTCGTCATCACAGGCCAGCATACCGGTCGCTCGCCGAACGACAAATTCATCGTCCGGGATGGCGTGACGGCCACCAGCGTGTGGTGGGACAACAACAAGGCAATGAGCCCCGAGGCGGCCAAGGCGCTGCACGACGCGATGCTCGCTTATGCCGAAGGGCGCGAACTCTACGCCAAGGATCTTTTCGCCGGAGCCGATCTCGGCCATCGCCTGCCCGTGCGCGTCATCACGGAATTTGCCTGGCACTCCTTGTTCGTCCATCAACTGCTGATCCGCCCGGAGCCGAAGCAACTCGCGGGTTTTGTGCCCGAGTTCACAATTATCGCGCTGCCCGGCTTCGAAGCCGACCCGAAAATCCATGGCTGCCACACCAAGACCGTGATCTCGCTCGACTTCACCCGCAAGCAGGTGCTCATCGGCGGCACCTCTTATGCCGGCGAGATGAAGAAGGCGGTCTTCACCATCCTGAATTTCCTGTTGCCGCAGAAACAGGTCCTGCCGATGCATTGCTCCGCCAATGTGGGACCGGACGGCAAGAGCGCCATCTTCTTCGGACTTTCGGGCACGGGCAAAACCACGCTCTCCGCCGATTCCAGCCGCACACTGATCGGGGATGACGAGCATGGCTGGAGCGAAAACGGCATCTTCAATTTCGAAGGCGGCTGCTACGCCAAGGTGATTCGCCTGTCGCGCGAGGCCGAGCCGGAGATTTTCACCACCACAGAGCGTTTCGGCACGGTGCTGGAGAATGTGGTATGCGATCCCGAAACGGGCGCGCTCGATCTCGACGACGAGCTGCATACCGAAAACACCCGCGCCGCCTACCCGATCCAATTCATCCCGCACGCCAGCGACACCGGCCGCGCGCCGCCGCCGAGCAATGTCATCATGCTCACGGCAGACGCCTTCGGCGTGTTGCCGCCCATTGCAAAACTCTCGCCCAGTCAGGCGATGTACCATTTCCTGTCGGGGTTCACCGCCAAGGTGGCGGGCACCGAAAAGGGCCTGGGCAAGGATCCTGAGCCGACTTTCTCCACCTGTTTCGGCGCACCGTTCATGCCGCGCCATCCTTCGGTCTACGGCAATCTGCTGCGCGACCTGATCGACCGGCATGACGCCGATTGCTGGCTGGTTAATACCGGCTGGACCGGCGGACCGGCCGGCGCGGGCGGCAAGCGCATGCCGATCAGGGTGACGCGGGCGCTGCTGGCCGCCGCGCTGAACGGTTCCCTGGCCGCTTCCGAATGGCGCGTCGATCCGATGTTCGGGTTCCGCATTCCGGTCGAGGTCGCGGGCGTCGACAAGGCGCTCCTGAACCCACGCGACACCTGGGCGGACAAGGCCGCTTATGACAGGCAGGCAAAAAAACTCGCCGGGATGTTCCGCGACAATTTCAAGGCCTATCTGCCCTATGTCGACGAGCGCGTGCTGAAGAACGCGGATTTCATCGCCAAAGCGGCGGAATGAAAAACAGCGAATAGTGTGTGGCGAACAGCGAATGGCTTTTTCCCCGCGCTTGCCACGCCGCAGGGCGAAGGCGGGGGAAGGGGAAAGCCATGTCCATGGCGAGCCGAAGGGGGCCCGTCCTTCGCGTTCCTGCCTTCGGCGGCTGACAAAAGGAAGACCGCAAAAATCGAATTCGAATCCCTCTAAATCGATCTAATGCATTGCGGCGCCGTGATTTTCGCGTCGCTTCGCGCACCGATTTGAAGCGCAAAATGGGCCATCTCAAGCGCGTGCGACGCAAACGCGCTTCTCTTCCTCCTCACCATATCAAAGAACATACAAGACGTGGGAAGCGCGCGGCGCGGCGGCAAGAGGGTGCGGCGATATTGCATTCCGGCATAAGCAACGCGGCCTTGGCGATCACGGCGCGCCGCAAAGAAGGCGCGGCTGCCTGCGTGATGGGTCGAATGTGCTGCGGGCGACCGCCGCAGAGATGGACGCACAAGCCGCTACTTTCTTTCTTCCCCCGCCAAGGCGGGGGAAGAAAAAGAGACGGCATTACGCCTTGGCGCCGTTCCAGAACTCTTTCACCTTGTCCGGGAAGCTTTCGGAATGGGGCTGCGTCGAGTATGGGCTCAGAGTGGAAACTACCGATAGATGTCTACGGGCATCATCTATTTTCCACATGTCGATACACCCACACCCTCGCCGGCGGAAGATTTCGCCACACGCGTGCGGCAAGCCCGACGCATGCTCCTTCGGGCGCAACGACGGGCGGACCGAAGCCATAAGAAAATTGTATGTAGGAGGCGCCGGGCAACAGGCGCGACAGCGCGGCTTCGATCAGAGTCTCGCGCTTCGCCAACGGAAAATTGAGCAGCGGCAGGCTGGAGACGATCGCGGCGAAACGTTCGCCGCTCCGAACCTTCACGAGATCGAACGCATCGCCGTAAACGACAGCGACGGCGGGGAAGCGGGTCCGCAACAGATCGGCGAACCGTGTATCGTACTCGACGGCCGTGATCCGCTCCGGCGCAAAGCCGCGCTCGATCAGCGCTTGGGTGACGACGCCGGTTCCCGGTCCGAGTTCCAAAACCGGTCCGCCGCACGAGGGATCGGCTTCGGCCGCCATGGCGCGCGCCAGCCTCGCACTCGACGGAGCGATGGCGCCAACGCTCGATGGATTGGCGGCCAACCGGCCGAGGAAACGCAAACGATCGCGCAGCGACGCAGGCATTACGCCTTCGCGCCGCTGGTCCAGAATTCCTTCACCTTGCCCAGGAAGCTTGCGGAATGCGGGTGCGTGGCGGGTTCGCTGGCCTTCTCGAATTCGCGCAGCAATTCCTTCTGCAACTTGCTCAGTTTGACCGGGGTTTCAGCCGTCACTTCGACATAAAGGTCGCCGGCCATGCCGCCGCCGCGCAGCACCGGCATGCCCTTGCCGCGCAAGCGGAACTGGCGACCCGATTGACTGCCTTCGGGGATAACGACCTTGGCGCGTCCGCCGTCCAGCGTCGGCACCTCGATGGCCCCGCCAAGCGCCACCGTCACGAACGACACCGGCACATGGCAATAAAGATCGTGTCCTTCGCGCTGGAAAATTTCGTGCTGCGAGACCGAGACGAATACGTACAGATCGCCCGGCGGTCCGCCGTTGAAGCCGGCCTGGCCTTCGCCCGAAAGCCGCACGCGGGTGCCTTCTTCAACACCGGCCGGGATGTCGACGACAAGCGTGCGTTCCTTCTGCACATGGCCGCTGCCGCCGCAGGGCTTGCAGGGGTTTCGCACGACACGGCCGCGTCCCTGGCAGTGCGGGCAGGTCCGTTCGATGGTGAAGAAGCCTTGGGTGGCGCGCACCTTGCCATGGCCGGCGCAGGTGGAACATTGCTCGGCCTGGCTGCCGGGAGTCGCTCCCGAGCCGCCGCAGATTTCGCAGGCGACGGCCGAGGGGACTTTGATCTCGGCACGGTAGCCGTGGAAAGCCTGTTCCAGATTGACCTGGAGATTGTATCGGAGATCGCCGCCGCGGTGCTGCCGGCGCCGCTGTTTTCCACCGCCCATGAATTCGCCGAACAGATCATCGAAGACGTCGGTGAAGGATGCGGCGAAGTCGAAGGGATGGCCGCCACCGCCACGGCCGTTGCCCTGTTCGAAGGCCGCATGGCCGAAGCGGTCATAAGCCGCCCGCCGCTGATCATCCTTCAGGATGTCATAGGCTTCATTGATTTCCTTGAACTTGACCTCGGCGGTGTGGTCGCCCGGATTGCGGTCCGGATGCAGCTCCATGGCGAGCTTGCGGTAGGCCGCCTTGATCTCGGTCGGGGGGGCTCCCTTCTTGCAGCCCAGAACGTCGTAATAGCACCGCTTACTCATGATTTTCCCAAGGACTCACAAAATCAGAAATCGGAAGCCCGAAATCGGATGAACATGACCTTGTCATCGATTCCCGACACCCGATCTCCGCATTCCGTCTACCGAATTAAGCAGAGCCCTTTTTCTTGTCCTCGTCGACTTCGGAGAACTCCGCATCGACCACATTGTCGTCCTTCGGCGCCGCGCCGTCCGCGCCGGGAGCGGCAGCTTCGCCGCCGGCCTGCGCCTGCTGCGCCTTGTACATCGCCTCACCGAGTTTCATCGACGCTTGGGCCAGGGCCTGCGTTTTTTGCTGGATCTGCTCCACGTCTTCGGACTTGATCGTTTCCTTCAGCGAAGCCATGGCGTCTTCGATGGCGGTGCGTTCGCCCGCATCGATTTTGCTGCCGTGCTCGTTGAGCGCCTTCTCGGTCGAATGCACCAGGGCATCGGCCTGGTTCTTGGCTTCGGCCAGGGCGCGGGTTTTCTTGTCTTCCGCCGCATGGGCTTCGGCCTCCGCCACCATCTTCTTGATGTCGGCGTCCGAAAGGCCGCCAGAGGCCTGGATGCGGATTTGCTGTTCCTTGTTGGTGGCTTTGTCCTTCGCCGTGACGGAGACGATGCCGTTGGCATCGATGTCGAAGGTGACCTCCACCTGCGGCACGCCGCGCGGCGCCGGAGGAAGGCCCATCAGGTCGAACTGGCCGAGCAGCTTGTTGTGGACCGCCATTTCGCGTTCGCCCTGGAAGACGCGGATCGTCACGGCGGTCTGGTTGTCCTCCGCCGTTGAGAAGATTTGCGACTTCTTGGTCGGGATCGTGGTGTTGCGGTCGATCAGGCGCGTGAACACGCCGCCCAGCGTTTCGATGCCGAGCGAAAGCGGCGTCACGTCGAGCAGCAGAACGTCCTTCACCTCGCCCTTGAGAACGCCGCCCTGGATGGCCGCGCCGATGGCGACGACTTCGTCCGGGTTGACGCCCTTGTGCGGTTCCTTGCCGAAGGTCTGTTTGACGATTTCCTGCACCTTGGGCATGCGCGTCATGCCGCCGACCAGGATCACTTCGTCGATCTGGTTGGCGGTGACGCCGGCATCCTTGAGCGCCTGCTTCACCGGGCCGATCGTCTTCTGGATCAGGTCGTCGACCAGAGCTTCGAGCTTGGCGCGCGTGATCTTGATCGTCAGATGCTTGGGTCCGGAGGCGTCCGCCGTGATGAAGGGCAGGTTCACTTCCGTCTGCATCGCGCTCGACAATTCGATCTTCGCCTTTTCAGCCGCGTCTTTCAGCCGCTGCAGCGCCAGCCTGTCGGTGCGCAGATCGATGCCGTTCTCTTTCTTGAATTCGTCGGCCAGGTAATTGACGACGCGCTGGTCAAAATCTTCGCCACCGAGGAAGGTGTCGCCGTTGGTGGACTTCACTTCGAACACGCCGTCGCCGATTTCCAGCACGGAGATGTCGAAGGTGCCGCCGCCCAGGTCGTAGACCGCGATGGTGCCCGATTGCTTCTTGTCGAGGCCGTAGGCCAGCGCCGCCGCCGTCGGCTCGTTGATGATGCGCAGGACTTCGAGCCCGGCAATCTTGCCGGCGTCCTTGGTGGCCTGGCGCTGGGCGTCGTTGAAATAGGCCGGAACGGTGATGACGGCCTGCGTCACCTTCTCGCCCAGATGGGCCTCGGCGGTTTCCTTCATCTTCTGCAGGATAAAGGCCGAGATTTCGCTCGGCGCGTATTTCTTGCCCTCGCGGCCTCCCACCCAGGCGTCGCCATTGTCGGCTTTGACGATCTTGTAAGGCACCATGCCGATGTCTTTTTGGGTCATGGGATCTTCAAAGCGCCGGCCAATCAGACGCTTGATCGCGAAGAACGTAAATTCGGGATTGGTCACGCCCTGCCGCTTGGCGGGCTGGCCGATGAGTCGCTCGCCGTCATTGGCGAAGGCGACGATGGACGGGGTCGTTCGCGCACCCTCCGCATTTTCGATGACCTTGGGGGCCGAGCCCTCCATGACCGCTACGCACGAATTGGTCGTGCCGAGGTCGATGCCGATCACTTTAGCCATGTCTGTTCCTTCCTTTTGGGCAGCAGGTCTCAGGCCTTTCGAAAAAGCGCCTTTATGCCCGCCCCACGCATAAAATGGCGGCAAAGAGCCGAAAAAGCCCTTCCCGCACCTGAGGGGTATATAGGGTGGGGGGTGGCTGCTCGCAAGGCCGTGAAATTCCGACGCCGCACGGGAAATTGGCCCAACCCCCGGGAACGAAACCGGATCGGCGACCAATTACCCATTCAGCCGCCAGATTGCGGCATTCAGTACCCCGGCAAACAGGACCCAGCCGGCATAAGGCACGAAAAGCAGTCCGGCGATCCGGTCCTTGCGCCAGAAACGCCACATGGTGGCGAGGACCAGGACCAGCAGCAGGACGATTTCGGCCAGGGCCAATCCGATGGCGTGGGCTCCGAAAAAGATGAAGGACCAGGCGCCGTTGAGGGCGAGCTGCAGGGCATAAAGTCCCAGCAGGCGAACCCCCGCCTTGCGCCAGGCGCGCCAGGCGGCCACCGCCATCAGCACGTAAAGCGTGGTCCAAACTGGCGCGAAGAGCCAATTCGGCGGATTGAAGCTCGGCTTGTGCAATCCCGCGTACCAGCCAGGAATGCTCGGCACGGTCACCTGACTGGCGAGGAAGCCCACGGCCAGCGTTGCGGCGAGCAAGGCGAACAGCGTCAGGAACTCGATAGCTTTCGTGTTCACGGGCTATTTGTGCGCTGCTGCATGATCCGCCAGCACGTTGGCGATACAGGCCGAAATCTTCTTGGCGGTTGGGATGTGCAGGAACTCGTTGGGGCCATGGGCGTTGGAATGGGGCCCCAGCACGCCGGTCACCACGAACTGGGTCTTGGGAAATTTCTTGCCCAGCATGGCCATGAAGGGGATCGACCCGCCTTCGCCCATGTAAGCCACCGGCTTGCCGAAATGACTTTCGGAGGCCTTGGTCAGCGAGGTCTCCAGCCATGACGCCAGGCTCGGGGCGTTCCAGCCCGTCTGCCCGGCTTCGGCCTCGAAGCTGACTTCGGCCCCGTAAGGCGGGTCCTCTTCCAGCACACGTTTGAGCGCCGCCACCGCCGCTTCGGCGTCGCAGGTCGGCGGCGTGCGCAGCGACAGTTTGGCCACCGAATAAGGCAGCAGCACATTGCCGGCGTGTTCCGGCAGCGGATAGCCTTCCATGCCGATGACCGCCAGCTGGGGCTTCCAGGTGCGATTGAGGATCATTTCCACAGGCGTGGTCGCCATCGGTTTGGTGGCGCCCGCAAACGGCAGCTTGGTGTAGACGTCGTTGCCCAAAATCCGCGACGCCGCGCGCGCCTGTTCGACGCGTTCGTCCGGCACCGGCGCGAAAAACTCGGAAAGCGTCATCGCGCCGGTGGTCTCGTCCTCGATGCGCGACAGCAGCGCGCGCAGAATGCGGAAGGAGGAGGGCACGATGCCGCTGGCGTCGCCAGAATGCACGCCTTCGGTCAGCACGCGCACGGAGAGCTTGCCCGCCGCGATGCCGCGCAGGCTGGTGGTCAGCCAGAGCTGGTCGTAATTGCCGCACCCCGAATCCAGGCAGACGATCAGGTCCGGCGTGCCGATGCGCGCCGCCAGATGCTCGATATAGAAGGGCAGGTCCGGCGAACCGGATTCCTCGCCCGCTTCGATGGTGATCACGCAGCGCGCGTGGTCGACCTTCTGTTCGGCGAGCGCCAGCAGCGCCGAGATGGAGGCGAACATGGCATAGCCGTCGTCCGCGCCGCCGCGGCCGTAGAGCTTGTTGTCCTTGAGCACGGGCGTCCACGGTCCCATGCCCTCCGCCCAGCCTTTCATTTCCGGCTGCTTGTCGAGATGGCCGTAGAGCAGCACCGTGCCGGCTGCCTTGCCCGGTATTTCGATGAAGATCAGCGGCGTGCGGCCTTTGACGCGCACCACCTCCAGCGTGGCGCCGGGCAGCTTGGCGATCTTGGCGCGCGCCCAGGTCTCGAACAGCGCGACGACTTTTTCCATATGGCCGTGTTGTTCCCAATCGGGATCGAACATCGGCGCCTTGTTGTGGATGCGGATGTAGTCGGTCAGCACCGGGACGATCTCGCCGTCCCAGATGCCGTCCATGAAGCGCGTCAGATTGTCCATTTTTCCGTCACAGGGCCGCGATGACGGCGGCGTTGTAGATCTCGCTCATCTTGGCACCAAGCGACACGATCTGCACGGACTTCTCAAGACCGACCAGGAAGGGTCCCATCATGCTGACGCCGCCGATCTGTTGCAGCAGCTTGGTGGAGATCGCGGCGGAATGGACCGCCGGCATGATCAGCACATTGGCCGTGTCGGTCAGGCGGCAGAAAGGATAAAGCGCCATCTTCTCGCTGTCGAGCGCCACGTCGACCGACATTTCGCCGTCATATTAGAAATCCACCTGGCGCTTGTCGAGGATGTGCACGGCTTCCACGACACGTTCGCTGCGTTCGCTGCGCGGAAAGCCGAAGGTGGAGGACGCCAGCATCGCCACGCGCGGCGTGAAGCCGAAGCGGCGGGTCACGCGCGCGGCCTGTACGGCGATGTCGGCCAGCTGTTCGGACGTTGGCATCTCGTGCACGCTGGTGTCGGCGACGAAGATCACCTTCCCCTTGGCGAAGATGACCAGCACGCCGATGGGCCGCTGGCCGGCGGGTACGTCGAGAACCTTGCGCACGTCGTTGAGGACGGTGGAGTAGTTGCGCGTGACGCCGCTGACCATGGCGTCGGCGTCGCCGGCTGCCAGCATCGATGCGGCATAGACGTTGCGGTCGTTGGTGACCAGACGCACGCAATCGCGATAGAGGCCGCCGCGGCGTTGCAGGCGCTTGTAGAGCGCATCGATGTAGGCCGTCGCGTCGGCGGCGGAATGCGGCACGCGGATTTCGAGATTCAGGTCGCCTTCAAGGCCGGCGCGCTGGATGCCGGCCTTGATCACCTCGGTCCGTCCCACCAGCAGGGCCTTGCCGAGGCCGGCGTGCTGGAACGCCGCGGCCGCGCGGATGACGCACTCCTCCTCGCCCTCCGCGAACACTACGCGCTTGGGCTTGGTGCGCACGCTGGTGGTGATCTGGTGGAACAGGATCGCGGACGGGTCGAGCCGCGCGGTCAATTGCGCGCGGTAATGCTCGATGTCCTTGATCTCGCGCCGCGCGACGCCCGATTTTATCGCCGCCTCGGCGACCGCGGACGACACGCGGGTGATCAGGCGCGGATCGAAGGGCACGGGGATGATGTAGTCCGGTCCGTACATCGGGCGCGATCCGCGATAGGCCGCCGCCACTTCGTCGGGGACATCTTCGCGGGCCAGCGCCGCAATCGCCTCAACCGCGGCGATCTTCATCGCTTCGTTGATCGTGGTGGCGCGGACGTCGAGCGCACCACGGAAAATGTAGGGGAAGCCAAGGACGTTGTTCACCTGGTTGGGATAGTCGCTGCGGCCGGTCGCCACGATGGCATCGGGGCGCACGGCTTTCGCCTCTTCGGGCGTGATCTCGGGATGGGGATTGGCCATGGCGAAGATGATCGGCGCCTTGGCCATGGTCTTGACCATCTCCGGTGTCAGCGCACCTTTCACCGACAGGCCGAGGAAGACG
>DAIDUA010000021.1 GCA_027456965.1 Alphaproteobacteria bacterium | reverse complement strand
GCGCGTTGCCGCGTTCTAGGCCACGGCCGACATGTCGCGCAGGCGCGTCCGGGCCGGCGGAAGGGCTATGGTGACCGTGGTTCCGCGGCCCGGCTTGCTTTCCATCGCAAGGGTGCCGCCATGCAGCTCGACCAACGCCTTCGCGATCGACAGGCCCAGCCCCGCGCCTTCGAATCGGCGCGCCAGGGAACCATCGAGCTGACGGAACGGTTCGAGCGCCGCGGCGATCTTTTCCGGCGCCATGCCGATGCCGGTGTCGCGCACGGCGATGCTCACCCCACCCGACTTCTCGAGCCAAGCGCGCACCGAGACCGATCCGCCTTCCGGCGTGAATTTCAGCGCGTTGGCCAGGAGGTTGGTCATGGCCTGACGCAACCGTCCGGGATCGACATCAACAGGCGGCAGCGTGCCGGCGACGTCGACAGCGACATAACGGCCGTCGCCGGTCAGCCGGCGCGCCGCCTCCACGGCGTTCTCCGCCAGATGTCCGGCGTCGCAGGCCTGCGGATCGATGGTGAGCGCGCCGCCTTCGAGGCGCGAGACATCGAGCACATCGTTGATGATCGACAAAAGCTTTGTGCCGCTGGCGTGGATGTCGGCGGCGTAGGTCTTATAGGACGGCTGCCCGGCCGGACCGAACAGTTCGTTCTTGATGATCTCGGAAAAGCTGATGACGGCGTTCAGCGGCGTCTTCAGTTCGTGGCTCATCGCCGCCAGAAAGGCGCTCTTGGCGCGGTTGGCCTCCTCCGCCTTGCGCAGACCTTCACGCATCATGCGCTCGGACTCGAATTTCGCCGTGACGTTTTCGACCGTCCCCTCATAGCAGACCAGGCGGCCCGCCCAATCACGCAGGGCGCGCGCATTCTCGGAAATCCAGATGACCGATCCGTCCCGGCGCCGGATCTGGGAAACGAAATTCCTGACCTGGTCGTGGGCCTGCATCATGGCCTTGAAGTCGTCGCGCCGCCTGGGATCGACGTAAAGCTGGGACGCGATATTGGTCAATCCGCTCTTCAGGGCCGCCGGCGAAGGATAGCCGTAGATCTCCGCAAGCGCGCCGTTGGCGTCGAGATAGTGTCCGTCCGGCGTCGTGCGGAAAATGCCTTCGATCGCGTGGTCAAAAAACGCGCGATAGCTCGCGTCGCCGGCCAGCAACCTCTCGTCCGTGCGCTCGGCGAGCCGGTTCAGCATGGCGACGGCCGTACTCAGCGCCGCCAAGATCACGCATGCCGCCGCGAACACGCTGCGGTCGATCGTCATCGCGGCGACAACAGACACGGCACCGCAAAGAAACGCCATCAACACGCCCGAGGCCGGAAAACGCGGTTCCGCGTCCCGGCGAGTTGCGCCATCGGACCCGGGCCGGCGTATTTGCGTGAAAATCGTCATTTCCCACCAAAATGTCGCAGCGCTGATACCCCTTTCCTAACGGACAATCCTAAATGCCGCGTTGAGACGCAGGACCCTGCGCTTGCCTTCGCGGAGGCCCTGCCTCAGGCTGGCACAAATAAGACGAAGGGTGGCTGTCGTGACCGCATTGGCGATGACGGGGACGGGGATTTACACGCCCGCCCAATCGATTTCCAACGCGGAACTCGTCGTTGCGTTCAACGAATATGTCCGCCGCTACAACGCCGCGCACGCCGAAGCGATCGCGGCCGGCACAGTTGCACAATTATTGGACTCCTCTGCCGATTTCATCATCAAGGCATCGGGCATCAAGAGCCGCTACGTCATGGACAAGACCGGCGTGCTCGATCCGGACGTCATGTGCCCGCGCATCCCGGAACGGCCGAACGACCAGATTTCCATCCTTGCCGAGATGGCCGTCGCGGCGGCCCGCGACGCGCTCGCCGCCGCCGAGCGCAAGACCGGGGATGTCGACGTCGTGATCGTCAGCTGCGCCAACCCGCAACGCGCCTATCCGGCCATCGCCATCGAAGTCCAGAACGCGTTGGGCATCGACGGATTTGCCTTCGATATGAACGTCGGTTGCGCGTCGGCGACCTTCGCGCTGCACGCCGCTTCCGACATGGTCGCCAGAGGACATGCGCGCGCCGTCTTGATCTGCAATCCCGAAATCTGCTCCGGCCACCTGGATTTCCGCGACCGCGACAGCCATTTCATCTTTGGCGACGCGGCGGCTTCTTTCGTCGTCGAACGCGCAGAGACGGCGCAGGGGCGCAACAGCTGGGAGATCGTCTCGACCAGACTCAAGACGAAGTTCTCCAACAATATCCGCAACAATTTCGGATTTCTGAACCGCGCCGCGCCGGAAGGCATCGGCAGCCGCGACAAGCTGTTCATGCAGGAAGGCCGCAAGGTCTTCAAGGAAGTCGTCCCGATGGTGTCGGAATTGATCCTGGCCCACCTCGCGGAAAACGCCGTGGCGCGCACCGCGCTGAAGCGGCTCTGGCTCCATCAGGCCAATCTGAACATGAACGAGATGATCGCGCACCGCGTGCTCTGGCGCGACGCGGCACCTGGCGAAGCGCCGATCGTTCTCGACGAATACGGCAACACCAGTTCGGCGGGTTCGATCATCGCGTTTCACAAATACAGCGCCGATCTCGCGCCAGGCGATTTCGGGCTGCTGTGCGCGTTTGGCGCCGGCTATTAGGCCGGAAGCGTGATCCTGCGCAAACTGGCCGCCTGAAGGCCGCCAAGCGCCTGCGGTTGTCCCGACGGTCAGGCTATGAAATAGTCCGCATTCACGTTGTATGTTGTGTGAATTCCAATTTACTACATATTTTATTAGTGGAAAATGGCGCATGGATTTTCTGCATACCCTAACCTTGGGCTATGTGGCGTCGGGCTTTCTTGTCGGCACGCTGGTCGGCCTCACCGGGGTCGGTGGCGGCTCGCTGATGACGCCGATCCTGATCCTGCTGTTCGGGATTCAACCGGTCGTGGCGGTCGGCACCGACCTGCTCTACGCAGCAGCCACCAAGACGGCGGGGTCGTTCTTCCATGGCTTCAACCACACGATCGACTGGCGCGTGGTCCGGCGCCTGGCGACGGGCAGCATCCCGGCCGCGATTGTGACGCTCTTCGCCCTGCACGGGCTCGGAATTCCAAGCCACGCCACCAATGCCATCGTTTCCAGAGTGCTGGGCGTCGCGCTGCTGGCAACCTCTTCGGCGCTGATCTTCCGGCAGCAGCTCCTCTCTCTTTATAGGCGCCGGGTCGGTCCGCTCGACGAACGCCGCACGCGGCAGCTCACCATCGCGACCGGCACGGTCCTGGGCGTGCTGGTGACGGCGTCGTCGGTAGGCGCCGGCGCCCTGGGCGTTACCGCGCTGATCCTGCTTTATCCCGAACTTCCGGTCGCCCGCCTGGTGGGTTCGGACATTGCCCATGCCGTGCCGCTGACGCTGGTCTCCGGTCTGGGCCATTGGTTCTTCGGCAACATCGACGTCCAGTTGCTCGGCTCGCTTCTCACGGGCTCCCTTCCCGGTATTTTCTTCGGCAGCGCGCTGGCGTCGCGTGTGCCCGACAAGGCATTGCGCTACATCCTCGCCGGTGTGCTTTTGCTCGTTGCCGGAAAGCTTTTGACCTGAGGAGTGGTATCCAGTGGCAAACCCGCCTACCCGCGCCTGGCAACGGATGCTGAGCGGCCGCAGGCTCGACCTTCTCGATCCGTCGCCGCTCGACGTCGAAATCGAGGACATCGCCCATGGCCTGGCCCGCGTCGCGCGCTGGAACGGGCAGACCAAGGGCGAGCATGCCTTCTCGGTGGCGCAGCATTGCGTCCTGGTGGAAAGGCTGACCGCGGACCTCAACCCAAGGCTCGCCCGCGAGGCTCGCCTGATGGCGCTGCTGCATGACGCGCCGGAGTATGTTGTCGGCGACCTCATCAGCCCCTTCAAGGCGGCAGTCGGCATTGATTACAAAGGCTTCGAGCTTAAACTTCTTGCGGCAATTCATCTGCGTTTTGGACTGCCCGCCAAGGCGCCGGCGGCGTTGCAGCCGCTGTTCAAGAAAGCGGACACCCTCTCGGCCTATTACGAGGCCACCCAGCTCGCCGGCTTCGAGCCGGCCGAGGCGCGGCGCTATTTCGGCGTGCCGCCCAAGTCCCTCAAGACGCCCCGCCTGGTGCCGCTTCCCACGGCCGAGGCCCAGGGCCAGTTTCTGGAGCGCTTCCGGCGGCTGTCTGGCTAGGGGGTGCGGCAACCCGACCGGCCGCGGCGCGAATCGCCGACTTTTGCGCGACACAAGGCTGAGCTAGCACAATGCGGCCATGTCCATGATTCTCGTGACTCCGCTCTCCGCCGTTCTAGATTGCATCCGCACCTACCATCCGTCGCATCTGGTGACCCTATTGTCGCCTGAACACATGATCGACACGCCCCAAGGCATCTCTGCCGAGCGTCACCTCCGCCTGAGCCTCAACGACATCTCCGATCCCACGCTCGGCGATGCGCCTCCCGGCCTGAAGCACATCTCGCAATTGATCGCGTTCGGCCGCGACTGGGACGCCTCTCAACCGATGCTGGTGCATTGCTGGGCCGGCGTCAGCCGCTCCATGGCGGCGACCTTCGCGCTCCTGTGCGACAGGGCCGGACCGGGTGCCGAAGACGAGATTGCGCAAGAAATGCGGGCGCGCGCCGCGCACGCCTCGCCGAACCGGCTGCTCGTCCGGCTGGCGGACCAGTCCCTGGCCCGCGAAGGGCGGATGGTGCGCGCCGTCGAAGCCATCGGGCCCGGCAGGATGGTCGACGAAGGTATCCCGGTGGAGTTTCCCTTGACCCTCGCAGAGCTATGAGCCCCGCCGACCAACACGCCGTCGCGATTGGCCTTTCGGCGGCCATAGTTTCGGTCGCGGAAGAACAACCGGGCGTGCTGACCGTCCGGCATCCGGAAGACGGCAGCGACGGCCTGCCCTTTGGTCCGTTCGATCCGCTGCAGCACCGCACTTTGGAAAGCGGACTGCGCAAATGGGTCGGCGAGCAGACCTATCTCGACCTTGGTTATGTGGAACAGCTTTACACCTTCGGCGATCGCGGCCGGCACGAGATGAAATCCGGCGAAGGGCCGCGCATCGTCTCGGTCGGTTATCTCGCGTTGACCCGTCAGAGCGGCGAGACCAAGGCGCCCGATACGCTATGGCGGGACTGGTACCGCTATTGTCCATGGGAGGATTGGCGCAACGAAAAGCCCGCCGTCATCGCCGAAGTGATCGCGCCCGCCCTCAAGGCCTTTGTCAAAGCCGCGCCCGACGGACCGACGGCGGAACTGCGGCGCGACCGCATGCGTCTTTGCTTCGGGTTTGATGGCTTGCCGTGGGACGAAGAAAAAGTGCTGGAACGCTACGAACTGCTCTATGAGGCGGGCCTTGTGCAGGAGAGCACGCGCGACGGACGTGCGAACGCAAAGCAGATGTCACCGCTGGGCACCGGCATGCTGTTCGACCACCGCCGGATCCTGGCCACGGCCATCGCGCGATTGCGCGGCAAGATGAAATACCGCCCGGTCGTTTTCGAGGTGATGCCGCCTACATTCACGCTTCTGGAATTGCAGAGAACCGTGGAAGCGATTTCCGGCATCCGCCTGCACAAGCAGAACTTCCGGCGCCTGGTGGAAGGCCAAGGGCTGGTGGAGGGAACGGGCAAGGTCTCCGCCCTGTCGCGGGGCCGGCCGGCCGAACTCTTCCGTTTCCGCCGCGAGGTGCTGCGCGAGCGCCCGTCGCCGGGCTTGCGGCTGGGAACGAGAGCGCGCGGGCCCCTCTGACAATATTGCACTTGACGGCCTTATGCTCATGCGTAGCATTACAACTTAAGTTTGCCCGGCCCTTGTAGGCCGGTCTTTTCGCCCTATATATATACTCAAACAGAGTATAATATGGCACCCCGAACGGGAATGGATGGTCATGCAGCAGCAGGCTCCCGATTACACGCCGCAGATCGCTCGCGAGACAAGCGCGCTTTACGACAAGATCGCGCATGTCCTCCCGAAGATCGAATGGCCGGTCCATGCGCCCTACGTCCATGCCATCAATGCGCTGAAGCGTGAAAAGAACGCGGTCATCCTGGCCCACAACTACATGACGCCGGAGATATTCCACTGCGTGGCCGATTTCGTCGGCGACTCTCTGCAGTTGGCCCGCGAAGCCGCGAAGACCGATGCGAAAGTCATCGTGCAAGCCGGCGTGCATTTCATGGCGGAGACCTCAAAAGTGCTGTCGCCGGACAAGACGGTGCTGATCCCGGATCCCGAAGCCGGCTGCTCGCTGGCGTCGTCGATCACCGGCGCGGACGTTCGGCTGCTGAAGCAGAAATATCCCGGTCTGCCGGTCGTCACCTATGTGAACACATCGGCGGATGTGAAAGCGGAAAGCGATGTGTGCTGCACCTCGTCCAACGCCGCGGCGGTGGTGGAAGACATCGCGCGGGAATGGGGCGTCGATACGGTCGTCATGATCCCGGACGAATATCTTGCGAAGAACGTCGCCAGGCAGACGGCGGTGAAGATCATCGCCTGGAAAGGTCATTGCGAAGTGCACGAGCGCTTCACCCCGGCCGACATCCGCGCCTATCGCGAAGCTAATCCCGGACTGGTGGTGCTGGCCCATCCCGAATGCCCGCCCGAGGTGATGGCCGAAGCCGATTTCGCGGGCTCAACCTCGGGGATGATCAGCTATGTCGGCCAGCATCGCCCGCGCCGCGTCGTACTGATCACGGAATGCTCGATGAGCGACAACGTCGCCGTCGAATATCCCGATGTTGAATTCGTGCGGCCCTGCAATCTCTGCCCGCACATGAAGCGCATCACCCTTCCGAAGATCCTGCATTCGCTGCAAACCATGACCGTGGAAGTAAAGGTCGATCCGGCCATCGCATCGCGCGCGCGCGCCTCCGTCGAGCGCATGCTGGCGGTGGGCGCACAGAAGGCACGCCGCGCGGCGGCGTGAACGCCATGAGCCTGCACATCGACAACATCATCGAAACGGAAGGCGCGCTGATCCTGGGCGCCGGCGTCGCGGGCCTGTTCACGGCGCTGAAGCTGGCGCCCTTCCCCACTCTGGTGCTCGCCGACGCCCATCCCGGCGTTTCGGGATCGAGCGCCCGGGCGCAAGGCGGCATCGCGGCCTCCGTCGGCGAAGGCGACAGCTGGCAGGCGCACGCCGCCGACACGATCGCGGCCGGCGCCGGTCTCTGCGATCCTGAAATCGCGGCGCTGGTGGCGCGCGAGGCCCCCGCGCGCATCGACGATCTGGTCAGGTTCGGGGCGCCGTTCGACCGTCGCAAGGACGGTTCGCTGGCGGTCGGCCGCGAAGCCGCCCACTCGGCCGCGCGCATCGTTCATGTG
>DAIDUA010000020.1 GCA_027456965.1 Alphaproteobacteria bacterium | reverse complement strand
TGTCTAAGGAGAGACCGCGGCGGATGTTGCCGATGCGGCGTGTTTTTCTCCTGCGCGGCTCGCCTTTCCGGCCGATGACAATCCGCAATTCCACGGCTAGAGTTTGGTAAACAGGCGAGGAAAACATGTCCTTCAGCGAATATGGGCGCACCGACGGCCTTGGCCTTGCCGAGCTTGTTGCCAGCAAGGCGATCACGCCCAGCGAGCTTCTCGAAGAAGCAATTGCGCGTGCCGAACGGCTCAATCCGGTCCTAAACGCCGTCGTTTTCAAGGATTACGAACGCGCCTGGGAAGTCGCGAAGGGCGCCCTGCCCAAGGGACCGTTCACCGGCGTGCCGTTCCTGTTGAAGGACATTTTCCTGAACGCCGTGGGCACGCCGACGCGTCAGGGCGCGGGCTTCTTCCCGGCATTTCCCGCCACGCACGATTCCTATCTGATGGCGCGTTTCCGCAAAGCGGGCTTCGTGCCGTTCGGCAAGACCAATGTGCCGGAATTCGGCTTGGTTCCGACGACGGAAGGCAAGCTCTACGGCGCGGCGCACAATCCGTGGAACCTCGCGCATTCGACCGGCGGCTCGTCGGGCGGTTCGGCCGCGGCCGTGGCCGCCGGCATCGTGCCGCTGGCGCACGCCAATGACGGCGGCGGATCGATCCGCATTCCCGCGTCGTGCTGCGGCCTCGTCGGCTTGAAGCCATCGCGCGGGCGCGTCTCGTGCGGGCCCGACGCAGGCGACGCCATGGATGGATTGTCTATCGAGCTCGTCGTCTCGCGCAGCGTACGCGACACCGCCGCCGCGCTCGACGCGGCTATGGGTTACGAACCGGGCGATCCCTACAGTGCGCCGCCGCCCCCCGCGTCCTATCTCCAGGCGTCGAAAGACAAGCCCAAGCGCCTGCGCATCGGCTTTGCCAGGAAAAAGCTCGACGGCAGCGCGCTGCATCCCGATTGCGTCGCCGCGGTGGAGCGCACGGCGAAGCTCTGCGCCGATCTCGGACATACGGTGGAAGAAGCTTCCCCCGCTCTCGACCAGGGCATGCTGGTGCCCGCCTTCATGGCGATCTGGTGCGCGAACCTGGCGTCGATCATCGATCTGATCGCCCGGCTGACCGGGCAAACGCCCTCGCTCAACAATCTCGAAGGCCTCACCCTCGGCCTCTACGAACAGGGCAAGAAAATCGGCGCGAGTGACTATCTGCAGGCCAAGATGATGCTCAACCAGGTTGCGCGCACGGCGGCGAAATTCCATCAGACCCACGATCTGTGGCTCACCGCCACGCTTGGCGCGCCGCCGGTGAAGCTCGGCGTGCTCGACATGGAAGAGCGCGATCCGCAGAAGGCCTTCGCGCCGCTGATCGATTACGTGCCATACACCGCGATCCAGAACGTCACCGGACAGCCAGCGATCAATCTGCCCCTGCACTGGAACGACGACAGGCTTCCCATCGGCGTGCAGTTCGTGGCGCCTTACGGCGACGAACTCACGCTGCTGAAGCTGGCGACACAGATCGAGCAATCCGCGCCGTGGTTCGCACGCTACGCGACAATCAAGGTGTAAAGGCCTGGCTCAACGCGGCCTGGAGACCAGAGATCAGCGATAAGCGAGCAGGCCGATCCATTCATGAAAGGCGGCGTCCGCCAGTCGCAGGTTCGCCGGGATGTCGGTGAAGTCATGAGCCTGTTTGCGGGCCGTCTCGTAGTCGGTCGGCCAGGCGATCATCTTCCAATGCAGGCGCTCGGCAACGTACATCGCGCGCGGCATCTGTAGCGCCGACGTCGCCAGAACCCATACGTCCCCCGGACGCGGTTTCACAAGCTTCTTGGAGAAAAGGACATTTTCCCATGTATTGCGCGACCGGCCTTCCAGCGTGAGGCGCCTTGGGTCCAGTCCCATTTGCCCGAAAATATATTTTGCGGCTTGTGCCTCGACACCTCCGACGCCGCCGATCCTGCCCGAGCCGCCGGAGAATACAACACGTGCGTTCGGATAGCGCCTCGCCAGCTCGTAAGCGGAAACGAGCCGGGCTTCGCTGCGTTCCGTTGCGGGGGCACGGCGGGCCACCAGAATCTGCGTGTGCAGACCGCCGCCGAGGACCAATATTCCGTCGACGTGGGACGGCCACGCCGGTCGTGTGAACCGATCCTCAAGCGGCTGCGCCAGCCAAGCGCCCGTCGGCAAAATGCCGAGGACAATGAAAAGAACGGCCGCGGCAACGGCAAGTTTCCGGCCGATATAATCGAACCTGGTATTCAGCAATATTGCGGCCACGATCGTCAGCAACGCGAGAAAATGGCTCGGGGCGAAAACCAGCCAGAATAATTTTGATGCGATGAAAAAGGCCATTCCGCTCACCCCCCGGCTGCCATGTCCTGAGGGACGATATCACACGGTGTCCGGTTCGACAGCCTCAGTACACGCCCGGAATGAGCCTGGCGGTCCGCTCCACATAGGCGCGATAGGGCGGAAAGGTCTGCGCCAGAATCTGCTCCTCGTAATGCATGCGCGGGAATTGCGCGGCAAGGCTGAGCAGCGCTACCATCAGCGCCCCTGGCTGCTGGAACTGCCACATGATCCCGAAGGTCGCGACCTGCTCCGCCACATAAAGCGGATGACGGACGAAACGATACGGCCCCTCCGTCACCAGTGAACGCGCCTGCGGCAGCACGCTGAACGCGCGGCCGAGCCAGCTTGCGACGATGACGGCGCCGACGCTGCCGCCGATGATTAGCACGGACGAAACGACGTTCAGCAGCGGAGAAAGTTCGACGCGCGGCAGCGCCAGGAAGATGATCGCCGCATTGGCCCCGAACATGGCCAAAATCCTCGGCCGCCAGCCCTCCGCCTTGCCGACCGGCAATCGCCGGATGACGAACACCACGATCTGCAGGCCCAGGAACGCGGCCGCCGCGAGTGTGGCGCCGGCCGACAGCGCGAGCCGGGCCGGGTCGGTCGACGTCGCGATCTGCCCGCCGATCTGCATCGCCAGGCCGGCGATGGCGAAGGCGTACCAGACAATCAGCGGAGAGGCGGCGGCAAGATCAAGCAACCGTGCTTTGGAAATCGTGATCAATCGCGTGTTCACAATGGGGGCGCTGCGGATCGTAGGGGCCCGCTCTGAAAACGCAACCCGACCGCGCCGCCGGCCTGAAACGGCGGCGGATACCCCACCGCCTCGTGGCCGCGGACGCATCGCTTGGCGACGCAGCCCGAACAGGCGGCGCTCCGATTTGCGCGCGGGCCTCATCGGCGCGGCGGACAGTTACTGCATGAACCAGCCGTGACTGACGACCAGCGATTGGCCGGTCAGCGCGTTCGACCCGAACGACGCGAAAAACACCGCCGTTTCCGCGACATCCTGAACCGTGGTGAATTCCCCGTCGACCGTGTCCTTCAGCATGACGTTTTTTATGACGTCGGCCTCGGAAATTCCCAGCGCTTTTGCCTGTTCCGGTATCTGCTTTTCGACGAGCGGCGTGCGCACGAACCCGGGACAAATCACGTTCGCCCGCACCCCGTGCTTGGCGCCTTCCTTGGCGACCACCTCGGCAAGACCGATCAGGCCGTGCTTGGCGGTGACGTAGGGGGCCTTCAGGACGGACGCCTCTTTCGAATGGACCGAACCCATATAGATGATGCTGCCGCCGCGACCCTGCTTGTACATCTCGCGCAGCGCGGCGCGCGTGGTCAGGAATGCGCCGTCGAGATGAATGGCCAGCAGTTGCTTCCATTTGACGAACTCGAACTGATCCAGGGGTGCGACGGTCTGGATGCCGGCGTTGCTGACCAGGATGTCGATCCCGCCGAATGCGGCGATCGCCTTGGTCCTGCCCGCCTCGACCTGCCCTTCATTGGTGACATCCATCGCCACGCCGATGGCGCGGCCGCCCGTGCTCGCAATCTCAGAGGCTGCCGCGTCGGCGCCCTTCTGATTGAGATCGGCAATGACGATTTTCGCCCCTTCGCGTGCGAAGGTGAAGGCGATCTCCTTGCCGATTCCGCTTGCCGCTCCCGTCACGACGGCGATCTTGTCCTTGAGGCGCATGGTACATTCCTTCCGGTTGTCGGTGATCGTTTAAGCCAGATAATCGTGGACGACTTTGCCGAGCCCCAGCGTCAGATCGGCAACGATGTGCACCGCCGATACGACCTCCAGCACCGGCAGTTCGGCGACGGGTGCCAGCGCGTGCGGCGCCAGCGAAAGCGCAGCCGGGCCGGTCCAGGCGCCTCTCAGATTGATATCCGTGAGATGGTATTCGACCAGTTCGCAGATCCGCGGCGTGCCGTCGACATGCGGAATGATCTTGAGCAGGAAGTTCGGCGCCTCCAGGGACTGCTTGATGGCGGCAAGGTCGGCCTGTTTGTGCTTGTAGCCCATCGTGCCGGTCGCCACCCGCACCGGACCGTAATCCAGCGTGCCGACCAGCGTGTCGATCTGGGCGTGGAGTTTCGGGCTCGCCAGCTTCTTGGGGAATCCCCAAAGTTCGCGGCCGCCGGCGATCGGCGGATGGTCGTTCAGGAACATGCAATGCGTGTAGCTGCCTTTGCGCCCTTCAAACGAAACCGGGATGACCTGGCCGCTCTCGGTGTAGTCGCCGAAGCCGGTGGAGTCCGGCATCCGGATGAATTCGTATTTGACGATGGGGTCCGTAACCTCCAGAGGCTCGGGAACAACGGCTCTCAGCTTGTCCGGATCGGTGCGGTACGAAATCACCATGAATTCGCGGTGCATGAAGCGATAGGGACCCGGAGGATAGGCCGGACTTGTCAGCGGCATCGCGAACGCGTGTTCGCGGACGTCATTTTGCTTCATGGCGGTTTCCTTCGGTGGGTACTTTCGCACGGGTCCTGGTATTGAAGTCGAATGTGGCGATCCCGTCGACGCCCGCCGGACGGCGGAAGATCTCCGGATGGCGCAGCGTCTCGATGGTGTCCTCGTATCCGGCCTTCCAATGTTCTTCCATGCTCAGGCGCGAAAACTCGTAGTCCTTGGAATCGTGCTCGTAACTCCTGGACCGATAAATCAGATGCACGATGCTGTAGACCTTGTCGTCGGCGAAGGTGCGCAGGGCTTTCGCTTGCGGATTCTTCCTCACCTCATCGGGGAGGTCCGCGAGCATCTTGGCCACCGCATGGCGGATGTGCTGCGCCTTCTTGAACTGGTCGGTGTTTTCGCGCGTGCGGCTGGAAAAGGTGATTTCCTTCTGGCGCGTCGCGACATCGATCATGTTTTGGGGAAATTTTCCGACGGCGCTCCAAAGATCGACCTGAAAGGCCAGCGTATCCTGGCGCGGCCCGTATTCCAGCACCCATTGCAGCGGCGTGTTCGAGACGAGCCCCCCGTCCCAATAATGTTCACCGTCGATTTCGACCGCCGGAAGGCCGGGCGGCAGCGCACCGCTGGCCAATATGTGTTCCGGCCTGAGCTTGTGCGTCGTATTGTCGAAATAGACGAAATTCCCCGTCCGTATGTTGACGGCTCCGGCGCTGAGCCGTACGCCCTTGGCGTTGATGCGATCGAAATCGACCAGTTGCTCAAGCGTCTTCTTGAGCGGGCTGGTGTCGTAATAGCTCGTCGCCGCCGGCGACCCCGGCGCTTGGAACCATGGCGGCGGCAGGCGCGGAGAGAAGAAGCCGGGAACCCCGGTCGCAACGGTCGCCATCGCGTTCACCTGATTGAGCGCGCCTCGGGCGCCGGCATCTTTGGTGAGCTGGGGAACCAATCCGTTCCACCAGCCCGAGAGGGACGAACCGGTGATCTGCTCCCAAAAGGCCCTTAACTGGTCCACGCGGGCCTCCGGCGGATTGCCCGCGATGATGGCCGCGTTGACCGCTCCTATCGAGATTCCGGCGACCCAGTCCGGGTGGAGCTTGGCCTCCGATAGTCCCTGATAGACGCCGGCCTGATAGGCGCCGAGCGCTCCGCCTCCCTGCAGAAGCAGGGCGATACATTCGAACGGCGGGCGCACTCCGTTTCGCGGCGGCGCTTTATCAAGATCGTGCATAGAATAGGATTCCCCTTCGAAGGACTGAATAAGGGAGGCTCTGGTGCTCTGGAGAACCCGATATAGGTGCTCGCAGACTGAGTTTCATGAGCGCCAGGCAATTTTCGCCCATCGATAAGGTGAATTCGATGTCATTGCGGCGGCGTAATGATCCGGATGCGACGGCTGCGGTGATACGAACGTCGGCAACATGCACGAGCAGGCTGCCAGGACGGCAACGAACGATCGTGAAATGTGCTACGGACCTTTTGAGGCGGTCACTCCAGCGGATTCACCCACCGCAGTTTCTTGAACCGCGCGAAATCGCCGTCATTGGAACACAGCGTCAATCCGTGCTCGATGGCCAGCGCAGCCAGATGAGCATCCATGACAAGATCGCCGCCCATGCCGGACAGCGCCAACAACTCACCGAGCACATCCGCATGCCGCTCTGTTGGTTGCGGTATCCAAACCGGCGGGCAGGAGAGCCAATCGCAAACCTGCTTCCACGCCGTCATGGCGGAAAGCGTGTTTGGAACGATGCGTGGATTTGTGGTGACGCGAATAAACGCCAGGGCGGACGCCATGGTATCCCCACACGCCCGGTGCCGTTCAATTGGTCGTTCAGCCACCGCAGCGCGCCGTCATGTTGAGCAGATCGCGCGGAACTTGCGTAGATCAGGATGTTTGCATCGACCAGGATCACGGGGAGGACAGTTTTTTCTTGAAATACTCTTCGTCGAGAAGCTCCAGAACTTCGCCGACGTTATCGAGATTCATCAGCGGTTCGCCCAGATCGAACACGCGCGTCTCAAACTTCTTGCGCGGTTCCAGCGGCGCTTCCATCGCGTCCAGGCCTTGGCGGACCGCTTCGTTGACGAGTTCCTTCAGGCCCAAGTCACGCTCCTTGCGCAGGCGCTTCAGGCGCACGGCCACATCGGGGTCGAAGGTGACGGTTGTCCTCGTGGTATTCATAGCATCAAGACATCATCATATTGATGCTTTGATATCAAGATGATGTGGTAAAATTGTCGCGTATCTCTTGATTTGTGGCTTTTTTGGTACATATTAGCCATGTCCCGGCGCGTGAGGGGGCGTTGTCGACCGTCTTCAATGTGAGTTGGGGGCGGTATTGCGTCGGAGGCGAAGGGGTGCCCGAGACGACGTGCCCCTTCCGGACGCGCCGGACTCGAGTTCGACGGAGCGGAACGTACCCGGCGGCAGGGAACGTGCCTTCTGTTGCCGGCTTCGGCCGGCGGCGGTGTCCGACAAGGCTGGCGCGAAAAGAAATGCCGCGTGCGGGAGGGCGGAGCGAGCCACCCTCCCCGCTGCTCGCGCGGCGGGATCGTGCACTGCGCGACGCTCCGGCGTCCCGCACCGCCCCTCATTCATCCGCGCGCGCGGCGGAAATGCTGTTTTGTGCCTGTAGGGAATGCAAAAGTGATGCGGATGGGGGGATACCCCTCGAAAAATTTGAAAACGAATGGGCGCCGTCCCCCGGATTTCGGCAAAGGAGCAGACTTGAACGACAGGATTCACGTCATCGGCGGCGGGCTGGCCGGCAGCGAGGCGGCGTGGCAGGCGGCCCAAGCTGGCGCGCGCGTGGTGCTGCACGAAATGCGACCGGTGCGCCCCACCGACGCGCACCAGACCGACGGCCTGGCCGAGCTGGTCTGCTCCAATTCGCTGCGCTCCGACGATTGGGAGAACAACGCCGTCGGCCTGCTGCACGAGGAGATGCGTCGCTCTGGCTCGCTGCTCCTACGCGCCGCCGACGCGCACAAATTGCCGGCGGGCGGCGCGCTGGCGGTGGATCGCCACGGCTTTTCGGCTGCCATCACCCACGCGCTGTCGGAGCATCCGAACGTGGAAATCCGCCGTGAGGAAATCGAGGTGCCGCCGCACGATTGGGCCTCCACGATCGTCGCCACCGGACCGCTCACCGCGCCTTCGCTCTCGAGTTTCATTCGCGCTTTGACCTGCGAGGAGGCCCTATCCTTCTTCGACGCCATCGCGCCGGTCGTACACCGCGAGTCGGTCGACATGTCGGTGTGCTGGATGCAGTCGCGCTACGACAAGGGCGACGGCGCCGATTACATCAATTGCCCGATGAATGAGGACCAATATCGCGCCTTCATCACGGCGCTGCTGGCCGGCGACAAGACCGATTTCAAGGAATGGGAAAAGACCACGCCTTATTTCGAGGGCTGCCTGCCGATCGAGGTGATGGCCTCGCGCGGCGCGGAGACGTTGCGCTTCGGCCCTATGAAGCCGGTCGGGCTATGCGACAAGCGCATCGGCGTGCGGCCTTACGCCGTCGTGCAGCTGCGCCAGGACAATGCACTGGGCACGCTGTGGAACATGGTCGGCTTCCAGACCAAGCTGAAGCATGGCGAACAGGTGCGTATCTTCCGCATGATCCCGGGCTTGGAGAACGCCGGCTTCGCGCGGCTCGGCGGACTGCATCGCAACACCTTCATCAATTCTCCACGGCTGCTTGATGCGCAGCTGCGGCTGAAGGCGCGCCCATGCCTGCGCTTCGCCGGGCAGATCACCGGCGTCGAAGGCTATGTGGAGAGTGCCGCCATCGGTCTGCTCGCGGGGCGTTC
>DAIDUA010000019.1 GCA_027456965.1 Alphaproteobacteria bacterium | reverse complement strand
CAGCATGCGTTCGGCCGCCGTCGCCGGACGTGAACCGAAGTCGTAATTGTCCTGCCAGCGCGGCATCCATCGCGTCGCGTTCCAGAACAGGTTGTGTCCGCGCACCGCCATCCGATGCCGCGTCGCGAAGTCGACCAGAATGTCCGCCCGACGAAAATCGAATTTGTCCGGTTCCGGCCGCACCACATACCATTTAAGCTCGTTCTCGGGCACGAGGATGCCGCACTGCTCGACCATGAGGGCGCGCATGCGCGGATCATCGAAGGAAACAGGGCGCCGGGGCCTCGCCAGCACGGCTGGAGGCAAGAGCGCGAGCTCCCCCTTGGTGCTGCCGGTACCGATGCAGCTTCCAAAGTGTAGCCCTTTGGCGCGCGCCAGGCCGTTGAGAGAGTCGGGCGCCACGCCTGCGAGTTGCGTGCTGACGCCGTGGTGCCGTTTGGCTGCGAAGGCGTGCCCTCCCAAACTTGTGACGGCCATCGCGGCAGCGCCGCCGCCAAGCACCTGACGTCGACTGGTATCCGTTATCATGCCTTCCTCCCTCTTATGCCGGTCTTATGTCCATCGCAGGCCGCGCGGGCGCCGAACGGAAAGCCTCGGCCATGGCGTTGCGAAGTAGTTTCGGCTTGTAGTTGTCATCGTAAGGACACGGCCGTTTGGGTAGCCCGTCGGGACGCGCCGATGTGTTTTGCAGCCAGGAATATTTGTCGACCAAGCCCCAGGCCATCACGTATCGGAGCCTCGGATAGCTCAGCATAAGATCGAAATAGGCGCGTCCGAAATCGGCGACCGCGCGGTCCCGGATGGTTATGTCCGCGGGCAATTCCTTGTCGTTGACGTCGAACTCGGTAATGACCAGATCGAGCCCCATCCCGACAACTTCATCGAGAAAATTGCGCCATTCCTTGGATTGTACGGCCGCAAGCTGCTTGACCGGATCAACGTCCGCGGTGCTGATGTGACTTTGGATACCTAGCGCGTCTATCGGTACATTGTTCTTGCGCATACGTTCCAACAGCTTGAGAACAGCGGCACGATGTTTTTCATTGCCAGGAGACCAGCTCATGTAATCGTTGTAGACGAGTTGCGCGTGCGGCGCCGCTTCGCGGGCCGTGTGGAAGGCGATGTCAACGACATCCGGCCCCAGATATTTCGTGAATACCGTGTCCTCCAGTTCACCCGTTTTCGGATTGATGGTTTCATTGATCACGTCATAGGCGAAGATACGGCCTTTGTAGCGCCCGCATACCGTATTGATATGTTCGCGCAGCATGCGTTCCGCTTCGGCACGCGGATTCGAGCCAAAGTCGTACTTTGCCACCCAATCCGGGAACCACTTGGCCTTGTTCCACAGCAGCGTATGGCCTCTGACCGCCATTTTGTGCCGCGTCGCGAAATCGACCAGCACATCCGCCCGTCGGAAGTCGAACGATGTCGGCGTTTTTCGCAGCGCATACCATTTGAGTTCGTTCTCGGGGACAAGCATGCCGCATTGGCTGACCAGAAGCGCCCGCATATTGGGGTCCGCAAAAGAATTCGCGCGCACATCGTCCTCGGCGGTGTGGGGTCCAGGCGCGCCGCTCGGTCCATCTCCGACACAGCTCCCGAAACGAAGCCCCTTGCTCGCGGCGAGTCCGTTCAGAGACTCCGCGCCGGTGCCTGCCGCGTCTTCGTTGCCGGCCGCCGCCGCATGGAAGGATAGAGAACCGGCGGCTGTCGCGGCCAGCGCCAGTGTCATGCAGTCACGTCGTGAAATATCGTTCATTGCAGAATCCTCGTTTCCGGCACCGGCCCGTACGCGACCGGAGCACCCGTGAAGGCGACCTCAAATCGGTCGAGTGTAACGCCAGGATCCAGTGCATAGACCGTCAGCGTGTGTGTGCCCGGCTTCAAATCCAGACCGTGAATCTTCTTCACCGCGGCGTTCGCCATCACATGCTGCTGCCATGCAGCGCTAAATTCGGCCGCATCGAAGTCAAGCACCTTCGGCGCGCCGCCGTCGATCGACACCGCCACCCGCACGCCATTGTCCGAGGTAATCGGCAAGGTCGGCAGCGCGACAACGCTCAGTGTGGCCTCATCGTTCGTGGTATCGGTAGCGAAGTGATAGGTTGCGCTTGGAGCCTTCAGAATTGCCGCCAGATCGTCCGCATTGACCGACACCATGTCGAGCATGGTGCGCAGGTCGGCGCCCGTGTGTCCAAGACCGTCCAGCACCTGCCAGTCGCCGGTGAGCGAGTCGGCGTGCGTCGCATACATCGAGACGATCCGATCGGCCTCTATAAAGGAGACACCCTTGACGTCGTTGGGTGAGGCTAGACGAACATGAATCGGGATTGGCCGATCAAACGCGCTGCATTTAACCGTAACAACTCCGTTGCCCGTCGGGGGCGCCACCGCCCAGTCGATCGACACTTCCAGGCGCTGCTCGAAGACCTTCTTGGCGGGCGAAAAGCTGCCCGCTGTCCTGCTCACCTTGATCCACGGTTCGCCGGGCGTAGCGGTCCAAGTGGCTGCAACCGGCCCCTTTACGAAGATGTCGATATAGCGACTGCCCTGCAGTTCACGATGGAACTGCGGCAAGGTCGGCGGCCATCCGCCGCCGTCATAATAAGCGCCGCCTTCGGTCTGGATGGCACAAGTCTTGTCGCCGTTGCTGCTCCAGTTCGGAATATGCGGCGCCTCGTAGATCGGCAGATTGTGCGGCTGCAAACCCATCATGCCGCGCCATTTTCCGTTCGACATCACGTCGTTGTAATAGTGCGCATCGGCGTAAATCTGATCTTGTGCCTTTTTTGCATCCTGCGCGTAAACGTTCGCGCTCTCGCGATGCTGGAGGCCGTAGGTAATCGACTTGTCGAGATCGAGCTGGCGGATGTTCATGTCACCCGCGGCATCGACCGGGTACTGGACCAGCTGGAAGAAGGCCGCCTTGCGGTCTGCCGGCATCTGCGCCATCAGTTTCTTGGCCTGCGCCATGATGGACTGGTAGGCCGCGACACGCCGCGCGTTCTCGTCCCCGAAGTTCAGCATGTTGAATTTGGTCTGCTGCACCGCCGTTTCGGGGAAGGACGTGGTCCATCCCATGAATTCGGGATTCCGGTCGAAGGCGAGCTTGTAGTAGTTCCACATGACGTCGGCGATCTGCTCGGCATGGTCCGATCCGAATGTCTCGGCGGCCCAATTGGCCAGATAAGCGTGGACGCTCGAAATGCTGTCGAAAGCTTTGCTGTCGAAGGCCATCGCCAGGAAAAATTGGGTCAGAAATTCGCCGGGCTTGATATCGCCGACGTTCAAAATCCAGATCCGTCTGGCGTCGTATTGATACGCCTTGGTCATTTCCTCCCACATCAGCGAGGGATCGGTCGAGGCCAGCCAAAGATAGGACATCGGCCCGCCCCAATAGGAGATGTGATAGTAGACGCCGGAGCCGCCGGGCCGCTCACGCTCGTGTGCGTTGCTGAGCCTGCGGATATAGCCAAAATTGTCGTCCGGCCAGTTGATTGTGACGTCGCCCGGCAGCTTCATCAGGCCGGTGTCGTAGGCCGGCAGCACTTCCTTGTAGGGCGTAAAGATCTGCGGAACCTCCTCCGCCGGCTTGTGCAACACATCGGTCAGGATTTTCCGCTGCTGGGTGATGACGTCATTGAGGACGTCCGCCATTTGCTGGGGCGTCTTTACGCCCGCCATCGGATAGTCGTCAGCACCGCGCAGACCGACGGTGTACAGGTTCTCGTATTTTCCCCACTGCTGGACGGCTCCCTTCCAGTAATGGATCATTTCGTCCCGGTTCGTGAGCCAGTTGTACGGCCCCATCGTCTTGGAATCCCATTCGTGCGGATTGGAACGCAACATCATCTCGACATGCGAACTGGCATGGATAATCGCGTAATCGGCCGCCGTTTCGGGATTTCCGGGAACCGTATCGAATGCCTTTGTCACCGTGTGCATTGCAGGCCAGATGGTGTCGGCCTTGAGTCGCCACATCAGTTCGTAGATGCGAGCGTAGGTCTTCGGTCCGATATTTCCGAATTTTGGATCGTAGGTTTTCGAGGCCCAGGGGAAGAGGCCGTATTCCTCGTCGTTGAGGAAGATGCCGCGATACTTGACCGATGGCGGCTTCGAATAGGTCAGCGTAGCGTCGACCGCAATGTGATTGACCTTGCGGATTTTCACGTCCGCCCACCATTCCCACGCCGAGACGCCCATTTCCCGCGTCAGGTCGATCACACCCCAGATCGTGCCACGCGTGTCGGAACCGAAAATGACAAGAGCTTTTTCCTTCGGATTCCACGGCGCGGGGACGACCGCGCGGCCATAGGTTTCCCATTTTCCGGCGATCGGTGCCGTGCTGATGTCGTTGGCCTTCAGGATGGCGGTGATCTCAGGCGAGTCGGCCAACCCGATCACCACCGCCGGACCTCTGACGCCCGAGAAGCTGGAGGTGACGGCGGG
The DNA here is from genome assembly GCA_027456965.1 of Alphaproteobacteria bacterium. Lineage (GTDB taxonomy): Bacteria > Pseudomonadota > Alphaproteobacteria > Micropepsales > Micropepsaceae > Rhizomicrobium. The sequence goes on along the minus strand of DAIDUA010000019.1, from coordinate 9,090 downwards.
CTTGCGTCCGGTCAACGAGGTCAGATCGTGCGAAAGGAGGTTCGCGACTTTGGCAATTGGAACGCCGCCTGCCCCGTCATAGACGATCGACGCGACGGCTTTGCCGTCGAACAAATTCATATTCGCGCCTTTCGTCGGCACGGCCGTAACGAAAGCGACCAGAGCAATGACAAGAAACTTCTGCAAAGCGCCAATTATCTGCTGCGCCGCACCATTTAGGTTTTGCACTGGCATCCTTCCCCTTTCGTTTTTTCTTTTTTGAATTCTGTTATGGTAGCGGTACCATTTCCGTGCGCTCGGCTCAACCGCAAGCCGACTCGGAAGTGACAAAAAAAGCGAGGGAAACGATGAACCTGGGTGGAAAAGGCACCAAGAGGAGGAATGCATTAAATGCGGCCCAGTTGGTGTTGCCTACATCACAACATCGGCGAGCATCTCCCATCATAAGTCCGCAGAGGATGTCTGCGGTTGCGCCTGACGAGCGCCCCCGGACGGCACGCTCTCCCGCCGTGCGACGCATGTCCGCGAGCAAAGAAGGCGGCGCCACGCCCTATCACGTTGCCGTGATGTTCGGGCTGGCACTCGAAGCAACGCTCACGACGGATTCTTCCACGCCGAGACTACAGACTGCGCCACGCTGCAATTTCCGTGAGATGCAATGATGATGCGCCTTCGTGATATTTGCTGCACTGCAGTGCTGACATCGTTCTTCACGGTCCTGCTACCTCCTCTTTGCTCGGCTGCCGGGCTGCGGCCGCCAGTCGCCTTGACTGCCGAACAGGATCATCAGCGCATGATGGACCTGTTGCACATCAAGTCGCTGCGGCCCGGCGCAGACGGCAACAATCCCTTGGCACCCAATGCCGCCAACTATGACGAGGCGCGGGCAAATCCCCATCCCGACCTGCCTGATCCGCTCCGTCTGAACGATGGACGATCGGTTAAAACAGCGGCGCAATGGTGGCACGAACGGCGTCCACAGATCGAAGCTGCGTTTGATCGCGACATCTACGGCCGTGTTCCCGCCAAAATACCAGCCGTCCGCTGGGAATTAACCGGCGCGACCGCGCATAGGGTCGGCAAATATCCGGTAATCACCGAGCATATTGTCGGCCATGTCGACAACTCTTCGTACCCGTATGTGAATGTCGACATTCAGCTAAGCGTGACGGTCCCCGCGCATGCGAAACACCCGGTTCCCGTGATCATGGAATTGGCATGGACCGGAAAAATCGCCCAAATGATCCATCGCATGGAAAAAGGCCCCGATTGGCGAGAAGAAGTTCTCGCTTTGGGCTGGGGCTACGCCAAATATGTTCCCACCAGCGTTCAGCCCGACGATGGCGCAGACCTGACTCATGGCATCATCGGGCTGGTCAACAAGGGACAGCCCCGCAAACCGGATCAATGGGGAGCGTTGCGCGCCTGGGCGTGGGGCGCGAGCCGCGCTGTCGACTACCTCCAGAGCGATCGCCTGGTCGACGGTTCGCAAATCGGAATCGAGGGCCATTCGCGCTACGGCAAGGCGGCACTCGTCGCGATGGCGTATGATCCCCGTATCGCGATCGGATACATCAGTTCCTCCGGCGCGGGCGGCGCCAAGCTGCTGCGCCGTAACTTTGGCGAAACCTTGGAAAACCTTGCCGGCGTCGGCGAATACCATTGGATGGCTGGCAATTTCCTCAAATATGCAGGGCCGCTGACCGAAAAGGATTTGCCGGTCGACGCACATGAACTGATCGCGATGTGCGCGCCGCGTTCGGTCTTCATCAGCGGCGGTTCGCCTCATGCCGGTGACGGCTGGGTCGACGCGCACGGCATGTTCATGGCCGCGGTGGCCGCCGGACCGGTCTACCGGCTGCTCGGGAAGAGCGGGCTGGAGAGCGACACGTTTCCCGCCATGGGCACGCCGCTGCTTTCGGGTGACATTGCCTTTCGCCAGCATCATCATGGTCACACGCCGTTACCGAATTGGCCGTATTTCCTGACCTTCGCTCAGCGTTATATTCATCTGCGTTGATCTCGTCCCTGAACCAAGCATTCCAGTGAGGAACCCCGTGGAAGCAATCCGCTATGCCGCCGCAACATTCCTGTGCGCGTTCGCGATATCCATCGCGATGCCCGCCTCGGCCCAAGAGCCCCTGCTCAACGTGATCTTCCAGGATCACGCGGTCCTGCAGCGAGACAAGCCGATTCACGTCTGGGGGAGTGCATCGCCGGGTGCGAAGGTCACGGTGTCCATTGCGCAGACGTCGGCACAGGCACAGGCGGACAGCACGGGACATTGGGAAGCGACACTGCCGGCGATGCAGGCCGGCGGGCCATACACCCTCGCGGCAAGTACGGACTCGGGCGCCAGCGAGAAAGTCAACGACGTCCTCGTCGGCGATGTCTGGCTCTGTTCGGGCCAGTCCAACATGGTGCTTGCTCAGAAATATACCTTGGATGCGAGCGTCACATCGCCGGCCACGGACAACACGGTGCGCCTGATGACAGTGGACGCGAACACCAGTGCCGCGCCGCTAGCGACCTTTCCGGTACCGGTCAAATGGCAGGTGGCGAGCCCCACGACTGTCCCCGACTTTTCCGGGGCCTGCTATTATTTCGGGCACGACCTGCAAAGGACCGAGCATGTTCCGATGGGACTTGTCGTCTCCGCATGGAATGGCGCAAACATCACGACCTTCATGAGCGATGCCGCGCTACGCAAGATCGGCGGCTACGACGGAGGCCTCGACGCCCTGAAGCTTTACGCGGCAGATCCGAAAGCCGGGATTAAGCATTGGGGCAGCGTGCTGGAAGGATGGTGGCGCGAACACCAGAAGCTGCAGGTGGGCGCAGAGCCGTGGAATCCTTCGTCCCATGTCGTGGACTGGCAAACGGCGCCGGCCGGCCTCGGCGACTGGATGAGCTGGGGCCTTCCGGCGCTCGCGCATTTCACCGGCAATGTGTGGTTCCGCACCACGGTGACGCTCACCGCCGCCCAAGCCGCGCAGGACGCGGAGCTGGCGCTCGGCAACCTCAATGAAGAAGACGAGACTTGGGTGAACGGCACCTTCATCGGCGACACCTTCGGATACGGAACGGCACGCCTCTACAAGCTACCGGCCGGAACGCTGCACAAGGGCGAGAACCATATCGCGGTAAACATACTTTGCACCTATCGCGGCTGTGGCCTGCTGGGGCCCGCGGAAAACCGCGCCATACGGTTCAAGGACGGCACAGCGGCTGCGCTGGGCAACGCATGGCGTTATCAGATCGTGCCGACGACTGTCGGCCAAGCTCCCCGCGCACCTTGGGGAGCGGTTGCCGGACTCGGCATGGTCTACAACGCCATGATCGCGCCGCTCACTCCATACGCGTTCCGCGGCGTCGCCTGGTATCAGGGCGAGTCCAATACCGGCGAACCGAACGAATACCGTGACCTGCTTTCCGGCATGATGACCGACTGGCGCGCGAAGTTCGGCAGCGATCTGCCGTTCCTGATCGTACAACTGCCCGACTATGGCCCGGCGCCGGTCAAGCCCGAGACTTCCAGCTGGGCCGAACTGCGCGAGGCGCAGCGCGCTGCAGTGGCGGCCGATACAAATGCCGCGCTCGCCGTGACCATCGATATCGGAGCCCATTACGGCCTCCACCCCGCCAACAAGGAGGAGGTCGGCAGACGCCTCGCGCTTGCCGCGCGCCGTCTCGTCTACAAGGAGACCGACGTTGCCGTCGGGCCGACCGCGGTCCGTGCCATCCGACATCTGAATTCCGTTATCGTGAACTTCGCGAATATCGACAAAGGACTTGTCGCGTACGATGCCGGCGAGCCCATCGGCTTCGAGTTGTGCGGGCCGACACAGGCATCGTGCCGGTATGCGACCGCACGCATCCATGCGGACGCCGTATGGCTGGCGATCCCAATAAAATTTTCGCCGACGCATGTGCGCTATTGCTGGGCGGACGGCCCGATCTGTACGCTGTTCGACGGCGCGCGGTTGCCCGCCGGTCCGTTCGATCTGCCGATCGAACAATCGCGCACGACCAAAATGAAACAACATCACGCCCGCCCACGGAAATCCCGCGCAAGGTCACGATAACAACATGGCAAAACGCAAAATCGCCGGACTGAGGTGGTGGATAATAGGCCTCGTCATGCTGGGCGGTGTCATCAACTACCTCACGCGCAGTACGCTCTCTGTCGCCGCGCCCACCATTCTCGCGGAACTTCATATCTCCACTGAGCAGTACTCGTGGATCACCAGCGCCTTCCAGGGCACGATCATGCTGCAGCCTCTGGCCGGCTACGCGCTCGACGTGATCGGGCTCAAATACGGCGCGGCGATTTTCTGTTTCGTATGGTCGTTGATCTGCATGGCTCATGGGCTCGCGAACAGCTGGCAGGCCTTTGCCTGGCTCAGAGGCGCGCTCGGCCTGGCCGAAGGATCCGTCATGCCGACGGGCATGAAGGCAACGGCAGAATGGTTCCCGGCGAAAGAGCGCGGACTGTCCGGTGGCATCTTCAATATCGGCGCCTCCGTCGGCTCGATGGCCGCTCCTCCTCTCGTGGTGTGGGCCATCCTCACCTACGACTGGCAGACCGCCTTCGTGATCACCGGCGCACTCGGACTTATCTGGGTTGCGCTCTGGCTTTTCTTCTATGATTCGCCAAGCAAGCACCCAGCGCTCTCCGACAAGGAGCGTGCCTACATCATCTCCGGTCAGGAGAAGTCCCTGCAAGCGGCCGGCGCGCGTCCTGCGATCCTGGATATTCTCAAGCAGCGCAATTTCTGGGGCATCGCGCTGCCGCGCTTCCTGGCGGATCCCACCTGGGGCACGCTGACCTTCTGGCTGCCGCTCTATCTAAGCCAGGCACGGCATTTCGACCTGAGCCAGATCGCCATGTTCGCCTGGATGCCCTTCCTCGCCGCCGATCTTGGCTGCATGTTCGGACCAGTCGTGGTGCTGGCACTGCAAAAGCGCGGTATCCAACTGATCGATGCGCGACGCTGGGCCTTCACACTGGGCGCCTGCATGATGACCGGCGTCGCCTTCGCCGGCTACGTGCAAAGCCCCTATCTGGCGATTGCGTTGATCAGTCTCGCCGGATTCGCGCATCAGACCCTGTCGATCACGGTCATCACCATGGCGTCCGACCTGTTCAAGAAGAACGAAGTCGGCACCGTCTCGGGCATGCAGGGCACCATGGGCAATTTCGGACTGCTGCTTTTCAATCTGTTGATCGGCGGGCTCGTCATGACCATCGGCTACAGACCATTCTTCGTCGCACTGGGCGTCTTCGACTTGATCGGCGCCGCCGTTCTGTGGAGTTTGGTGCGCGCGCCCAAAGAGGGCTGAACAAGCCATGCCGAAGCTCGAAATCCGAAACCCCATTCTCAAAGGCTTCAATCCCGATCCGTCGATTATACGGATCGGCGACGACTACTACATCGCGACGTCGACCTTCGAATGGTTTCCGGGCGTACAGATTCATCATTCGCGCGATCTGGTGCACTGGCGGCTGCTGACGCGACCGCTGTGCCGCGCCAGCCAGCTCAACATGCTGGGTGATCCGGATTCCTGCGGCATCTGGGCGCCGTGCCTGACCCATGCCGACGGACTTTTCTGGCTGATCTACACCGACGTGAAGCGCTACGGCCGTACTACGGTGGGCGGCGCGTCGGGCGCGTCGCTTCGGGACTTCCACAACTATCTCGTGACCTGCCCGACCATCGACGGCGAATGGTCCGATCCCATGCATCTCAACAGCAGCGGCTTCGATCCTTCGCTGTTCCATGACGATAATGGCCGGAAATATCTGGTCAACATGCTGTGGGACTATCGACCAGGGAACAACCGGTTCGGCGGTATCGTGCTGCAGGAATATTCGGTCACGGAACGCAGACTGATCGGCACGCGACGGATCATCTTCAAGGGCACGGACTTGGGGCTCACCGAAGCTCCGCATCTCTACAAGAGGGGCGGCTGGTACTACCTCCTGACGGCCGAAGGCGGCACGGGCTGGAACCATGCTGTGACGATGGCGCGGGCGCGGGAAATCGCTGGCCCCTATGAACTTCATCCCGACAAATACATCTTGAGTTCGCGCGGCCGCCCGGACGCCGAGCTGCAACGCGCCGGACATGCCGATCTGGTCGAAACAAAAAACGGCGAGACCTACATGGTTTACCTTTGCGGCCGGCCGTTGCGGAATCGCGGGCGCTGCACGCTCGGGCGCGAAACCGCGATCCAGCCGATGGCGTGGGGCAAAGACGGCTGGCTGCGCACGCGTGAAACACAAGGCATTCCTTCGACAAAGAGTCCTGCACCCGATCTGCCAGCACATGCTTTCCCGCCCCCGCCTGACCGCGAGGACTTCGACTCCTCCGAATTGCCGCTGGCGTTCCAATGGTTGCGTTCGCCTTATCCCGATGAGCTTTTCAGTCTAACAGGACGCCCGGGATATTTGCGGCTGCACGGGCGCGAGACGATGGGCAGCCTGTTCCGCCAGGCCCTCGTCGCCAGACGGCAGCAATCCCATTGCTACAGCGCCTCGACCGTCGTCGAATTCGAGCCCGAGCACTTCCAGCAGATGGCGGGCCTGACCTGCTATTACGGCGGCACGAAATTTCACTATCTGTACCTCTCGCATGATGACGTCATCGGAAAGCACATCCGCGTGATGTCCGCCCTGCCCGATCAGCCGCAGGCGGACGCATTCACGCCGCCGATCCCGATCCCAGGCGGCAAACCTGTGCATCTGCGTGTCGAGGTTGACTTCGAGCGTCTCTACTTCTTCTATCGTCTGGATGACGAAGATTGGCATCGCCTGCCGCAGCAGTTCGATGCCAGCATCCTTGCGGACGAAGCAGCCGTGCCTGGCACGCCGAATTTCACCGGAGCGTTCGTCGGCATGGCGTGCCAAGACCTCTCGGGCGCGGCCAAGCCCGCGGATTTTGACTACTTCGTGTATCGCGAACGCGAATACTGTCCGGCCTTCTGACACAGGCCGTTACCGCGCGCGACGTGCGCCTCGAGCGCTCACCGGCTTGCCACTTTGATCACCGCCTCATACGCCGGTTTGGGTTGACCGGCGCGATCGAAGAGCAGCGGGTAGGCCGTGCGTCCTTTAACCGGCCAGTCGTTGCGCCAGGAGTCGGCGTCGGTGACGCCCCAGAAGGTGACGCGTGTGACCGCGTCGCGGTGCTTCAGAAATACGCCGAAGAGATCCGCATAACGTTTCGCCAGTTGCTGTTGGACAGAATCTGGCAGGCCGTTGGGATAAGGATTCAGTGCCGGGTTCTGCGCGATGTTCAGCGTCACGTCGGCCGTCTGCTCCTTGGTGGCTTTGGGCAGGACGTCGATATCGAGCTCGGAGATAACCACCTTCACACCCAGCTTGGCGAAGGCCGCGATGGTGGCGTCCTGCTGCTCGACGGTCGGCCAGTCCAGGCCGTCGTGCCCCTGGAGACCGACAGACATGATAGGGACGCCTTCCGCCTGGAGCTTGGTGACGAGCGCGATCGCACCGTTGCGTTTGGCCGCGTTCTCAAGGCTGTAGTCATTGTAGGTAAGCTGGACCTGAGGATCGGCTTCGTGTGCGTACTCGAAGGCCTTGGCGATGTAGTCCTCGCCGATGATCTTGTACCACAGCGACTGGCGCAGACTGCCGTCTTCGTTCAACGCTTCGTTGACCACATCCCAGCTTTGAATTCTGCCTTTGTAGCGGCCCACGACGGTGTGGATGTGATCGCGCATCCGTGCGAGCAGCGCATCGCGCGCAAGGAGATCGCCCTTGTCGTCGTGGAAGACCCAGTCCGGAACCTGGTTGTGCCAGACCAGGGTGTGACCAACGATGAACATGCCGTTCTTCTCGCCGAACGCCACATACTGGTCGGGTATGACGAAATCGTATTTTCCCGGGAGGGGATGGACGTGCTCCCACTTAAGGGCGTTTTCCGGCGAGATGGAATTGAACTGCGCTTCAACAATGGCGTCGCCGCGCGCATCCTTACCCGTGATCTGGGCTTCGTTGATGGCCGCACCGATGAGGAAGTCACCCTTATAGGCCTCTTTCAGCGAGGTGGCTGCCTGGGCCGCGGCCGGAAAATTGACCACGAGAACCGGGCCTGTCACACCCGCGAAGAGAATTGCCTTCAACGCTGTCCGTCGCGATTGCATTGTCGTTCCTCCTGCCGTGGTGCACTGTTTTTGTCCCGTAAGCGCACGCCGCAGCAAACTCAATCCAGCCAGAGCGCGCTCGTGATGATGCGTGGATAGTAACGGCTCGCCTTGCCCTCGCCGGACACGATCTGGTCGCAGCAGGCCCAGTAGGCGCTGCCGACCGTCTGCCACTTCATATGCGCGGCATCGGCCTTCGTGAACACCGCCGCCACCGCCGGATCCTTGTCGAGCCCGAACACCTTGCGCGTGACGTGCATGAAGATCGCGATCTTGCTCATCCACGAATTGGTCGAGGTGGAGGAGAGCTTGATGCCGCCGTCGTCGAAGGCGTTGGGATGCTTGGGGTCGGTGAGCAGCTTCCTGGTGTGCTCCTTCAAGACCTCCAACATCTTCTTCTCGGCCGGCGTGCCGTAGACCTCCGCCGGCTTGATCCCGGCATAGCCGGTCTTGGCAAAATAGAGCGGATAGGCGCAGCCCTCCACCGCCGGCAGGATGCGCGAATGGTATCCCGGATTGTCCTTCTCGAAGATCGCCGGAAGGATGCCGTCCACCGCCTGCTTGGAGACCACGTCCGCCACCTTGTCGGCCAGGCCCCGGCTTTTGGCCTGGCTCTTCTTGTCGCCGAGGTCGCGGAACATCAGCGCCAGGGCGCGATAGGTCGCCCAGCTCTTCACCGCCATGTAGACGTTGTTGCGCGTCTGGGCCAGCGAATGGTCGAGGGAGTCGTAGGTGGTTATCTCCTGGCCGCCCGCAGTCTTGGTCGAGTCATACTGGGCGAATCCGACCTCGCCGCCGCGGTTGATCATGCTGGCGAGGCACGCCTCCACCACCTTCTTGTTCTTCCGCAGCCAGGCCTTGTCGCCGGTCTTCGCCATGTAGCAGGCCGCGGTCAACGTCCAGTTGCACAGCTGCTCGACCGTC
>DAIDUA010000018.1 GCA_027456965.1 Alphaproteobacteria bacterium | reverse complement strand
TCGGATTCCTGTCACATGGACATAAAGCTGATCAATAACAGTTCCTCAATCCATTCCAACGATTGGAATACAACAGCAGCAGGTTGTTCAGAGTGGCGCAAGATACTTGATGGTCATGGTCGGTAAGTCAAACGTGGCGTCGATGACGGGCGCCAACATCTTGTAGCGCCCGTTAACATCCACGGTCTTGGCGTGCTTCATCGAATCGAGCAGCGCGTCATAGAATGTCTGCACCTGCTGCACCGCCGGGTCCGGGGCATCGGCCTTCGCCATGGGCGCCGCCACCGCGGCCAGCAGAAAAACCGCGGCAAGCGTACCCAAAAACATCCAATTGTTTCTCATCATCATCCTCTTACGCCTGCCACCCCTGGACGGAGCATATCTCGCGAATGTCTATGTCAGAATTATGGGCGCGCGCCCTCAGGTTTCCCGGTCAAGCAGGAACGGCGGCAAAGCCCGCAATTCCCCGGCTTCGGGCCCGTAACCGTCGAGTGCCGCAACGGCACGATCCGCAATCGTGGCAGCTTCGCGGCGCGCGCCATCGACGCCATAGATGGAAACCAGCGTCGCCTTGCCGTGATCCTGATCCTTGCCGACGGCCTTGCCGGTCTTTTCCGCCGTGCTGGTGACGTCGAGAAGATCGTCCGTGATCTGGAAGACCAGCCCCATGTCGCGGGCATAGTCGCGCAGCCGGCCGCGATGTTCCTCGCTGGCTTGTCCAAGGATCGGGCCGGCCTCGCAGGCGAACTCGAAGAGCTGGCCGGTTTTCAACCTTTGCAGGAGGATCACCTCGTCTGCGCCGAATGCGCTTTCCGACGCGACCATGTCGATCATCTGGCCGCCGATCATGCCGTTGCTGCCCGCCGCCTCGGCCAGACGCGCGATCAGCTTGCAGCGCACCTCGGCGGAGGTATGGGTTTCCTGGCCGGCGAGTATCTCAAAGGCGATGGTGAGAAGGGCGTCGCCGGCAAGGACCGCAGTCGCTTCGTCGAAAGCCTTGTGGGTGGTGGGCCGGCCGCGCCGCAGATCGTCGTCGTCCATGCAGGGAAGATCGTCATGGACCAGCGAATAGGTGTGCAGCACCTCGATCGCCGCCGCCGCGCGCAAAGCGTTTTGAGGGTTAACGCCAAACAGCCCAGCGCTGTGAAGGACAAGAAAAGGCCTTAATCGCTTGCCGCCGGCGAAGGTCGCGTAGCGCATGGCCTCGTGAACCCGCCCATGCAGCCCGTGCGGCTTTGGCAGCAGGCGTTCGAGCACATCCTCGACGGCCTTGGCGGATTCGCCCATGGCCTGGGACAGGCGCCGGGACTGCTGTTCGCTCTGCTGGGACCGCGAACCGTTCGACATCTTGCTCATGACCGCAACACCCGGCCGAAAATTGCAGGCGTTGTCTATAGCAAACCGGTACCAACACAAACGTTGCCTTCAAGGCACAATTCCATTTAGTAACGTTGCAAGAAAGTCATTGCGGAAGACGGCGTCTTTCGGGAAACTGCGTCCAAGCGGGCTATCGACTAATTTCCCCTTTCGCGCTAGGGGTTTAGCACGTGTTATGGGGGTTCTCTTGCGCGATGGAGCGAATGCGATGCGTGTCGTCCTTGCCCAGCCGCGCGGCTTTTGCGCGGGCGTTGTCCGGGCGATCGACATCGTCGAGCGCGCCCTCGAGAAATACGGCGAGCCGGTCTATGTGCGCCATGAGATCGTCCACAATCGCCACGTCGTCGAGACGCTGAAGAACAAAGGTGCCCGCTTTGTCGAGGAACTCGACGAGGTACCGGACGGTTCGGTGACGGTGTTCAGCGCCCATGGCGTCGCGCAATCCGTCATCAAGGAAGCCAGCTCACGCGGACTGCCTGTGCTCGATGCGACCTGCCCGCTGGTCTCGAAGGTCCACAGCCAGGGCAAGCGCTACGTCGGCAACGGCCGCACGCTGATCCTGATCGGTCATGCCGGACATCCCGAAGTCGAAGGCACGATGGGCCAAGTCGGCGCGCCGGTGCATCTGGTCCAGTCCGAAGAAGATGTCGACGCGCTGCGCATTCCCCGGGAAACGCCCGTCGCCTATGTGACGCAGACGACGCTCTCCATCGACGACACGCGCAACATCATCGCGGCGCTGAAGCGCCGCTTCACGGACATCATCGGGCCCGACATCACGGACATCTGCTATGCCACGCAGAATCGGCAGACGGCCGTGCGCGAACTGTGCCGCATCGCCGACGTCATCATCGTGGTGGGCGCCAAGAACAGCTCGAATTCCAACCGGCTGCGCGAGATCGGCATCGAGGAGGGCGTACCCTCCTATCTGATCGCCGACGGCAGCGAACTCGATCCTGCCTGGGTGACGGGCAAGAAGACCATCGGGCTGACGGCGGGAGCGTCCGCGCCCGAAGCCCTGGTCGAGAACGTGATTGCCGCGCTGCGCGACATCGATTCCGACATCGAGGTCTCGCAGATGGACGGCAAGAAGGAACATATCGAGTTTCGGCTTCCCGCCGAGCTCAGAGGTTAGTCCTTCGGGACGCCCACCCGCATGGTGCGGGCGGACGCCTCGGGATGAGGAGTGTTACATTGGGTATTCCGGCAATGCAGGCGGCCCGCATCGGGGCCTATGTCGTCAAGCAGCACCTGACTGGCAAGAAGCGCTATCCGCTGGTGCTGATGCTGGAACCGTTGTTCCGCTGCAATCTCGCCTGCGCGGGCTGCGGCAAGATCGACTATCCCGACGACATCCTGAACCAGCGCCTGTCCTACGAAGAGTGCATGGAGGCGATCGACGAATGCGGCGCGCCGGCCGTGTCGATCGCCGGCGGCGAGCCGCTGCTGCATCGCGAGATGCCCAAGATCGTGAAAGGCTTCCTGGAGCGCAACAAGTTCGTGATCCTGTGCACCAACGCGCTGCTGCTCTCCAAGAAGATCGACGATTACCAGCCGAACCCGAACTTCACTTGGTCGATCCATCTCGACGGCGACAAGGCGATGCACGACAAGTCGGTATGCCTGGAAGGCACCTACGAAAAGGCCGTCGCTGCGATCCAACTCGCCAAGTCGAAGGGTTTCCGCACCCAGATCAACTGCACGCTGTTCCAGGATGCCGAACCCGAGCGCGTCGCCAAGTTCTTCGACGACATGATGGCGATGGGCCTCGACGGCATTACCGTGTCGCCGGGCTACGCCTATGAGCGCGCGCCCGACCAGGAGCACTTCCTGAACCGCGAGCGCACGCGCAACCTGTTCCGTGACGTCTTCAAGCGCGGCAACGGCGGCAAGAAATGGCAGTTCACCCAGTCCGAGCTGTTCCTCGATTTCCTGGCCGGCAACCAGACCTATGAATGTTCGCCGTGGTCCATGCCGGCGCGCACGGTGTTCGGCTGGCAGAAGCCCTGCTACCTGCTAGGCGAAGGTTATGTGAAGACCTTCAAGGAGCTGATGGAAGACACCGAGTGGGAGAAGTACGGCGTCGGCAATTACGAAAAGTGCGCCAACTGCATGGTCCATTGCGGTTTCGAAGGCACCGCGGTTGCCGATTCCGTCAAGCACCCGCACAAGCTGATCCCGCTGGCCGTCCGCGGCATCAAGACCGAGGGGCCGATGGCGCCCGACATCTCGCTCGCCAATCAGAGGCCGGCCGAATTCGTCTTCTCGCGCCACGTCGAAAAGAAGCTAACCGAGATACGGACAGCCAAGGCCTCTACCGAGAAGGCGACTGCAGCGGAGTAAGGCGCGGAACGCCCTTCCCGCTTCCCGTCCCGTCTGGAGCAGCTCCGGAATCTGTGCGGGATCGCTCGCCACCGATTTCAGCACGGCGAACAGCCGCGGCTTGCCGTTCGGCTTGAGCGGCTCCAGAGCGGCCGGCGGCAGCGTGCGCTGGTAGCCGTCGCTGATGATGCGGAGCGCCACGAAGGGAAGACCGCGCTGCTTCGCGAAACGGGCCGCAACATGGGACTCCATGTCCACCGCATGGCCGCCGGAATCGCGGAACAAGGCCCGCTTTGCACCGATATGCGAGACGACCTCGTCGACGCCTGCGATGATCGCCGACCGCGAATAGACGAGCTTGCCGCGCAGGATCTGCGACCACGCCACATCGCAGGTGTAATGTTCATTCCCCGCGACCACATGGGTGGCGATGATTGCGTCGCCCGTCTGCAGCAGCGGCGCCAGCGCACCGGCAATGCCGAAGCTGACGATCGCGGCGACACCATTTTCCGCCGCCTCCAGACGTTCCATCAACAATTGCGAATTGCCGCCACCAATCACGGGCACGAGGCCCGCGCGCTTGGCGATCCTCGCCTCTTTGGCGAGCCCGGTGGCAGCAAGGATGCTCACAGTCCGTATGCGACCCGTCGCGAATTGCCCGCCGTCAGGTTGCGGTAGCGCGCCACCGCCCAGAGCGGAAAGAATCTCGGATAACCGTGATAGCGCAGATAGAACACGCGCGGGAAGCCGCCGCCGGTGTAGTGCTCCTGCGGCCATAACCCGTCGGGCTGCTGGTTCTTCTCCAGCCAGCGGATGCCGCGCACCACCGCCGGATGATCCACCTCGCCCGCGGCCATCAGGCCGAGCAGCGCCCAGGCGGTTTGCGACGCCGTGGAGGGCGCGGGCTCGTAGCCCTTGTAGTCGAGCTTGTAGCTGTTGCAGTCCTCGCCCCAGCCGCCGTCCGCATTCTGGATGGCGATCAGCCAGTCGGCGGCCTTGCGCACCATCGGCGTCTGCAGGTCGAGCCCGGCGGCGTTGAGGCCGGCCAGCGCCGACCATGTCCCGTAGACGTAGTTGACTCCCCAGCGTCCGAACCAGCTGCCATCCTTCAGCTGCACGCGTTCGAGATAATCGACGGCTTCCTTCATGCGCGGGCTGTCCGACCGCTCGCCCAATTGCGCCAGCATGCCGATGCAGCGGCCCGTAACGTCCTCGGTCGGCGGGTCGAGCAGCGCCCCGTGATCGGCGAAGGGAATGTTGTTGAGATAATAATAGGTGTTGTCGGCATCGAAGGCACCCCAGCCGCCGTTCTTGCTCTGCAGGCCTTCCACCCATTCGCGCCCGCGCGCAATGGCATCCTTGTAATCAGCCTTCGGCGCGACCGTCTCTTTTGCGCGGTCGAGCGCCATCACCACCACGGCCGTGTCGTCGAGATCGGGGTAGTACGCATTGTTGTACTGGAAGGCCCAGCCGCCGGGACGGACATTCGTGCGTTCCTCGGCCCAGTCGCCCTTCACGTCCAGCACCTGCAGCGGTTTCAGCCACTCCAGTCCGCGCGCCACGGCGGCATCCGCTTCCGGCGTACGCGCTTCCATCAGGGCGTGGCAAACCAGCGCCGTGTCCCACACCGGCGAAACGCAGGGCTGGCAATAGGCTTCGTCCGCTTTGACAACGAGCAGCTTCTCCACCGATTTCCGGGCAATGGCGCGGTCGGGATGCGTCGGCGCATAGCCTATCACATCGTACATCATCACGCTGTTAGCCATGGCGGGATAGATCGCGCCCAGCCCGTCCTCGCCGTTCAGCCGCTCGGTGGCCCAGCGCACGCATTCGTCGATGGCATGCTGGCGCAGGCCCTTCGGCCAGAACGGCTCGAACCATTTGAGCAGCACGTCGAGCGCGCCGAAGAACGCGGACCAGTACCATTTCTGATGCGGCGCGCGGTTCGAGGCCACCTTGCCGTGCGGCAGGAACAGTTCGCGCACGTCCACGCCGCGCGGATTGCGCGCCAGCGGTTTCTTCGCCGCCAGCACCAGCAGCGGCACGATCACCGTGCGCGCCCAGTACGACATCTTCGACAGATGGATCGGGAACCAGCGCGGCAGCAGGATCAGCTCGACCGGCACCGTCGGCACATTGTTCCACGAGGTCTGGCCGTATAGCGCCAGCAGGATGCGCGTGAAGACATTGGCCTTCGCCGCACCGCCGCGCTTCAGGACCTCTTCGCGCGCACGCTTCATGTGCGGCGCATCCGGATCGTCACCGATCATCTTCAGCGCGAAATAGGCCTTCACCGTGGCGCTGATGTCGAGCGCACCGTCGTGATAGAGCGGCCAACCGCCGTGCTCGCCCTGGATGCGCCGGAGGTAGACGCCGATCTTCCGTTCGAGTTCGAGATCGGGTTCTTCGGCGAGGTAGTGCACCAGCAGGACGTATTCTGCGGGGATCGTAGCGTCGGCTTCGAGCTCGTAAACCCAGTGCCCGTCGGCGCGCTGCTCCTTGAGCAAGGCCGCGGTGGCGTCGCGGATAAGCGCGTCGACCGCGATGACCCCTTCCCTCTCCGCCGCAATCTGGCTCATGACATGGGCTCCCCGCGCCCGCGATGATACGTCGACCATGCCAATTGCGCCGCGGTCTGCCCGGAACGCAGCGCGCCCTCGATGGTCGCCGGCAGGCCTGTATCGGTCCAGTCGCCGGCAAGCAAGAGGTTGTGCCAGGCGGTCTTGGATTCGGGGCGCTTGGCCGCCTGTTCGGGCGTGGCCGAAAACGTCGCGCGCTTTTCCTTGACGATCTGCCAGGACGGCAGCGGACCGGAAAGGTTGTAGGCCTTGGCGACATCGCGCCAGAGAAGCGCGGCCAGTGCGTCGCGATCCTGGTCGACGATAGCGTCGGCGGCGCTGACCGTGACGGACACCCGGTCCGCGAAGGCGAAGATCCATTCGGCGGTGCCGCCGATCACCCCCAGCATGAGTGGTGCGCCGGGCGGCGGAACGATCTTGAAATGGCCGTTGACGATTGCGTTGAACTCGTCGGGCGCCGAAATGTTCGGCACCAGTTCGCGCGCCACCCAGGGCGGCGTCGCCAGCACCACCGTGTAGCCCGAGGACAGCGGCACCGGACGTTCGGGG
>DAIDUA010000017.1 GCA_027456965.1 Alphaproteobacteria bacterium | reverse complement strand
TACATGTTCTTCGACGAAGAGCAGCGAGCGATGCGCGTCGCTCGCCGCAGCGCGGGTGGATGCGCTCCGCAATTCGTCGCTGAAGACCTCCAGCGAGAGAGCGCCGACATATCCGTTGCGCAGAACGCGGCCGACGAAACCGGCGACGTTCATGTCCCCCTGCCCGGGCAGACGCTGGAAATGACGGCCCCAATTCTCGACGTCGATCGTCATCTTCGGCGCGTCGGCGATCGGGACAAGCGCGACCAGGTCGCCGGGGATTTCGTCCAACACCTCCACTCCGTCGCCGGACGCGAGCGTATGGAAACTGTTGAGTGCGATGCGAAGGTGGGGGTGGTTGACCAGCCGGACGAGGCGCCACGCGTCGCGGACATGCCGTATATGCGCACTCCAGGCAAGGCCGAGATATCCGAGCACCAAACCGCGGCGCGACGCACGGTCGGCCAGCGCGGCGAGCTGGTCGGCCATCCGCCGTTCTTCCGGCATGGCCTGACGCGAGACATTGGCATGCACCAGTACCGTGGAAGCGCCAAGTTCCTGGACGATATCGAACTTGCGTTCGGCCCTTTCGATGTTCCTCTCGAAGGTATCGTCGTCGACGCCCTCGAAGTTCCGGAAAGGCTGATAGACGTCGATGGCCAGCCCCAGACCGTCCGCCAGCGACTTGGCCTCGCGCGGCCTGCCGTCGAAAGACAGCAGATCGCTTTCGAACATCTCCACCGAATCGAAGCCCGCGGCGGCGATAGCCACCAACTTTTCTTCCAGTGAGCCGCTCAAACACCCTGTCGCGATCGACCGGCGCATCCCCTAGCCTTCTCCGTCACCAAGAGTCATTCATATGACATACGTACCAGATTGTATATTAGCAGATGAGAACCGGGCGAATATCGGCGCGCGGCCGTCCCGCCATCCGGGCGGCGACGTCCACTACCGCTACGGCAGCGCCGGACCGGAGAGACGGGGGCGTCCACCAGCCCGAATCAGGATGGCGCCTCGTCGCCGCACAGCCGCTGTAACGCTTTACTTTAGATGGCCCGCATTTTAATTTTCACAAAGCGTTATGCTGCTCGAGATGGAGTAAGGGCTTCCGCTACTCGGCGGGCAGAATATGGGGCACGGCCGACGACGTTCCAACCGCACTTACGCCGCCACGTTGGCTGACGGCCTCGCCCAGTCGCCATTGTGTCGTTCAGAATATCGACATCCTTTACAACATTGACCGCCGAGCACCCATGAAAAAGCCATCAACCGCAAGGCGCGCCAAACGCCGCAATAATCCGGACGCCACCAAACAGGATATCCTGAACACGGCGACGGAGGAGTTCGCGAACTACGGCCTAAGCGGCGCGCGCGTCGACCGGATCGCGAAGCGGATGCGCACTTCCAAGCGCATGATCTATTACTACTTCGGCAGCAAAGAGGCGCTCTATCGCGCCGTGCTCGAGCAGGCGTATGCGGGAATTCGCACCAGCGAGGCGGAAACCCGGCTCGACAGCGCGTCGCCGACCGAAGCGCTGCGCCAGCTGATCGATGTGACCTTCGACTACGAGGAAGCCCACCCCGACTTCATCAACCTGGTCAGCATCGAAAACCTGCATCATGCGAAATACCTCGCGAAGGCCGCTTCGATCCGGTCACTGAACATCGTGATCATCAAAAGACTGGAAGACATACTGGCGCGCGGCCGCGCCGAAGGCGTTTTTCGCAGCGATATCGACGCGCTCGACGTCCATATGATGATCAGCGCGTTGTGCTTTTTCAGGGTGGCGAACCGGCATACCTTCAACGTGCTGTTCAGCCGCGACCTGGTCAGCCCCCGCTTGCGGACGCATCACAAGCGAATGATCGAGGATGCGGTGCTGCGATTGCTGACGCCGTAACCGCGCCGCAGCGCGGTGTTCATGCCGCGAAGGCCTGCAGCATGCGATCGGTGTCCGGCGCGTGTCCGGTGAACAGCCTGAGGGCTTCGGCCGCCTGAAACACGGCCATTCCTCCCCCATCCAAAGTCTGGCAGCCCAAGGCGCCCGCCGTCCGCAGCAACTCGGTTTCCAGCGGGAAGTAGACGACATCCGCAACCCAGTGCTTCGGCCGCAGCGAGGCGGCCGGGACCGGGATGCCGGGGTATTTCGCCATGCCGACGGGGCTCGTGTTCACGATACCGTCCGCCTCGGCCATCGCTCCGGGCAAATCGGTCGTAGCCGCAATCCGGCCCTGCCCAAAGTGAACGGTATATTTCTGCGCAAGCGACGCGGCGCGTCCGGCGTCGATGTCGTAGAGCACCACTTGCTTGGCGCCCATTTTCAACAATGCATAGCTGGTCGCCGCGCCCGCCCCTCCCGCGCCGACTTGCAGCACGCGATTCAAGGCAACGCCGTGCAGGCTGCGATCGAAACTTGCGACGAAGCCCGACCAATCCGTGTTGTAGCCATGACGCTTCCCCCCCTGAAACACGACCGTATTGACCGCGCCAATGACGGCGACGTCCGCCGCGAGCACATCAAGAAAGTCGATGACGGTCTGCTTGCAAGGATGGGTGATGTTCACGCCCAGATAACCATCGCGCTCCACGTCGTCGAGAATTTTCCGTAGCGACCGCGGCCCGCCTTCGATCTGATCCAGATCGAACAGCTGGTAGTTCAAATGCAGGCCCAGCGCCTTCGCTTCGTTCATATGCATCGACGGGCTGCGCGAAGCCAGTATCCCCGAACCGATGAGGCCCGCGCGAACCATTTTCGTGTCAACGTAATCCATCGCCATTTCCACTCTAATACCACCGTTTTGTGATCTTGGAATCAGATAACCACGCCGACCAAGTATTGACACTAACTTGTTAGTACGTTTTTGTGAGCATTGCTAAATGCCACGGCAAAAAAAAATCAATAGGGCATGAGGCAGGGACCGAACGGCGCAGAGGAAGAAGATTTCCCGGATTATTTGTGTGGATATGGAGCGCTGGGGCGCTCTTCTGTCCGATTTGCCGGTGTTCGGATAGCGGCTAAGGAGACGGATTTGAAGCAAATCATCACGTTATGCGCCACTTTCGCGATTCTCTCACTGTCGGCGGCGAGTGCCGGGACGTCATCCGCCGACTGGCCGACCTACGGTCACGACAAGGGAGGGATGCGCTACTCCCCGCTTCGGCAGATTACGCCGGAGAACGTTTCGGGCCTCAAGCCGGCCTGGGTTTACCATATGAAGCCGGCGAACGCCGTCGTCGACGGAAACGGTCCCGGCGGACTGTCCTTCCCGGGGATGAAGCGGCCCGAATCGGCCGACGCCGCGCAACGCCGCGCGGAGGGCGTCGGCCCGTCGCGCTGGAGCGGCACCAACCGCTTTGCCCCATCGGAAGCGACACCGCTGGTGGTCGGCGGAATGATGTATCTCACCACGCCGTATCACAGCGTCGTCGCACTCGCACCCGACACCGGCGCGCAGATCTGGAAATACGACGTCGCCGGCCCCGGGCAGCCCTCGATCCGCGGCGTCGAATACTGGCCCGGCGACAAGCAGTCGCCGCCCGAAATTCTTTTCGGGACACGCGACGGACGACTGATCGCCCTTGACGCGAAAACCGGCAAGCCCATCGCGACGTTTGGAGACAATGGCGTTCTGAATCTGAAGACGCCGGCCGTCATGAACGATCATCCCAATGCCATTTACGGGATGACGTCGCCGCCGCTCGTCTATCGCGATCTGGTGATCACCGGTGTCGCCAACCAGGAATATCCAGCGCTGGGGTCCTATGGAGACGTTCGCGCGTGGAACGTGAAGACCGGCAAGCTCGTCTGGACATTCCACTCCGTCGCGCGTCCGGGCGAATTCGGCCACAACACATGGGCGGGCGACAGCTGGAAAGACCGCTCCGGCGTGAACGTCTGGGGCTTCATGCCCGTCGATGTCAAACGCGGCATCGTCTACATGCCGTTCGGCGCGCCGAGCTGGGACCGATACGGCGGCGACCGGCTCGGCAAGAATCTCTTCAGCGACTCGATCGTCGCAGCCGACGCCAAGACCGGAAAAATGCTCTGGTACTACCAGGTCGTGCATCACGACATCTGGGATTTCGACACCGAAGCGCCTCCGTTGCTGATGACCGTGCATCAAGGCAAGCGCGCCATCCCGGCCGTCGCCATCGTTTCGAAGAGCGCCCTGCTCTTCATTTTGAACCGCGTCACCGGCAAGCCGATCTATCCCGTGGTCGAACGTCCCGTACCGCCCAGCGACGTGCCGGGCGAGAAGGCATGGCCGACGCAACCCTTCCCGACGGTCACGCCGCCCCTGGCCCGCGAAACCATGACGGACGCGGACATCGCGACCGTCACGCCGGAGCTAGAGGCGTATTGCAAGAAAATGGTCGCCGACGATCACATCGTGTTCGGCGGTCCGTACCTGCCGACGCATCTCAACACGTCGACCGTGAACTGGCCGGGCACGCAAGGCGGCGCGAACTGGGGCGGCGGTTCGTTCGATCCGGAGCTCGGCTATATGTTCGTGAACACCAACGATCTGGGACAGATTCAGTCCCTGGTCCCCACGCCGGGCGGTGTCCTGCCGTATGGCCACGGTCAGCCCTTCGATCGGTTCAAAGATTCCAACAACAACATGATGTGCCAGCAACCGCCATGGGGCCGGTTGAGCGCCGTCGACGTCAATACCGGCAAGCTGGTTTGGCAGGTGCCGCTGGGGGTCACGGACTCGCTTCCACCGGGAACCCGGGATACCGGCCGTCCCAACCTCGGCGGCTCGATCGTGACGGCGAGCGGCCTGGTGTTCATCGGTGCAACCGACGACAGCCGTTTCCGGGCTTTCGACGCGGCCACCGGCAAGGTGCTCTGGACCGCGAAGCTCGAAGCATCGGCGCACGCGACGCCGATTACCTATGAAGGAAGCGACGGCAAGCAATATGTCGCCATCGTATCGACCGGCGGCGGGTTCCTGGAAAGCCCGCTCACCAGCGATACCGTGACCGCCTTCGCTCTTCCCGAGGACCTGGGCCACCCGAAATAGGAACAAGACGATGCCCCATTTCAGCGCGCGTACCATTGCAGTTATGCTTGCCGTTTCCAGTCTTTCTATCTTGCCGGCCGCCGCCCAGTCGGGCGGCGCGCCAACGCCCGCAACGGCCGGCGCGGCCAACACCGCGCTGCCGGGCAGCTCGGCCGGTCCGCGGAAAATATTCCATATTCCGGATCCCTATCCCGGCTGGAAAAAGGTTCTGTTCATCGGCGACATCCACAATGGCGCCCAGGTTGCCCACGACTTCTCCGTGTCGCACGCGATGGCGACCATCGAGGAACTCGGCCGGAAGAACCACGCCTTCGTCACGATTCTGCGGACCGACGAGGAATTGCTGACGAAACAGAAGGTTTGTGGTACCGGAAAATACGCCGCCGACGGATCGATGCCGTTCCCCGGCCGCAATCTCAACTATTTCGACGCGGTCGTCTTCTACACCAACGGCGAACTCCAGCTGACCGACGAACAGCGGAAGGCCTTGTTGTCCTTCGTCCACGACGACGGCAAGGGCTTCGTCGGCATCCATACCGCCACGGCAACTTCGCGCGACTGGCCGGAATACGGCAAAATGATCGGCGGTTATTTCGACAATCACCCCTGGGGCGTGTTCAATGCGCCGGTGGTTGTCGAGGAACCCGATTTTCCTGCGATGAAAGCTTTTCCGAAGCACTTCCGCATCACCGACGAGATGTACGAATACATGGCGCCCTATTCCCGGAAGGACGTCGACGTGCTGGCGCGGCTCGACCAAAGCAAACTCGATCTGTCCAACAAAAACGTGCACCGCAAAGACGGCGACTTCCCCGTGGCATGGGCCAAGATGTACGGCAAAGGGCGCGTGTTCTATTCGGACCTCGGGCACTCTCCGGCAACTTGGGACAATCCCGAGGTACAGCAGATGTATCTGCAGGCCATCAGATGGGCGGATGGCTCCATCGACGCGCCGGTGACGCCGCATCCGATGCCCGAGCATTGACCAATGGACCTTCGCCGCGATGGCGCAACCGGACCAACAAGCTACGAAGGCTCTTTTATGGATAGCATGGTGAAAAACGGTCTCCTCAAGCCGGACACACGCACCAGAGCGCGCTTCTTCATCTTGGCGCTCGTCACCGTCGGGACCGCGATCAATTACCTGGACCGGACGGTGCTCGGGATCGCCGCGCCGATGATGTCCAAGGAACTCGGCCTGAACGATGCGATGATGGGTATCGTGTTTTCCGCGTTTTCCTGGACCTACGCGGCGGCGCAGGTCCCGGGCGGAATCTTCCTGGACCGCTTCGGGACACGGCTCACATATTTTCTGTCCGTCACGTTTTGGTCCCTGTTCACGCTGCTGCAGGGATTTGTGACCGGACTTTCGTCGCTGCTGGTCTTCCGGCTCGGCCTCGGCGTCTTCGAAGCCCCCTGCTTTCCCGCCAACAGCCGGATCCTCAGCATATGGTTCCCGCAACAGGAGCGTGCGCGGGCGACGGGCGTATATTCCGTCGGACAGTATTTCGGCCTGGCATTCCTCAGCCCGCTCTTCTTCTGGCTGACGGCGACGTTCGGCTGGCGCGTCCTGTTTTTCGGCGTCGGCGCCATCGGGATCATCTTCGGGATGGTCTGGTTCCACTATTATCGCGACCCTCATCAAAGCAAGACTGTCGGCGAAGCCGAGCTTTCGCACATCGAGGCGGGCGGCGGCCTGGGATATCGAGGAGAAAACACCCGCTTTTCGTGGCGCAACGTTCGCCTGTTGCTGAGCCATCGTCAGATCGTGGGCGCTTCGATCGGCCAGTTCGCCGGCAACTCAACGCTGGTCTTCTTCCTCACCTGGTTCCCGACCTATCTCGCGACGGCCCGCCATATGACGCTGACGTCGGCCGGGTTCATGGCGTTCCTGCCCTACATCTTCGCGTCGCTGGGGGTTCTGGCGGGCGGGGATCTTTCCGACAAGCTGCTGCGGATCACAAAGTCCGCGAACATCGCCCGCAAGGTGCCCATCGTCGGAGGACTGCTGCTGGCGTCCACCATCGTGGCCGCCAATTACGTTCAGGACAACGCGAGCGTCATCGCCATCATGTCGGTGGCGTTCTTCGGACAAGGCATGGTGAACCTTGGCTGGACCGTCATCGCCGACGTCGCGCCCAAGAAATTGATGGGCCTGACCGGCGGCGTGTTCAACTTCTGCACCAACCTAGCGGGTGTCCTGACGCCGCTGGTCATCGGCTTTGTCCTCAGTGCAACGGGTTCCTTCGTAGATGCGCTGATATTCATCGGCTGCGTCGCACTTATCGGGGTCTTTTCGTACGTCTTTATTCTTGGCGACATACACCGCCTCGAAATCGACCCCGTCTAAAAAACCGATCGACATCAATCCAGGAGCAGATCATGGCGCCTCGCGCAGTTACCGAAGAAGAGAAACAGACGGTCAAGGAACTGGTGGCGCGCGCGCGCACTGCCATGAAGCAGATCGCCGATTACGACCAGGCGAAAGTGGACCGCCTCATCCAGGGGCTCGGCTGGGCGACCGCCAACGAAAAGACCTTCACCCGTCTGTCGAATGCGGGCGTCGATGAAAGCGGCCTGGGCGACCGCGCCGGTCGGCCGAACAAGCGCTTCAAGCTGCAAGGCATCCTGCGCGACGCGCTGCGCGCCAAGTCCATGGGCATTATCGAAGAGGACAAGGCCAAGGGCATCGTGAAATACGCCAAGCCGGTGGGGGTGATCGCCTCGCTGGTTCCGGTGACAAACGCCGCGCTGACCGAAGCGGGCAACGGCATCTATTCTCTGAAGTGCAAAAACGCGATCATCTTCTCGCCCCATCCCGCCAGCCGGAAAACGACCATCGAGATGGTCAACATCATGCGCGCGACCATGAAAAAGCTGGGCGTGCCGGAAGACGTGTTCCAGGTGATCGAGAAGCCGAGCATTCCCATCGCGCAGGAACTGATGGCGGCGTGCGATCTGACAATCGCCACAGGCGGCCCGGCCATGGTGCGGGCCGCCTACAGCTCCGGCAAGCCGGCCTATGGCGTCGGCGCCGGCAACGCGACGATGGTGATCGACGAGACCGCCGACATCGAACATGCCGCGCGCAATACGCGCATGAGCAAGACCTCCGACAACGGCTCCGGCTGTTCGGCCGACGGCAATCTTCTGGTCGATGCGCGCATCTACGACAAGTTCCTGGCGCAGCTGCAAAAGGAGGGCGGCTATCTGGTCTCCGACGAAGAGAAAAAGCTGCTGGAGAAGGCGATGTGGGATGCGGAGAGGCACCGCACGACCAGCACCATCGCGCGCCCGGCCGCTCAGATTGCCGAAATCGCCGGTTTCAGGATCGGTCCGGACAAGACGTTCATCATCGTGAAGGAAAGCAAGATCGGCAAGGAGTACCTCTTCTCCTCCGAAAAGCTGTCGCCGGTGCTGTCGATCTTCAAATATGAAAACGGCTTCGATACGGCCCTGAAGATGGTCGAGCAGATTTACGAGGTGGGCGGCAAGGGCCACTCATGCGGGATCTACTCCTTCGACGACGACCATATCCACCGTCTTGCGCTGGTTGCCCCCGTCAGCCGCATGATGGTGCGCCAGCCGCAATCCAAGGCGAACGCCGGCGCATTCGACAACGGGATGCCGATGACCTCCAGCATGGGATGCGGCATCTGGGGCGGCAACATCACCAACGAGAATATCGGGGTGAAGCACTACATGCAGACGACCTGGGTCAGCCGTCCGATCCCGGAGGACCGCCCGTCGGAACAGGAATTGTTCGGAGAATTCTACAATACCGAGACGCCTTGATCCCACGATCAAAGCCGAAGCACCGGCCGCTCACTCCTTCGTGGACGGGGCGGCCGGCGTGGCTTTGACGTCGGGCGGAAACGCGTTGGTCAGGTAATTCTCGATTTGGTCGAACTGATCGTCCGTTCCCATGGCGCCGCGACCGATCATGGTCACGATGATGTTGTGCCATCCGTCGGCGCTGTGCCGCTGGGTCGCCACGATGTCAGGGCTGTGGCACTGACTGCACACCTGCATCAGCGTGTCCCGGCCCGGACCCGGCGGCAGGATCGCGGGCGCCGGTACACCGCTTTGCGCCGGAGGCGGAGCCACAGTCTGGGCCAGCGCCCCACCAGCGGACAGCAACAAGACGGCGACGGCCGAGAACGCCAATTTCCGTACGATAAAGGACATCACCTCTCCTGTAGCTAACAGACGACGCGCAAATCAGTCGCTGCCCGCGCGGTTAATGCACGGGCGCGGCTTCAAGATATTTCCGTGCCGCCACGATCGCGCGGCGCGCGCGCTCCTCGGGCCCCACCGTTTTGGCAAGCTCGGTCGTCGGGATTTCAAGCGAATAGGGAATCCCCGGAGGCAACGCGTTCAGGATGCCGCGAACATCGATCCCGCCCTCGCCGAGAAAGCGCCGGTCGTGCCTGGCCGTATAGATCAGCCCCTCCGCCGTATCCGGCCTTTCCTTGGGCGCATCGCAAACCTGGGCGAATTTGAACCATTCGCGTGGGAGGGCTTTCAGCATTTTCGTGTCGCAGCCCGAGCGGTCGAAATGCAGCGTGTCGACAAGAAGACCGCCGTTCGGCCTGTTCGCGGCGCCGACGATGGCGGCGGCCGCCGCCAGATCCGGGGTCTCCCTCCAGGTCACGAATTCCGCATTGACGCACAGGCCGAAAGGCTTGGCCATGTCGCACAGTTCCGCGAAGTGGTCGATCAGCCGGTTGCGGTCCGGATCCCACGGGGCGGCAATGAGATGCCGCGCCCCGAGCTCCGCGCCAACGTCCAAATCCGGGACGAAGGCTCGCAGATCGACGTCCGGCAGCAACCTGAACAACTCGATGTCCAGCACGCCGACGCCCGTAGCGGCCAGCCGCGCCTTCGTTTCCTTCAGCAATGTCCGGTCCTTGGCCAGCGGATGGACCGGCTCCTCTGGCGTCACGGCGATCGGCCGCAATCCGACGTAGCGATACCCCGTGCGGGCCGCCACATCGACGATTTCCGGCGGCGACAGCGACAAGACCGTCAGGTGCGCGAGCGAAAACTCCAGCTTCATATTCGAAGCTCCCAATTGCCGATCGGTTGCGCCGCGATATTAGTCCCATTTGATATGTTTGTACCAGTTAGTATATTTATTGGACTGACACGTACAATTTTGTGATTTAATGTCCGTCGTCGCCGGATGTCACAGATTACGTAGGGATATCGCCCACTATCGACACCGCGGGATGCTTGGCCGCAGTCAGAGTTCAGGACGCCGGCTAAGGTGACGCAAAAATGCTGCCGCGCCCAAGGGGGCAGCCCACACGAATGAAGGGGAGAAATATGACAAAACCGACACCGGAAGAGCTCGTGGACAAGGCCACCGCCTGGTGGACCACAAAGATCATCGACGTCCAGCCCGGTGCGATCGGCTTGCGCGGCTATGCCGTGCAGGACCTCCTCGGCAAGGTAACGTTTCCGGAGATGATCTGGCTCATGCTCCGCGGCGATCTGCCATCGCCCGGCCAGGCCAGGCTGCTGGAGGCGGCGATGGTGGCATCGGTCGACCACGGACCGCATGCGCCCTCGATCGCCATCGCCCGCATGGCGGTGACGTGCGGCAC
Source organism: Alphaproteobacteria bacterium (assembly GCA_027456965.1). Lineage (GTDB taxonomy): Bacteria > Pseudomonadota > Alphaproteobacteria > Micropepsales > Micropepsaceae > Rhizomicrobium. The sequence continues at coordinate 11,264 of DAIDUA010000017.1, read as the reverse complement.
CGACATCAACGGCGCGATGGCGTCCGCCGTCAATGTCCTGGCGGACATCCACGGCGGCCCGGCCCAGCAGTGCATGATGCTCTTCGAGATGAGCGCCGGCGAACTGTACCGCATGGAGAACCTGCCGGCGATCGTCGACGATGCGCTGGACCGGTATATCGCGGGGCACGGCAAAATCATCCCGGGCTTTGGGCACCGGTTCCATCCGATCGATCCGCGCGCCGAGCCGCTGCTCGGACTGGTGGACAAGGCTGCTGCCGATGGCGTCGTTTCCGGCCGCTACGCGGCGATCGCCCGCGGCGTCGTCGCGGGAATTCACCGGCGGACGGGAAAGAACATCCCGATGAACATCGACGGCGCGACAGCCGCGATCTTCTGCGAACTGGGATTCGCACCGCAATTGGGCCGCGGACTGTTCATCCTGGCCCGCTCGGTCGGCATCCTCGCCCACGCCTGGGAACAGATGCTGCAAGGCGGCCGCATCAAAGGTCCGATGCCGAAGGAAATTCCATACACCTATGCCGGACCCGCACCGCGGAAATTGCACCGCGACGAAAAATAGGCCGCAAGCGGAACAACGTCATCTAAGAAAACATAAGGAATAGGGAAACGAACATGCAGGACCTGGTCTCCCGTCAGTTGGTGAAATACCTGGAGGGACGCGGCGTAAGGCACATCTTCGGGCTGTGCGGACACACGAATATCGCGCTTCTGACGGAGTTGGGGAAAAGCTCCATCAGCTTCGTGAACTCCCGCCACGAGCAGGTCGCCGCCCACGCTGCGGACGGCTACGCACGCCTTACAAAGAGGGCAAGCGTCGTTTTAAGCCACCTGGGGCCCGGCCTCACCAATGCGGCCACGGGCGTTGCAACGGCCGCGCTTGACTCGGTGCCAATGGTCGTCATCGCCGGCGACGTTCCCAGCCATTTCTACGGCAAGCATCCGCATCAGGAAGTGAACATGCATGCCGACGCGTCCCAGTACGAAATCTACCGTCCTTTCGTGAAGCGCGCCTGGCGCGTCGATCGTCCCGACCTTTTCCCCGAAATCATCGACAAGGCGTTCCATCTGGCGGAAAGCGGACGGCCCGGGCCCGTGCTCGTTTCCGTCCCGATGGATATTTTTTCGGCAAAAATCGATGTCGCGTTGTTCGACCGCCTGAAGGGAAATGCCAAGACGTTCGAACGGCCTTCGATCGACGACCAAGTCGCCGAGAAGATTATCGCGATGCTCGTGGAAGCACGGAAGCCGCTGCTCTACGTCGGCGGCGGGATTCTGCTTGCGGACGCGGCTAAGGAGCTGGCCGACTTCGTCGACCATCTCAATATTCCCGTCGCTCACTCGCTCATGGGTAAGGGCGCCCTGCCCGACGATCATCCCCTCACCCTCGGCATGACGGGGTTCTGGGGCACGCAATACATCAACGACAGCTGCCGCACCGCCGACTGCATCCTCGCCCTGGGCACACGATTTTGCGAAGCGGATTGCAGTTCGTGGGAGGAGGAATACACCTTCGCCATACCGCCCACCAAGCTCATCCACATCGATATCGACCCGAGCGAAATCGGGCGTAACTACCCGGTGGAGCTGGGCGTCATTGCCGATCTCAAGCAGGCCTTGACGGTGCTGAACCGGGTCGCGCGGCGGCTGCATCCGAAGGGACGCAGGAACGAGCCGTTGGTCCGCGAAATCGCGGCATATCGGAATGAATTCAAGAAGAGCAACGCCGCAGCGGAGGTTAGCAACCAGTTTCCCATGCGCCCGGAGCGCATCCTGGCCGACGTTCGAGCCGTTCTTCCGCGCGACGCCATCATCACCACCGCCGTCGGCTGGAACAAGAACGGCGTGGGGCAGCAGTTTCCCATCTACGAACCGGGCTCTGTGCTGACCCCCGGCGGTTATGCGACGATGGGCTTCGGCGCTCCCGCCGCCATCGGCGCGAAAATCGCCTGCCCTGACCGCGTGGTCGTATCGCTGGTCGGCGACGGCGGGTTCGGACAGAATCCCGCCCTGCTGGCGACCGCCTTCGAGGAAGACACCGCGGTCGTCTGGATCATCATGAACAACTTCGCCTTCGGAACCATTGCGGGTCTGCAAAAGGCCCATTTCGGCACCACCACCGGCACTGTGTTCGAGAAGAACGGCAAGCCTTACTCGCCCGACTACGCCGCCATAGCCCGCGCCTACGGCCTGGAGGGCGTCCGCATCGAAGCCGCCGACCAGTTCAAGCCGGCGCTGGAGAAGGCGCTTCGATCCGGCCGGCCCTATGTACTGGACGTCATCATGGAAAACGCGCCCGTGCCGACCACAGGACATTGGAATATCATGGACATCTATTCGCCGGACAAGAAAATCACCCACGTTTCGACGTAAGCCGGTTGCGAACGGGCGGCGGCGCGTCTCCGCCCGCATCTTTTCCACCGACGCTATAGCGACTTCGCCAGATCAACGAAGAGCTTGCGGCCGTCGAGAAGGTAATAGGAGCCGGCGCCGAATTCGCTCTGGGTCACGGGCGGGTGCTGGTTGGTGAGGTTCTGTGCGACCAGCGAGATACGCCATTTGCCGAAGCGATAGCCGATGCCGGCGTCCAGCGTCACATAGGCGGATGCGGTGGCCGTGTTTTCCTCGTTCAGAAAGCGGTCCCCGACATAGTTGACGGTAAACGAACCGTCGAGCCCTTTTCGCGGCGTGTAGATCAATCCCGCCGAGGCCAGCACATGCGGCGACAGTGTCAGCTGTCTGCCACCCACATCGACCGGCGTTCCGTTGTCGTCGACGGTGTATTGGGTGAACTTCGCATCGTGATAACCGACATTGGCGGCAAGAAGCAGGCTGTCGACCAGCTGGGTGCGCGTCTCCACCTCGAAGCCTTGCAGCCGCTCGCCGCCGGCGTTCCGCAAGACGGGATTGCCGAGCGCATCGGTCGTCGCGACGACCAGATTCCTGAAATCGAGCAGGAATCCCTCGGCCTGGTAGTCGAAACGGCCGCCGAACAGTTTTCCCTTGAGGCCCGCCTCGTAGCTCTGCGCCGCTTCCGGTTTGAGGACGCCCTGGGTGTTGTCCGGTCCGAAATCGATCGCCGCCGGTTTGAAGGCGTTGCGATAATCGGCGTATAGCACGGCCTCGTCCGCGCCGTCGTTCCAGCCCCGGTAGCTCGCGCCGATCGTCCCCGCGGGCCGGACCACATTCTTCTTGTTCCGGTCCAGAGTGTTCGCGGCGGGATCAAAACCGTCGAGGTGCGCCGATGTCTTGTTCTCGAAGGTCTCGTTCAGCCTGACGCCGGCGAGAACGTCCCAGCGGGAGGCGGGCTTCCAGTCCGCCTGGACATATTGGCCGGCGAACGCACGCGTGTCCGATACAGTGTTGATCTCGTCAACGTGCAGCGTCGTCGTCCGCGGCGCCAGCCCTTGACCGCCGAGCGGCACGTAATACTCGCCGTTCACGCTGGCCTGTTTGCCGAAACCGTAGAGCGCATCCATTCCCCAGACGAAGGACAGGCTGTCGGACAATTCCGTGCTGACATGGGTGTCGAAATAGCCGTCCTGGATGAGCCGCCTCTGATTCTGCGAGTCGGCGTTTGGAGAAGAGCCATTGTCCAGCAGGCTTGGCCGCAGGAAACCGCGGATGTCCACGACGTCGGAATGGGCGAAAGACAGCGTCGTGTCCCAATCGCCCGCCCCGGTCGCGCGCGAATAGTGCAGCGTGGCGTGATAGCGGTTCTCGGCGCTGCGCGCGTCGGCCGGATTGTAGTTGGCATCGTGCGGCGTGAGCGTCGTCAGGCCCGTCCCCTGGAGTTCAACAGGGCTCGGCGGCACCTGCCGCTGAAACGTCAGATCGCCGTCGATGCCGAATTGCCCGCCCATGAGCGGCATGCTTCCGCGATAGAGCACGTGCCCGTTGGAGACGGCCTCGCGCTTGTCCGCATAGCCGAGCCTCTCGCCGTCGACGGCCAAAGACTGCCGGTAAGCGCCCACATCCGGCAGGGCCAGAGAAAACGAGCCGCGCGCCGACCCGTGATCGCCCACCCCGACACTGACCCGATTGGCGGCATGGCCCGCCGGATAGTGGATAACCTGGATGACACCGACAAAGGAGGTCGCGCCGAACATGACCGGGGCGGCGCCCTTCATCACTTCGATTCGCTCGACATCGTTCAGGTCGAGGGTTGGAATCGACGGGTTGAAGGCCCCGCCCCAGGGCACGCCGTCCACCACCAGCAGGAAGGCGTCGAACTCGTGCAGGCCCCAGAAGGACGGGACCGCGCCTGCCGGACCAGTGTCGCCGCCCGACGGCGCCTCGGCACCGGCCACGAGAGCGAGTGCCGAGGCCAGGTCCGTCGCGCCGCGCGCCCGCAGCTCGTCACCCGATATGACCGTGATGTCCGCCGGCACGACGTTCACGGGCTCCGGTACCCGCGTGGCCGTGACTTCCACGGTTTCCGCCGGCGCCGCAAACGACACGCCGCGGGAAATCGCCATGGCGGCGCAGGACACAAGAAGAGCGGCAACCTCACGCCTCAGCCGCATAAACCAGTACTCTCTACCTGCCTTGCGCCGTACTTGCCGACTTGGCGCCGATCACCTTTTGGCAAAATCGTAGGCGGACAGAGGCACGCTTCCGTACCAGACGCCCTGGAAGCCGGCGCGCGAGTCGCCCCACACCAGATGCGCCGCGTCCTTATCGATGACCAGATCCTGGATATCGTCGCCGAACAGGCCATCGTTCCGGTATGGATTGGCGACCGGCGAAACGCCGTGGCTTACGCGCAGCGAAGCACTGAAGACGTGGCCGCCGTCCTTTGAGATCGAGGACCAGATGTCGTAACTGCGATCGGGATAAGTCGCCCGCCACATCACGCCGAGCACACCTGCAGGCGAATAAGTGATCCAGGGTTTCGTAAAGCTGACCGCATGGGGCGTTTGTCCGGCAACGGCAAAGTCAGACCAGGTCTTGCCGTAGTCGTCGCTCACGGCCACCTCGTACTCGGGCGTCGGAGTCGCGGTATAGCGCAGCAGCGCAAACCGCCCCGCCTTCGCCGGATCGGCCGCCAATCCGGAAATCCCGCCAATGCCGAACATCGGCATCGGCTTTCCGGCCGGCGGCGCTGCCACCGGCACGTTCTTGAGGACGTGGCGCTCGAAGGTCTTGCCACGGTCATGGCTCACGCCGAACACGATGCACGGGCAATTGGCCTTCTCCGAGGCGGGCGCGCTCGACGCCGCATAGACGACGGCGACGGCCCCATGCGCCGCCGCTACGCCCATACCGCGGCTGAGCTCGGGATAATCCTTCGAGTCCCATGCGTAAATTGTGCCGAAGCTCTCGCCGCCATTCGTGGAGGCCGCGATGAAGGACTCCCAGCGATAGGTCGCGGGTTTTGTATTCACGACGGCCTGACCGCCCTCCGCGACGCCATAGATGACGCCCGTGGAATCGTCGACCGGAACGAACGGACGATCCCACGGCGAGTTTCCGCCAATCCTCGGTTTCAGCCCGGGCGCGAAGCGCGCGGCGCCATAGGAGCTGATGATGTCCGCCGCCTTGCTCCATGTGTCGCCATGGTCGTGCGAGACGACAACCGATGACTTGCCGAAAAACTCACCGCTGGTCTGGCGCGGTTCGCAGCCGGCGAGGAAAGAGCCATCGGGCAGCGCGCCGGCGAACGGATCTGGGCAGCGGGTGAAACTGCCAGACAGAATCGGAAGTTCGCTGATCTTCCAGCTGTCTCCGCCGTCATGCGTCACGGCGAGCGTTGTAACCGTCGAGTTCGGTACGGCGTGATAGGCGTCCGTCAGGCCGTCGAAATGTTGGTTGGGGTTGGTGTTGAAGATCGCCTGGTAGCCCTTTGCCTCCAGCTCCGGCGCCTCCTTCGTTCCGAGATGCTGCACGCTTCCCATGGCCACGACGATCATGTTCTTCGGATTTTTCGGATCGACCGCGATCATGGGCTCGCCTGCACCGCGCGTCGCGCTGCCCAAAAGCAGATATTCGTCCGATTTGAATATCCCCGGCAGCGCGGCGTTTTGCGCCTCGCTTCCGCCTTGCGCCCGCGCCGAAACGCTTGACCCAAGCATGACAGCCACCGATCCGGCAACGACCGCCGTAGCGGCGGCAAGCACCATAATCCTTTTCATCGTTTCCGCCCTGGTTATTTGCCGGCCCGTCCCGCGGACCTGTTAGACGGACAGGTTAGTACATAATTTGAAAATCACAATCCGGTAACGGCGATACCACCGTGAAATGCCGCCGACCGCGACACATCATTACATTTCTGAAACCTTCCACGGGATGGCGGCCGACGGATATTAGGGCGATCGCGTTTCCGCGCCCGGCAACAGCCGATAAGCCAGGCGATCGGACTGGTATGACCCGAGCCAGATGTCCTTGCCGACGATCACGGCGATCGTGACGCCGTTATAGGCCGGGTTGGGCTCGCCATAGGCAAGGATCGAAAACTTCAACGTCCGGGGATCGAGTTGAGCCGCGATATAGCCGCGGTGGCAAAGCATGCCGTCGGCGACGCCGTTTATCACCTTGCGGGTACCGCCGCAGGCCGGCTCGTCGTACATCATGCCCGCAGTGAGCAGCCTGTCGCCGTCCCAATGGATGTTGTCGGGCATGAAGCCGGGTGCAGCGACACGGCGCAACGGCTTTGCGGTATCGCCGCGCGCGTATACGAAAATGGAATGCAGTCCGTAAGCGACAACATAAAACTCCCTGCCGTCGCGCGACGTCTCCAACCCGTTATTGCCCGGAAGCTCCGTTCCGGGCAGCAGATGGAAGCCTTTGTCTCCAGGCTTCCATTCATAGACACCGCCTGTGTTCTTGCCGTTGACGAAATCCGCATAAGTGAAACCCGGTCTGGTCAAAACCGTCGCGAGGATGGTGCCGTCGGAAAAGCTCGCCACACTGTTGGCCGCCAGACCGGCCGGCATCATCACGCAGCCTTTCCAGACGAGCGACGGCGTCGCGCCGCGCGCATCGACGTCGAAGACATCGATGCTTTCGCGTCCGCCGTGATCCACGACGTAAAGCGTGTAACGCCCTCGTCCCTCCGGCCGCAAGGATATGCCGTGGGCATTGAAGAGCCTTACGTCGGGAGCGGCGCCGCAGTCCGGAAAGGCCTTCTTGTCGGGTTGAATCTGGGCTGCTGCGCCGCTGTACCAGAACCGCATTGTCTTGGCGTCAGTATCGACAAGCTTGAGACCGGCGCCATCGGAGAAGCCGCTGGCGATCAGCCAACGCGTACCTGGGATATGTGCAAGGTCCTCGGGATGGTCGACGCCGCAAATGAAGCGCAGGTTGCCGACGGGACCGCAGGCGCCAGGTGACGCGCGCTCGGACGGCTTGCCCGTCTGCGCGCAAGCGGAGAAGGCAAAGAACAGCGCGGAGCCGAAAAGAACCGATACCAACTTGGCGCTTATCTTCATCGACCGACCTTGCACAACAGGCGAAGAAGCCGACGCACCCCTTCGCCGCGCCTCACAACAATCCGCGAAAAAAAGCACGGGGGGAACAATCCCGTTCCCCCCGACAGGCTGTCTCGGCGCGATTAGAAATTCACGCCCAGGCCAAGATAATACGACCGGCCGACGACATCGTAGGTGGCCGGGTCTGTGCTGGTTTGCGAGCTCGCCACCAGCGGTATGCCTTTGTTGAACATATTCGTGATGCCCGCGCGGAGTACCCAATCATGGCCCACATCGTAGGTCCCGATCAGATCAAACAGATTATACGCGGGGACGCCGACGGCCGCGTGGGCCGGGTTCGTGACCGCGGAGATGTCCTTCATGGCATCCAGATAATGCCAGCGAAGGCTGATGGTTCCGACCCCGAAGTCGTAACCAATGGTCGTGAGCGCCTTCCAGATGGGATGCGGCGCTCCGATCGTGTTGGTGCCGACGTAGTTCTGGTACGGCGTGTTGGGCAGGGTCTCGACGGAATAGGCGCGTGTGTAGCCAATGCCGGTGTCGGCAAAGACGCGTCCGTCCTCGTCGTCGAGCCCAAACGCACCAAGCCCGGCGCTCCAATTGACCTGCAGGTCGATGCCATCCGTTTTCAGACCGCCCAGATTTTCGTAAGGCGTCCTGATCTGCACCAATTGACCGTTGGACGGATCGCGGCTGATCAGCGAGCAGAAGTAGTTGCTCGCCGAATAGCTCGGATTGGAGCCGTCAAGATTGTAGCACTTGCTGAGCGCCGTCGTTCCAGGCACCACCGAGATCACGTTCTTGATCGCGATGTTGTAGTAGTCGAGCGACAACGACAGATCGCTGAAGAGCGGCGACGAGAAGTCCGGATTGTAGGCAAAGCCGAGATTGTAGGTATTGGCTTTTTCCGGCGTGAGGTTGGGGTTGCCCGACGTCAGCGATGCCGCCGCCGTCGTGGGGAAAATATAGCTTCCGATGATGCTGGCAGGCACCCCTGTCGCCACGCACAGGGCCTGCAGCTGCGCGCTGCGCGTCAATCGCGAGTCGCATGGTTCGCCGCCGCCAGGTGGCGTACCGAAAGCCGTCTGGCCGCCAGCCGCCGCGGAATACAGCTCGCCGATATTCGGCGCCCTGATGGCCCGCTGGTAGCTGCCGCGCAGCAGCAGGCTTTCGAACGGCCACCATTTCACGTTGCCTTCATACGTCGAGGTGCCTCCCGACGTCGTGTAATCCGAATAACGATAGGCGGCGCCGACGTCGAGCTTGTGTGCGAGTGCCACATTGGCCAGCAACGGAACGTCCAGCTGCCCCGCCACTTCCGTCACGCCGATCGCACCTTGCGCGGGCTGTGAAGAGATGACGGCCTCGATATTGCCCGCCGCAAGCTGGGAGTCCGGACTGTATTTGTAGGTGTCCCGGCGATAATCCGTGACAAGAGCAAGTTCGACGTCGCCGGCCGGCAGGCTGAACAGAGAGCCCTGGGCCTTGCCCTGAACGACGGTCTGCGAGATGTGCTCCGTGCTGTGGGCCGTCGTCGTGATGTAGTTCTGGCAGGCCTGGGAAAGATTTGTGCTGTGAACCAGGCCGAACGGATTGAAACCTCCGGCGCAGATCGACGCTCCGCCGTCAGGCGCGTTCAGCAGCGTCTGGACGTTGGACGCCAGAACCGCATTATAGTTGCTCTGCAGGTGATCCGTCGTCGCGTATGAGGCGTACACGTCCCAGGTCCAATCCCGGAACGAGAAATCTCCGCGTGCGCCGCCGATGATCTGACTGACGAAATAGTGCTCGTCCCAGGCCTTGTGCGGTACGCCGACATAACGCGCGTTCCAGGTGAAGGGCGCATTGGGCGTTGGCCGTGACGCCAGAAGCGTCGCCAGATCGTGCGGAATGAAGGGATTGGTGACCGGGATCGTGGGAACGGCAAACTGGGTCAGGCTGCCGCCGCTGGTCGTGTACACGTCCGAGTCCACGAACAGCGCCTGGCCGTAAGCCGTGATGTTCGGCGTCACCTTGTAGTCGAATTTTCCGAACGCCGAACGCTGATCCAGCGGATTCACGATGTCGGTCTGCGGACCGACCGGCATTCTCACATTGCCGCCGAGAACGGCATATCCGTTCGTCGTCGGCCCTTTGTAGTTCGCGGCGCCATTCTGCTGGAACAACGTACCATCGTCGTTGAAGCCGAAATTACCGCTGTTCGGAATGGTCTTGGTGATGCCGTAGCCCGCGAACAGCGTATTCACCGCGGCCTGGCTCGGCAAATTCGCGGCGGATGGAACATACAGGCCCTGGCCGATGTAACCCGACGGCGTCACAAATTGATAAAAGCTTCTTTTCGCGCCCGACAGACCCTCGCGATACGTATAGGACAGCGAAAGCAGCGCGTGCCCCTTGCCACCGGCGAACGAAGTACCGGCCGTCAGCGACGACGAGACGGTTGTGTAGTCGGACTTGAAGGAGTTTCCGTACTGCACGTCCGCCTTGAGGCCTTCGAACTGGCTCAGCGTCTTGAAGTTGACGACGCCCGACATCGCGTCCGACCCGTACACGGCCGAAGCGCCGCCGGTGATGACGTCGACGCCGGACAGAATCGCTTGCGGTATGAAGTTGATGTCGACGTCGCCGGAAATATCCGCAAAAGGCAGACGCCGGCCATCCAGCAGGACGAGGTTGCGCTGGCTGCCCAAGCCATGCAGGTTCAACGTCGCATGGCCGCCGGTGCCCTGCCCGCCAGTGGCGGCGGTTCCGGCTGGAGAAAAATCGGGAAGCTGATCGAGCGTGGCTTCGACATTGACTTGGCCGCTGGCCTTCAGATCCTCGGCCGACATGGTGACGATGGGGCTCGCGGCCACATAGTTGGGCGAAGAAATCAGAGAGCCCGTGACGACGACGTCTTCAAGCTGGCCGCTCGCCGCCGTGGCGCCGCTTGCGGTCTGTGCGAACGCGGCCGCACTTGTGAAAACAATGATCCCCGAAAGCAAGGCTGTGCCGGTCAGAAACCGGCCAGACCGCTTCATTCGGAAAACCGATGTAAAAACTGCTTTATTCACGATTGCCTCCCCATGTGGATTGTGCGCCGATACCCCCCGCCCATCCGGGACGCTCGCGTCTTGTAACTTGAATTATACTAACTGGTACGTTCACGTCAATCGCCGGACGCGTCTCCTCTCATCGCGCAGACAGGACCGGTGCATATGCATCGAAGGTGCGCCCCGCTCGCGGCTGCAAAACCCAAATGACATCCCACGTGTTTCACCATGATGCGAGCCGGAACGACGCAAAACGTTACCGCTACCGCCATGGAGCAGAACATTAAAAACAAAGGCGCGCCCGACATGAAGTCGAGCGCGCCCAGATGAGACTGTCCGTCGATATGGAGACTGACGTTACGTCGACTTCGCCAAATTCACGGGGCTCCGCAAGCGAGTTCGCGTGAACCGCGAAATTTCATACAGCATACCGCGACGTCGTCTTCGGCGATCACGCTAATTCGCCTTGTTTCCGAACGTTTCATCGATGAAGGCAAACGTCTTGGCAAGCGCTTCAAGGCTGGCGTCGCGCGTGGCCTTCAGAGTCGGGCCGACGAAGCTGTGGCCCACTCCCGGCAGTTCCACCAACGTCGCCTTCACATGATTTGCCCGCAGAAGCTTATAGAAATTCTCCGACTGCGCGGGCGGCACCGTCTTATCGTCGCTGCCAAACATGATCAGCATCGGCGGATCCGTAGGTTTGACGAGCTTTGCAGGGCTCGCAAGATCGAGAATGCCGGCCGGGCACTTCGAAGGATCGCATCCCAGGAAGGCGACCAGCGGATTGGAGGCGTCCGCAGGG
>DAIDUA010000016.1 GCA_027456965.1 Alphaproteobacteria bacterium | reverse complement strand
GGATCATCGTATCCCGATCGTCGGACGTTGCCGTCGGCGCGGCGTTTGTGTCCGCAGGGGTGCTCGCGCTGGACACAGGACGCGCGCTGGTCTGCAGATGCATCGCGTTTGTCATCGCCGTGACGGCTACATTCAGAACCCTGGGGGACGGTGGGCTCGGCGGTACCGACGTCGGATCAAAACCGCCTTGTTTGGAGAACGCCGCGATGTGCTGGCGCACTATCGGCAGCCATGGGGCGTCGGCGGGAGCGTCCTTTTCCAGGTCACGCCAGATGGCGACAGCCTGCTTCAAATTGCCGATCTGCGACTCAGCCAAGCCGATATAAAATCGCGCACGGTCATCATGCGGATCAATGGCCAATGCATTGGTGAACGCCATCATGGCCTCGGGCACGACGGCGCCACCATTGGCCATAACGACAGACTCTCCGAACTCCGACCAAGTGGCCGAATCGGTGGCACCCAAGGCGACCGCTTGGCGGTCTGCGTCAGCGGCCTGCTCGTAGTTGCGGGTGTTGAAGTACATTTCGGCGAGACGCTTGTAGCCGGACGCGCTTGGACTGCTCTGCAACAGCTCCGCCAATTTCTCCGCAGTCGTCGCCACGACGAATTCGGGATCGTGCTTAATCCGCCACGCATAGGGCTTTCCAGGCAGATGCGGAGAACCCAGTATGCCGTATACGACTATCGCACCGACCGGCAAAATCACGGCAATCGCGATGATCGCCGCGAATTTGGCGTAACGGTTGCTGATCCGCGTCGGCTTAGCGGGCGCCTTGAGTTCGGCGTCCTCGGCCGCCAGCATACGGCGGTGTACTTCCGCCCGGGCGGCGTCGGCCTGAGCCGCCGTGAGGAGCCCGCGGTCGATCTCCTGTTCGATCTCCGTCAATTGGTTGCGATAGACGACAATATCGTAGTCGACGCGCGGCGGCGGCTCGTCCGAAGCCTTCTTCAGGAGAGGAAAGAGCAGAACCGCAAGCACAGAGACGATAAGAGCCGCGAAGATGAGCCACAACATCGTCACGCTCCTTTGATCCTGGATTCAGTGTCGCCAATCAGGGCGGAAATGCGCTTGCGCTCTTCCTCTGAAATCGGCGGGGCCTCCGCGGCCTGTACGGTGCGTCGATAATAAACCGTGGCCGCGCCCGCGGCGCATAGCAACAGGCCCAGAGGTCCAAGCCACAACAAGTAAGTCTCCGCATCGAATGGTGGTTTCAGTAGGACATAATTGCCGTAGCGCGCCACGATGTACTGCTTGACTTGCTCGTTCGTGTCACCAGCCAGCACGCGTCGGCGCACCAGTAGTCTCAGATCGTGCGCGAGGTCGGCGTCGGAATCGTCGATGGACTCGTTCTGGCAAACGAGGCAGCGCAATTCCTTGTCTATGGTACGGGCTCGCGCCTCGAGTTTGGGGTTGGATAACATCTCGTCAGGCCGGATCGCCCAAGCCGAGCCTGCCGTGCCCAGGACGGCTGCAATCAGGGCCATTCCGATCAACATGGACGATGCGTGCACGCGGTATCTCACTTGCTCAATTTCTCCGCCAAGGGGATCAGCTGCTTTCTGATGATTTCAGGCGTCAGCGGGCCCGTCTGCTTGAAGCGGATCACGCCATTCTTGTCGATCAGATAGGATTCCGGCACGCCGTAGACACCGAAGTCGATCCCGGTCCGCCCATGCGCATCGACGGCGATGGTCGGATAGGGGTCTCCCAATTCCGCCAACCACGCCTTGGCATCTTGCGGCCGGTCCTTGTAATTGATGCCGACCAGCGTGATCCCCGCCTTTGTAATTTCCGATAGAAATGGGTGTTCCTCCCGGCAAGGCACACACCACGAGGCGAAGAAATTGACCAGTGTGACCTTGCCTCGGAGATCGGCTGTCTTGAAACCGCGTTCGCCGGCCAGCAGCGGCGGCAAATCGAATTTGGGAGCGGCTTTGTTGATCATCACCGACGGGATCAGGTTCGGCGTGTCGCCCTCCTCGACCAGATGCAGCCGCCAGATGAAAAAGCCGGCCAGAACCGCAAAGCCGAGCAAGGGCACAACATACATCCAGCCCCGCATGCCCTTCCGTTCGTGCGCCGCGGCGCCGTCGGCCACCGCGCTCGCTGCGGCCACTTTCAACGCCGGCATCGGAATTTTCGCGCCGAGTCTGCGCAAAGGCGCGCCTATACGATGATGTCTGTCTGTCAGAGACACGAGGCCGCCCAAGACCATCATTACGGCGCCGAAGAATATCCATGGCACCAGCGGATTGTGGTAGATGTGAACAACAAAGCCGCCGTCGCTGCTCGGGTCTCCCAGAACGGCGTAGAGATCGCTGACGAAATTGGTGTGTATGGCAACCGTCGACAATGGCTGCTGAGGGTTCGCATACAAGCGCCGTTCCGGCTGCAATTCGGCAACGTAACGGCCGTCCCTGGTGACAATGAACGTTGCCCGCGAAGCGACGTAATTGGGACCGGTGATATTATTTTCGACCCCGGTGAACTTAAGCTGATAGCCGGCCACGGTGGCGCTATCACCAGGATGCATGATCTGCAAAAATTCGGTACGCCACGCCAAGGACCCGGCAATACCGATCAAGACGATTGCCAGTCCCATATGGCTGATCGTCATGCCATAGGCCGAACGCGGAAGATGGCGGGCACGATGAAAAGCATCGGCGAATGACCGCCGGAACAGTCCGATCCGCCCTGCCCATTCGCTCAGGCTGCCGAAGAACAACCAAGCCGCCAGGCCGAACCCCGCCGACGCCCACAAGGATCGCGACGATACGCCTGCGATAAGCCATGTCGTGCCAACCGCGACAATCGTCGCGGCAAAGGCGAATTTCAGCCGCGCCAGCGCGTCCGGCAGATCGCCGCGCTTCCACGACAGCAGCGGCCCGACGGCCATGAGCACGAACAGCGGCGCCATCAGAGGCACCATCACAATATTGAAATAGGGCGGACCGACGGAGACCTTGCCGAGACCGAGCGCGTCAACGAACAATGGATACAGCGTGCCCAGTAGAACCGTGCCGGCGGCAGTGCTCAGGACCACATTGTTGAACAGCAGGCCGCCCTCGCGTGAAATCGGCGTGAACAGACCGCCACCTTTGAGCGCCGGCGCGCGAAAGGCGTACAGGATCAGAGAACTCCCTGTAACCGCCGCGAGCAGCGTCAATATAAAAATGCCGCGCTGGGGATCATTGGCGAAGCTGTGCACCGAGGTCAGAATGCCGGACCTCACCAGGAAGGTTCCGAGCAACGACAGCGAGAAGGTGATGATCGCCAGAAAGATCGTCCAGGACTTCATCGTGTCGCGCTTCTCGGCCACGATGGAGGAGTGCAGGAGCGCCGTCCCGGCAAGCCACGGCATGAGGGACGCATTCTCCACCGGGTCCCAGGCCCAATAGCCACCCCACCCCAGCGTGTAATACGACCACCACGACCCCATGGCGATGCCAAGAGTCAGCGCACACCAAGCAACCAGCGTCCATGGGCGCACCCAGCGTGCCCAGGCGGCATCGACTCGCCCTTCGATCAATGCGGCAATGGCAAAGGAAAACGCCATCGAGAAACCGACATAACCGAGGTATAGGAAGGGGGGATGGAAGGCGAGGCCGGGATCCTGAAGCAAGGGGTTCAGACCGTTGCCATTCAGTGGCGCTGGATCGATCCGTACAAACGGGTTGGACGTCATCAGGATGAACAGAAGAAACCCGAAGCCGATCATCCCCTGAACTGCCAGAGCACGAGCACGCAATCCCGGCGGTAAATCCCGCCCAAACACCGACACGGCCATGCCGTACAGCACGAGGATGAAGGTCCAAAGCAACATGGAACCTTCGTGATTGCCCCAGACACCAGTGATCTTGTAGAGCAGCGGCTTGTCGGTATTGCTGTTCTGGACCACGTTCAGGACGGAGAAATCGCTGGTTACGTGGACCCAGATCAACGCACCGAACGCAATGCTCACAAGACAGAACTGGGCGAAGGCCGCCGGCCGGTCCACGTTCATCCAGGCAGTATCGCCGCGTGCAGCCCCGATGAGCGGGACAGTTGCCTGGACGGCCGCAACAAACAGCGCAAGGATCAGAGCGAAAAGGCCGATTTCGGCAATCATCCGTAAATGCCCATCATGCTTTCGTCAGGCGACGGCCGCCTCACGTCGCCGAACATTTGCTCAACATGGCGTGCCAGGATATGCGTAAATACGCGTATTTTGCTCCTTATTAGCTGGCGCAGTCAGCTCATTCAGCCGATCTACGTCCAGCATGGAGCACGCAAATCCGGAGCTGCGCCTGGCTCGTTCCGGGATGTGCCCGGCGCCGATGACCGCATTGGCTTCAAAGCGGCCATCGGCACTGAGATTATCAAGTCCGGCGTGGCGACCTGGTGCGAAAGATCACAATTTCATGGTCATCGCGGCCGTGAAGGTACTGACGTCGTACTTGGCCGGCACGTCGCCGGTCAGCACCTGCCCCACTGACGCCCCGACCAGCGCCCAGTCCGTCATGTCCAGGCTGGTGAACTGATAGCCGAAGTAGAACGATGTGTTGGACGAGTAGTCGTAGGTGGCGTGCAGCTTGACCTGATGGTTCGCGGACGCCGTGTTCAACAACGGATCACCGCCGAAGGTTTGCCCCGCCTCGCCGCTGGTCCAGGAACCGCTTTGTGCGAACGCTTGGTCCCCGTAGCTATAAACGTAGTCCGCGCCGAACTTCAACTTGTCGCTCGCACGCCAAGTCCCACCAATTCCTGCAGTTTGGATGTCGTAGGTACTCGCCTCGCTGTAGTAGGTGCCAGGGGCAGTGGTGCTGCTGCCGTCGTTCAGCGCCCGCATGGCGCGGTATGTCCGCAAGAAGGTGTAGTAGGTATGCAGCTCTTCATCGTTGCTGATCTGGTACGTCACGTCCGGCCCGGCCTGCACGCTGTAGTCGTGATTGATCCCGACGCTCGGGTTCACGACGCCGCCGTATGTGGCCGGCGGGTTGTGATATTGATCATTGCTGTACTTGCCGAAGAAGCTCAGAGAGGTCTTCTGCCCGATCATTCCCGACACCATGCCTGTGACAGCGTCCTGCGTGCGCGCAGCCTCGTAGAAGGGAATTTGCTGGCACCCAAGCGCATCAAGAGTGCTTCCGCAGTCGGACGAAATCTGGACCAGCCACAAGCTGTAATCCGGCGCCGAAGCTGTGCGGTCGGAATGGACGTATCCAAGCGAACCGGAGACGCCAGTTTCCAGGGTCGAGATGACCTTCACGGACTCCTCGTTTTCCTGTGTATCGTGCGTAATGGCGTTGCCACGGTGCTCATTGCGGTAGGTGTAGCCGACGGTCACCCGCGTGGACGACAGGACGTGATAGCCGGCCGTCAAGACGAATGCTTGCTTGGTCCATGACTCCGGAATCGCTTCGCGGTATTTAAGGGCGGTCGTATCCGTCGGGTCGCCATAAATCCACATCGCTTTTGTCTGCGGATCGCGCACGTCGATTGTGTAACTCGCCCGGAGGTTGAGCTTGGGTAACGGACGGGAACTCACTGCGACATTGCTGAAGAACGTTTGCACCAGTCCGTTCAGAGACTGCGGGTTCGAAGCAAGCTGCGCGGCCAGCGCAGGGTTGCCGAGAACGTAGCCCATTGCGGTTGCCGCCGGGAATGGGTCGTTCTGCAGCTGCAGGCCGTAGATCATGGTCCCGTACAGCCGGGTGCTCGGGCTCAGATCGTACCCAATCTCGCCTGTGATGGTGTGAGCTTGGTTGCTGGGCGGCAGGCTGTAGACGCCCGATTGTTGGTAGCTGGTGTAGGTGTGCGTAGTCGGATTCTGTATCGACGTGAAATTCCAGCCCTCGTAGGCGTAACCGGCCTTGTTGTGATCGATGAAGTTTGAGAATTCGTAGGAAATCTTCGCCTGCAGGTTCGGCGTCGTGTAGGCAGCCGCGACAACGTAATTGTCGGTGTCGTAGTCGATTGGCATCGGGAACGTGACCATTCCGGTGTTGCTGCCACCAGTAGTCATCGCCTGTTCTAGCGAGCCCTCCTTGTGTTCGTGGCTGGCTGCCGCGCTGAGCTGCCAGGAGCCGAGGTCGTAACTACCTTCCACAGTCCCTTTGTCCCGCCGCGTGCCGATCTGATAGGTCAGCTCGCTGGCCTGGCCGTAATCGCCGACGTGGGTGCCAGAGGACGATGTGATTCCGCTGCGCGTTCTGTAGCTGCCGTAGAAGCTCGTCGACGTCGGCGAGTTGTTCAGATAGGCCCCGTTGGCCGCAAGCGCCGCTGAATAGCCCGGTGCGAGGTTGCCTTCCTTGTCGAGGATCGTCGTGAAGTTGTCGGTTGCGGTGTAGGTCATGGCGTCATAGGACGCGGAGACACTCCACTTACCCTGCTCACCGGTCATCAGCGTGATTGACGCTTCCGGCGCCATCTTGCCGAAGCCGAAGTTAACGTTGTCGCCAGTGAAGGTGAAGTAGTGCGTGCCACCACTGTCCCATCCGTCGCGGGTACCGAGGTTCCAACTGCCAAGCACCCCGACACCGGATTCCGGCATGCCGTTGTACCGGCCGAAGGCGGCGGAGGAGTCCGACACCCCACCCACGCCGATGGTGACTTCGCCGATCGACGACGACGGATTCTGCACCACAGTGGTCTGGGGTGCCGCCGGCGCGTCGGAGACATCAAAAGCACTGTTATCCTGGGCTTGCGCGACCGTGGTCAGCGATAGCATGCAGGCACTCGCCAGGACGGCAACTTTCAGCGTTTCGAGCGTGTTCATGCGACACCTATTTTAGCGGAAGAAAGTTGAGCCACTGGGGCTATCCGAACCGTGAATCTGCGAATGGCAGTTCAGGCAGCTGCGGTCGCCGTAGAGATAGAGGCTGCCGCTATGAGCTGCGACTGACTGCTTCGACACGCCGACACCCCCCATGTCGTTCGTCGCCGAATGGCAATCGAGGCACAGGAACGGCACTTTCTCCTTGAGCAGGCGCGGATTCACCGAGCCGTGCGGATTGTGGCAGTTGGTGCAGTCTTCACGAACTGGCTGGTGTTCCCAGAGCATTGGACCGCGCTTATCGGCATGACAGCTGTAGCAAAGATCGGTCACCCTGGCCTTTTTCAGCAGATCGCGATTGGGCGAACCGTGCGGGTTGTGGCAGTCCGAGCAGGCCACTTTGCCCTCTCTGATCGGATGATGAGAGAACTGCAGGGTGAGCGCCCGCTGCTCGGCATGGCAGGAGAAGCACTTCTCCGGCTGTGTCGCCTTTACCAGGATCGGGTCCTTCTTGACGTGGATCGTGTGACAACTCACACAGGCTAGATTGTTGTCCTGATGTTGGCTCCCCACCCAATCCATTCGCAGGCCGTTCTGATGGCAACTGAGGCATACCTCGTTGCGCGCCGACACCGAAGATGCATTGGGGCCTTTGAATACGACGGCTGGCTCCGTCTTCTTCTGACCAGGGGCAGGCGCGCTTTCGACATGCCCCTCGCTAGGACCGTGGCAGGATTCGCATTCGTGCTGGCCGAATGGAGACCGCGGATCACCTTTCATGCCATGGGGCGTCTGGAGAATGTCGGTCACAGGCGCCTGATCATGACACTTCATGCAAGTTGCGGCCCCGCGGGCGCTGTACAGCCCGCTGGCGGCGTCGCTGGTGGCAGGCGCAGTGGCCGTCTGTGGAGTAGCAGCCTGAGTTGTGTCCGCCGCCGAAGCCGCCTGTGCCGTGCCAAAAAGCACGGCACAAAGCAGAACCAGCACGGCGAAGCCACATATGCGATTTATCTTAGTCATCGGCTTATCCCCTGCTCTATCGAGGCCCCCTGGGCGACTATTTTTTCCCTACGACGAAATCGGCATTGCCCTGATCGAGAACCAGAGAACGTTCGAACGACACGTAGTGGAACCGCTTGGCCGTGTGGCCGGAATGAATGGCGAAAGCGACCGTGTAGCGCTTGCCCGGGACCAGCGGCACAAAGCCCGCGCCAGCGTTCAGCTTGCGCGACAGGGTCACCGACCATGTTCCGCCGCTGTAAGTCGCCTCGGCCGTAACGGCGGTCGGCTTGGTCTCTTCGAGTTTGTCGAAGATGATGCCGTTTGCTGCAGCCGCGGGAGCGCCAGGATTGAGACGCGCCTGCCAGTATTCGAGGAAATAGCCGCTGGCCTTTAATTTTGCCAGAGCATCGGCCGGCATCAACGCATCGCCACCACCTTGACGCGACAGATGGGCGCGGGTTTTGGGGAGATACATCGTGCGGTCGGAACCGCCCGCACTTGGCATGCCGGCGGAATCCTCATGGCATGCACCCCAGCACCCGGCGCGATTGGCTTCCGGCACATCGCCGCCGTCAAGCATCATCGTGACCTTGGTGGCGTAGGTGTTGTCCATCTTGGCGTTGGGCTGGTTGCCCTCCGAGAATTCCAAATGGACGTACATGTTCTGGGCGTCGTGCTCGAACTGGACCTTCGCATCGATCGACCCAGGCTTACCGGGGATCGGCGTCGCCTCGTTTTTCTTGCCCGAGACCAGCAGCGCGCCCATGTTCTTCTCGTCGCCGATATGGCACGCCGCGCAGTCTTTCCCGCCACGGAATTTCTCCGCACCCGGATGGTCTGTCAGAACCCACTCCCAAGACGACTGTCCAGGGTAAAAAAGCTGGACGTCCTTCGCCGGAACACCCGACCAGTTGGGCGCCGCCATAGCCGCCGTCATGCCTATAGCGCCTGCAATCCCAAACATCGCTGTCAACGTCTTTGCCTGTATTCTCATTGTCTTGTCCTCACTGGATGTCGAAGCTGTTGGCGGGCGCGGCCTTCGCCGAGGGATCCGCCGGTACGTGGTGGGTTATCCCTTTGTGGCAATCGAGACAGTTCTCGTCCGTCTTCATCGCCGAGGTGTGCTCGGCGCGGATGCTCGGTCTCTGGTCCTCCAGGACCATGTTTGCGTATTTGTGGCAGGCCTTACATTCTGCGGCGTTGTCCGCCTTGAAGCCGGCCCAGACCCGTTTTGCTAGCTCGAAGCGACGCGCCTGAAAGGCTCTCTTGACGCCATCGGGACCTTCACCCGCGAAGACCACGAAGTGCGTCCACAACTCCAGGCTCGCCATGGCCTTGCGACCCAGGACCGCCGGCCAGTTGTCGTGTGGAACGTGGCACTGGGCGCAGACAACAACGACGCCCTGTTCGTTCTTGTAATGCTTGCTGTGCATGTACTCCTGATAGACGGTGCTTTCCATCTCGTGGCAGGTGTGCGCGCAGAAGTTTAGCGAACTCGTGTAGTCGAGCACGGTCGCGTAGCTGGCAGCCAGACCAAGCCCAACCAATACGGACACGCCTGCAACGACGATGAACTTGAACCTGCTCCGAACGAATCCGCTTATACCCTGCGAGATCGCACGAAATTTCTCCACGACCGACACTAGCGTCCCCCTTCTTAGCAGCGCGAAATGATTCTCTTCGCGATTAGGACGCGTGATATGTGGCAGCGGTCGACGACGACACGTAGTGCCAAGAAGAGCAAACTTGATGATACCAGGCCGTATCGCGCGCAAATGCCGCAACAGGCAGTCATTCGCCCAAAACGTCCGCAATATCTGTTAGATCAAGTACTTATAGCGCTCGCCAACCGCCCAATTCCGTGACGCAGTTGCTCGGTCGTCAACGCCGCGTAGCCGAAGCGCAGCGCTTTATCGTGATAGCGAAAATTGCCTGCAGGCGTGCAGCTCTCGCAGACCACGCCCTCAATGTTCAGTCCCTGGATGCGGGCGGCATCGCATATTTCCCGCGCCGAGGAAAAGCGTTCAGGAAGCAGCCAAGTCATCTGCGTGCCAATTTCGGTACCGACCAAGCGTACATCGCCGAATTGAGTTCGGAGGGCATGGATCAGGCAATCTCGGCGATCGAGATATACTTTACGCACCCGACGCAGATGATGATCGTATTCCCCGCTGGCCAGAAGGTCGGCCACCACCATTTGCTCTAGCCACGGGCAACCGTCCTCTGCCAAGGATTTTATCGCTACAATGGCATCCACAAATTCGGACGGCGCCACGAGATAGCCAAGGCCAAGCCCGGCGCCAAGAGTCTTGGCGAAGGAGCCGATATAAAAGACCAAGCCGTATGGATCGAGCGCGGCAAGCGGCTGCGGCGTTGTCCCATGGTAACGGAACTCGCTATCGCAGTCGTCCTCTATGAGATACGCACCAGCCTCCCGAGCCCATTCAAGCAGCAACCCGCGCCGCGACTGCGGCATGGTGCCGCCGAGTGGATTCTGCCGCGCCGGCGTTACATAAGCCAAGGACACGGGGCCCTGCGGTAACCGTTCCGTCTCCAATCCATGCTCGTCGACGGAGACATGAATCAAGTCTGCGTTGCGCGCCTTGAAGAAACCGACAATCTCCTCTTCACCCGGCGACTCGACGACGACACGGTCACCCCGGCGCTGAAACAGATGCGCCACGAGACTGCATGCCTGTCGGCGCCCAACAACGATGATCACCTGCTCCGGTGAAGCCATGATGCCACGCGTGCCCGCCAGATAGTCGACGAGCGCCTGCCGCAGAGAAACAACGCCGGCCGCAGACTGAGCCTTTGCGAGCCCGTTCGGTTCGCGCTCGAAGACATTGCGCATTCCCTGCAACCACGTCTTGGCAGGTAGCAGATGACTGGCGTCGAAGCGTGAGGGGCTGAAATCTATGATGCCTTCGGGAAGTGGCGGACGTGGCGGCAGCGAACCGTGGAATAAGGCGGGATGGAGCGATGCCTGGCGGGGGACATCCGAAAATGAATTATGCGCGGAGTTCGGCTTGGGCTGTTGCGGCGGCGTCGAGCAGACAAATGTACCGACCGCAGGACGTGTTTCCAGATAGCCTTCGCTGATGAGCCGTTCATATGCGAGCAATACCGTCGTGCGCGACACCCCGACTTGCTCCGCCAGGAACCTTGTCGCGATGATGCGGGAATTCGGCTTCAATTTTCCCGTGAGAATAAGTTGCCGCAGTTGCTCAAACAGCTGGTCCTGCAACGGGGCCGTGGCACCGCGATTGAGCTGTAGCGGCAAATTCATGAATATTCTCTATGCCACACATCGTTTCACAACGAGAGTGACGGGCCATCGTGGACACGGTCACACCAGTGCGACAGCCAGTTGCCCCCATTTATAGGTCCCTCAATTACGATGCCCGGATGCTGACGGATATACGTACAAATCCTAGCGCGGCGCATGGATGCTGGCTCACTTGAATGACGGCGCGCAAGGCACGGCGCGATGCTCGCCAGCCTGGCTTGAACGCGCTAAAGCACAGACGAGCGTATGGCTGTTACCGTCGCAGCCGTTTCACCGATCGATTTTGCGAAGAATCTGACCTTGCAGTCTCGCATCGGACCGCCGAAATCGATTCCGTCGAACTGGCCTGATCAGTGACTATAAAAGACAGCGCACAACCGTAAAATTGATTCACGGGACCTTCATCCGGACAACACCCCAGAAGCTGGAATATTTTCCTGAGAAAAGCCGCCCTTACGCAGTTCGCAGCCCCTTCCTCTGGACACCATCAAGAAATATCGTGAGAGCTCTGGTAGCGGTACCACCGTCTCCCAACGTCCCTTCAAAAAGAGCAATCCCACCACAGTCATCAGCTGCAACGGAAACCCCGATGAAATGCACTCAAGCCCCGAAGATCTTTTTTGCGGCCTTGTTGTTGAGCTGCGCGATGTTCGCCACGGCACAAGCTCGCCCCGCTGCACCGCCGCCCGCGAGTTGGGTGGGATCGTGGGCCTCCTCGCAACAGATTCCGGAGCCTCGCAACGCCCTGGCCCCGGACGAACTGCGCGACGCGACGTTGCGGCAGATCGTGCATCTGACGGTCGGCGGCAAAGAGCTGCGGGTGCGATTGTCCAATGCGTTTGGAACCGAGCCGCTGCATATCACGGCGGTCCACATTGCGCGGCCGCTGTCGCTGTCAACCGGTAGCATCGACGTTTCAACGGACACGCCGGTCACTTTCTCAGGCAGTCCCGACGTGATCATACCGGCTGGTGCCGAGTACATCTCCGATCCGGTTGCCTTCTCAGCCGCCGCATCGTCAGACCTGGCGATCACGCTCTACATGGAAACGCCTCCGGCACAACAAACCAGCCATCCTGGGTCCCGCGAGACGTCCTTTCTGGTCCATGGCAATCAGGTCTCGGCGGAGGACCTGCTCAACGCGCAACAAGTCGAGCACTGGTATCAGATTTCCGGCGTCGACGTGGCTGCCCAGCCGCAAGCGGCCGCCATTGTCACGTTGGGTGATTCGATCACCGACGGCCACGGCGCAACAACCAACGGTAATGATCGCTGGCCCGACGACCTCGCCCGGAGGCTCCAGGCTTTTCCGGCGACAAGGATGTTCGGCGTCCTCAATGTGGGCACGGGAGGAAACCGCCTGCTGCAGGATGGCCTCGGACCGAATGCCCTCGCGCGTTTCGACCGTGACGTGCTGGCACAAACCGGTGTCCGCTATCTGATCGTTCTGGACGGCATCAACGACCTTGGCACCTTGACTCGCGACCAGGAAGTGCCGCCGGCCGAGCACGAGGCGTTGGTAAAGCGAATGATCGGTGCTTATGAACAAATCATCATGCGCGCACATGCGCACGGCATCCTGGTCATGGGCGCGACGATCACCCCAGATGGTGGATCGACTTACTATCATCCGACGGCGATCGATAATGCCGATCGTGAGGCAGTCAACGCGTGGATCAGAACGCCGGGCCACTTCGATGCCGTCGTCGATTTCGACAAGGTGGTCCGTGACCCGGATCATCCCGATCAGCTTCTTCCGGGGTATGATTCCGGCGATCACCTGCATCCGTCGCCTGCGGGGTATCGCGCCATGGCGGATGCAATTCCGCTGTCCTTCTTCGCGCATGCGGACGTTTTTCGAAAAGACAAGCGGCGGCGTATGCACTCAAAACCCTGATACCGGCTGCCGCGCCGCGAGAACGCTCGACCCAAAAATACCAAGCGGCCTGTCACGGACCGCTTGGCGTAGGGTGCCATCAGAGTTTGGCGTCAAGCGAAACATTGATCGTCAGGTCATTGCTCCCCGGATAACAAAAGCCCTATGACGCGTACCAGGTCGGAGCGTAACCGGGCTTCCAGTTGACGCTCCGCCCCTTCCTTCCCGTCTTGTGACAGCGCTTTCCATTGTGTAGTATATCAATGATATAATTGGCATTTTGACAGTTTTAGCGACAAGCCGAATTCACAGGTAGTCACAAAAGGCCAGATAATAGGCAGGGAGAAATCATGGCTGAAATCGGCTGGTGTATCCGCACCTGCGGCAACCAGCCCTGTCCGCTCATTTACGGTTCTACCAGCTTTGGTACGCGCCAGCCCGAACGACGTGTGCAAGGCCCGCATCCCAGCCAGCGGCACCGCTGCAAATATCGTCTCTCTCGAAACGGTGCGTGTTGAAACTCTTGATCCCCACGGCAAACAGCCAGCGTTGGTACGAAGCAAACAAAAAAGCAGACCGACGGGGTTGAAACACGAGGAAGAGGAAACGCTCCATGATTTCGAGACGAGGCGTGGTGCTGACCGGTACGCTGTTCGCCGGCGGTTGTGCGGCCGGACTGCATTCCGTGTTGCGGCAACCCGACAAGAGCGACTTCGTCCGCGTCGACGGACTGCGTTTCGTTCTTAAGGGCGAACCCTATCGCTATGTCGGCGCCAATATGTGGTACGGCGCCTATCTCGGCGCGCTTGGGCCGACCGGCAACCGCGACAGGCTGCGGCGGGAACTTGATGCCCTCGCCGCCCTTGGCGTCGCCAATCTGCGTGTCCTGGGCTCCTCGGAATTGTCGCCACTCAAGAATTCGATGCGGCCTGCCTTCCGCGGCCTCACGCCCCCTTACAACGAGGATCTGCTTGTCGGCCTCGACTACCTGCTGGCGGAGATGGGCACGCGGGATCTCAAGGCCGTCATCTACCTCAATAATTATTGGGAATGGACCGGCGGCATGGTGACCTATCTGTACTGGACGAATGGCGGCCACTACATCGACATGAACGATCCGGCCCACCCCTGGCCGGCCTTCGCCGATTTCAGCGCCCAGTTCTATGGCAGTGCCAAAGCCAATGCACTCTACCGGAACTATGTCAGCGCGGTGATCGGACGCCGGAACACCATCACCGGCGTGGCGTATCGTGACGATCCGGCGATCATGTCCTGGCAGCTGGCCAATGAGCCCCGTCCCGGTGGCAGCATGGCGAACGCCCAGTTCGAGAATTTCTATGCCTGGATTGCGGACACCGCGAATTTCATCAAGGCGCAGGACGCCAATCATCTCGTTTCAACGGGAAACGAGGGATTGAAGGGCTGTCTCGATAACGAAGATTGCGTCGTGAAGACGAACGCCATTTCAGGTGTCGACTACATGACCTTTCACATTTGGCCTCTCAACTGGAGCTGGATCAATCCCAAGGATATGGCCGGCACCTATGCGTCGTGCGAGGCAAACACCCGCGATTACATCGCGACCCATCTGCGGATTGCCAGACAGGTCAACAAGCCGGCCGTTGCCGAGGAATTCGGCCTCCCGCGCGACGGTGGCGAATACGCCATCAGCGTTCCCACCACCTTTCGGGACCGGTTCTACAGGTTGATCTTCGATGCCGCGCAGAACAGCGCGAGCAGCGGCGGCCCCTTCGCCGGAACGAATTTCTGGGCGTGGGGCGGAGAAGGCCGCGCCGAGCACCCGGACTTCATGATGCGGCCCGGCGACAAATCCTTCGTAGGGGATCCGCCGCAGGAGCCGCAGGGGCGGAACTCGGTGTTCAATTCCGATGCGTCGACGCTCGACATCATCCGCAGCCACGCCGCCCATCTCAAGCGGCTGCAAGCGGCCACATAACCCATTGAAAATAATGGTGCCCAGGGGCGGAATCGAACCACCGACACGCGGATTTTCAGTCCGCTGCTCTACCGACTGAGCTACCTGGGCAATCTTGGAGCCGGGCCAAGGAGGACGGGCTTTTTAGGCAAGAGGGGGGCCGCTGTCCAGCGCTCCCCCCTCCTTTACGCCCCCCAAGCCCGTGGTCCGTGAAATCAGTCCCTTAATGGTAGGCGAGCTGCACGCCGACCAGGGTGACCCCCATATTGACCGACCCGGTCAAGGAGCCCCGGGCGGCGTTTCCGGGGTCGGCCACCGACAGGGCGATCGCGGCATGGCTGGCGAACAGGTGGCTGATGCCGAAATCGACATCCATATGGTCGTTCCAGCGATAGCCGACGCCGCCAGACAGCCAGATGCGGCTGGAATCGGGGATACCGGGGGTCCGCCACTGGTTGCGGGTCGGCGATTCGTCATAGGCCGTGCCCAGGCGCAGGGTCCACCGGTCGTCGGGGCGATATTCGGCGCCCAACGACCCGAACCAGGTGTCCTTATAATTCATCACGCTCAGGTCGGGCGATTGCACCGGGTTGCCGGCGGTGATCAGCAGCTGCTGGAAGGCGCTCCATCCGGTCCATTCGACGGTCGCCAGCGCCGTCCACTGGTCGCCGATCCGCCAGCGTGTGCCGAAGGTGGCGACGGCCGGCGTCGAGAATGGCGCCTTGGCGGTCGTGTCGGCGAAGGCTCCCGTCATCGCCTCGAGCGTGGCGCCGATGCCGGCGGCATCGAGCGTGAACACTTCGTTGCCCTTTAACGTGTGGTCGACCTGGGAGCGGTAGGAGAGCCCCAGCGACAAATCCGGACAGGGCTTCCAGAGCGCGCCGACGACATAGCCCTCGGCCCAGTTGTCGGCCTTCAGCATCGCCGAACCGTCCATCATGCCCGGCATCGCGCCCGGGAAATGGTAGAGCGCCCCGATGGTGCCGAAATCGATCGCCTTGCCCAGCGAGCCTTTGATGTACTGCACCTGGACGCCGACGCCGATCGACAGTTCCGGGCTCGGCTGATAGGCGACCATCGGCGTGATGTTGTAGGTCTTCACATTGCTCATGGTGGCGTAGTAGCGGCCCACCCAGTTGCCGGCGTAGTCCGTGATCATCCCCCAGGGCGAGGTGATCGACAGGCCGATGGAGATTTCGTCCGTCACGCGGGCGCGCAGCGCGATCGCGGGGACGAGCGCGGTGTTGACGATGTTGTTGGGGTTGCCCACGCCGGCAATCGGTGTTCCGGCGGCCGTCCTGGCGGTGAACACGCCGTTGGAATACGGCAGGATGCCCGTCGCGCTGACGGTGACGTCCCAGTCCTTCACCTCCCCCAGCAAAGCGGGATTGAAGGCGATGGTCGAGGCTTCGTCGCCGCTGGCGGCGGCGCCGGCATAAGCCTCGCCCATGGTGCGGGCGCTGAATTCGCGCAAGCCGTAACCCGTCGCATAGGCCGACGTCGTGAGCAGCAATGAAGTTAGAATAACTGTAAGTGACGCGCGGCGCATGGGACAGCCTCCCCCGTTTGGCATGTTTGCCTTTCGGCAATCATAACTTCCGGCGAAGGTGCCGCTAACCCTGGTGCGACAATTGGGACGCGGCGTCCTCGTCGTCCGGGTCGTCTTCTTCAACGGCCGGGATGGCGTAGCTGCCTTTCAGCCAGCGGCCGAGATCGAGATCGGCGCAACGCTGCGAGCAGAACGGGCGAAAGCGCACAGATGCGACCTTCTTGCAAATCGGGCAGGCGCCCGTCCCGGGCTTTTTGCTTCCGCTTTCAGGTTCCGACATCGAAGCGCTCGCGAGAATAGTTCCGATCCGGCACGAAGCTTACCTGAGCCGCACCCCGCCGGGCGAGGGCGGCGCGGAGCATTTCGCCCTGCCCCGCGAGCCAAGCGACCACCTCCGGCGCGGCATGGACGCGGATCGCCTTGCCGGGAGCGGCGCGGGCACCGGCTTCCACCCGCCGCAGGATATCCATCGCCACCGCATCCGGCCGGCGGACGATGCCCTGCCCCACACAGGTTCCGCAGGTCTCGCCGACCAGCGACGCGAGAGGCTCGCGCACGCGCTTGCGGGTCAGTTCGACGAGGCCGAACTGCGACATGGGAGAAATGGCGACCGGTACGCCGTCCTTGGCGAGATGTTCGGTGAGGGCCGCCACGACGCGCTCGGCATGCGACGCGTCCCGCATGTGAATGAAGTCGACGACGACCAGCCCGCCGATGCCGCGCAGCCGCAACTGACGGCCGATTTCCTGCGCCGCCTCGAT
>DAIDUA010000015.1 GCA_027456965.1 Alphaproteobacteria bacterium | reverse complement strand
GCGCTGGAAATCGCGCTGAAGGAAGCACCTCAGCGCGGCTGGCTGTCCCCGTTTGTCTGCGGCCTGCTCGCGGTGTCGGTGATGAGCGGCGTGGCGTTTGCGCGCCGCTCGCTCGGCCGCCGCAAACCGGTGGTTGAACTGCGGACGCTGATGGACCCGATTTTTGCAGTGGGCTGCCTGCTGAGTTTCGTGCTCGGCATGGGCCTTTTCGGATCGGTTTACATGATGCCGGTGTTTCTCGCCTATGTGCGGGGCCACGGCGCACTGGAGATCGGCGAGATCATGCTCGTCACCGGCGTGGCCCAACTGGTAACGGCGCCGATCGCGGTCGCATTGGAGCAGAGGCTGGGCCCCAGATTGCTGACGACGGTGGGCTTTGTGCTTTTCGCGGTGGGTTTGGGGCTCAGCGCCTTCCAGACACCCGACACGGATTTCGCGGGAATGTTCTGGCCGCAGATCGTCCGCGGCGTGGCAATCATGTTCTGTCTGCTGCCGCCGACGCGGCTTGCCCTCGGCCATCTCGCGCCCGCCGATGTGCCGGATGCGAGCGGCCTCTTCAATCTGATGCGAAATCTTGGCGGGGCGATAGGGATCGCGGTGATCGACAGCATCATTTACGGCCGCGCGCCGGGCCATGCGCAGACCATCGTTCATCAGCTCATGGCCGGCAACGTCGAGACCGCGAAATTCGTCGGCATCCCGCTCACGCTGTTCCGCAATCGCCAACCTGGTCCGCTTGACGAACTGACGCAGGCCATCCTTCGCCCGATGGTCGATCACGCGGCTTTCACGCAGGCCATGAACGACGCCTGGGCGTTGATCGCCGCTTTGACCTTGGCCGCGCTTCTGAGCCTGCCGTTCTCGCATTGGACGAAGGCAAGAAGAGCGAATTTCCGCAAGCCAACGCGTCGGCGTCCCTGACGGCTCAGGCGTACCCAACCACCGGATGCGGCACGTAAGGCGCCTCCAGCGTCTTGATCTCCTCCGCCGTGAGCGTCAGCGACAGCGCCGCGACGGCATCGTCGAGATGTTGCGGCTTGGACGCGCCGACGATCGGCGCGGTGACCGTGCTCTTCTGCGCCACCCAGGCCAGCGCCACCTGCGCCCGCGGTACGCCGCGCGCCTTGGCGACGTCGCGGACCGCCTCCACGATCTTGCGGTCGGCATCCTGTGCGGCGTCGTACAGCGTGTTGCCGAAGAGGTCGTTGTTCTGCCGTTCGCTGGTCTCGTCCCAGTAGCGGGTGAGGCGGCCGCGCGCCAGCGGGCTCCACGGGATGACGCCGATGCCCTGGTCGGCGCAAAGCGGCAGCATTTCGCGCTCTTCTTCCCGGTGCAGCAGGTTGACGTGGTTCTGCATGCTGACGAACTCGCTCCAGCCGTTCAGCCGCGAGATATAAAGCGCCTTGGTGAACTGCCACGCGTACATCGACGAGGCTCCGATGTAACGCACCTTGCCGGCCTTCACGACGTCGTGCAGCGCTTCCATCGTTTCTTCGATCGGGGTTGCGTAGTCCCAGCGGTGGATCTGGTAGAGATCGACGTAATCCGTGCCCAGCCGGCGCAGGCTGTTGTCGATCTCGGCCATGATCGCCTTGCGCGACAGGCCGGCGCCGTTCGGTCCGGGCCGCATGCGGTTGAAGACCTTGGTGGCGAGCACCACCTCGTCGCGTTTGGCGAAGTCCTTGATGGCGCGGCCGACGATCTCCTCGGAACTGCCGTCCGAATAGGTGTTGGCGGTGTCGAGGAAATTGATTCCCATCCCCAGCGCCTTCTTGATCAGCGGCCGGCTCTTCTCTTCTCCGAGCGTCCAGTTGTGCACGCCGCGATCGGGTTCGCCGTAGGTCATGCAGCCCAGGCAGATGCGCGAGACCTCCAGACCTGTCTTTCCGAGTCTTACGGTTTTCATCGTTACGCGGCCTCTCTTGCCTGTTTGTCGAGCGCCGCAAAATCCGCATCCGTCAATTGAAGCGCGGCGGCGGCGACGTTCTGCACCAGATGCTCGGGATTGGCGGTGCCCGGAATCGGCAGCATCACCTTTTAGCGTTTCAGCACCCAAGCCAGCGCCACCTGCGCCGGCGTCGCCTTCAGCTTCTCCGCCAGCGTGCTGAGAATGGTGCCCGGCTTGGCCAGCGCTCCGGCCGCCAGCGGGAACCACGGAATGAAGCCGATGTTCTGCTGCTCGCAGAAATCCAGCACCGCTTCGCTCTTGCGGTCGACCAGATTGTACTGGTTCTGCACGGTGGCCACCGGGAAATGCTTCTCCGCCGCCTTGATGTCGTCGACGCCGACTTCGCTCAGCCCGGCGTGGCGGATCAGGCCTTCCTTGCGCATCGCGGCGATGACGCCGAACTGCTCGTCGCGCGGCACGGCGGGATCGACGCGGTGCAGCTGCCACAGATCGATGCGTTCGACGCCGAGCCGCCGCAGGCTCATCAGCACGCATTGGCGCAGATATTCCGGCCGGCCCAGAGGCTTCCAGATGTTCGGGCCGTGGCGCGTCAGGCCGCCCTTGGTGGCGATCAGCAGGCCCTCATAGGGATGCAGGACCTCGCGCAGCAGATCCTCGCTGACCGCCGGGCCGTAGGCGTCCGCCGTGTCGATGAAATTGACGCCGAGATCCGGCAGGCGCCGCAGGGTCTCGCGCGCGGTCTTGGGGTCGGCGGGTTCGCCCCAGATGCCGGGACCTGTGATGCGCATGGCGCCGAAGCCGAGACGGTTGACCGTGATGTCGCCCCCGACCTGGAACTGCCCCGATGCTGTGGCGGATGGATTCTGTGACATGTGTTCTCCTTGTCGATGGGCGGCGAAAGCGGCGGACGGGTATCTTACGCAACGACGCCCGGCGCACCTGCAAGATTTTCCTGCGGCTCGTCGTCGTTTGCCAGGGCCAGGATCGGCCGGCCGGCGGCGGCCCAGGCCTCGATTCCGCCGAGCAGCGGCCTGATTTTGCGGAATCCGGCGTCTTTCAGATGCTTTGCCGCCCTTGCCGCGGATTCCTCGTTGGGACACGAGCAGTAGACGACAACGTCGATGTCGCGCCGGAACCCGGCGAGCGCCGTTACCGCCTCCGAGGGATGCGCGAACACCGCCCCCGGGATGACGCCTTCCTCGTAGCGCGTCAGGTCGGACCGCACGTCGAGGATGACCGGCGTCTTGCCGCCGTCGATCAGGTCCACCAACTCGTCGACGGTGATGCGGTCCATGCGCAGGCGGCGGATGAAGCTCTGGCGCTGCCACCACTTTCCCGCCAGATAAAGCGCCAGCGCGGCGATGACGATGATGACTCCCACTTCGCCCAGCGTCGTCAGCGTGGCCAGCACGTCGGCAATGGCGTGATGGAACAAGCTGCCCAGCGCCACCGCGATGCCGACATAGAGTGTGGCGCCGATGCCGTCGAAGAGGAAGAAGCTGAAGGCGCCTACCGAGGCGGATCCGGCCAACGCGATGCTCACTGTGCCCAGGCCGGGGACGAGCTTGGCGACCGCCAGCGACGGCGGCCCGATCTTGGCGTACAGGGATTCGGTCTGCCGCACGCAGGAATCCGGCGACAGGGAAATCCGGCACAGCAGTCCGAGCAGGCGGCGTCCGTGGCGTCGGCAGGCGCAGAACCACGCGGTGTCCGCAACCAGCGCACCCGCCACGCCGGCCGCGAAAATCTCCGCCAGCCGCTCGTCGCTGGTGCTCAGCGCCGCGGCGATCAGCAAGGTGGGATAGGTCGGGATCGGCAGGCCGGCCTGGTTGAGCAGGACATTGAGGAATACGACGACGAGGCCATATCGCTCGATGAGGAGTACGACATGCTCCATCGTCTGGTCCTGTCCCCTGATTTGCGGCCAACACGGTAGTATTTACGGAGATGGTCGCTTCCCGGCGCCAATTCAACCCTTTGGATTTTGCTGGAATTCGCGCGCTGATTTTACAGCGTGCGCGACGGCCATTCGGTCGCGCGGACGTCAGCCCTTCAGCCACCTCGCCAGGTCTTCGGGTTTCGGCAAACCGCCCGCATGCACCACCTTGCCGTCGACGACGATGCCCGGCGTCGCCGCGACGCCGTAGCCGGCGATGAGGGCGGGGTCCGTCACCTTCTCGACGCTGATGTCGATGCCCAGTTTTTTGGCTTCGGCGTGCACCATCTCGGCCGCGGTCAGGCAGCGCTTGCAGCCGGAGCCGAGCACTTTGACATGTTTCATGGGGTGTTCCTTTGCTTCAGGAGAACAGGACGTTGAACAGATAGCCGACCGCAAGGATGCCGATTCCCACCACGCCGACGAACACGGCGATCAGGCGGACGGTCAGCACCTTGCGCAGGATGATCATTTCGGGAAACGACAGCGCGGTCACGCTCATCATGAAAGCGAGGGTGGTACCCAGTGCCGCACCCTTGCCGAGCAGCGCCTCGACCACGGGGATGATTCCCGCGGCGTTCGAGTACATCGGGATGCCCAGCAGGACGACCGCGGGCACCGACCACCAGGCGCCGCGCCCCATGATCGAGGCGAGCAGGCCGGCCGGCACATAGCCGTGGATGAAGGCGCCCGCCGCGATGCCGACGACCACCCACAACCACACCTTGCCGACGATGTCTTTCACCGCCTCGATGCCCGCCTTGATGCGGTCGACGGGCGTGATCGCTGTGGCGGGGAGGTCGGCGGTGGCGGAGCGCAGATTGCGCACCCATTCCT
>DAIDUA010000014.1 GCA_027456965.1 Alphaproteobacteria bacterium | reverse complement strand
GGGGGTTATGAGACTCGTAATCGCGCTTCTATTCGCGGCGTTCTCGGCAACGGCGGCTCTCGCCGCCATGTCGGACGCCGAGGTCAAGCAAGCCGTTATTCAGGAATCCATCGCAAGCTATCCCGGCCCGTGCGCGTGCCCGTACAACCTCGCTCGGAACGGCAGCATGTGCGGACGGCGGAGTGCATACAGCAAGCCGGGCGGATACGCCCCGATCTGCTACGACTCCCAAGTCACCAAGGAAATGATCCGCGCATACCGAGCGCGGCATGGGCAGTAGCGGGAGGCTATTGTGGGTTTGTTAGAATTGGCTGCAAGACCTCGGTTACCACATAGCCAAGAGCTTCCAACCGCGCCTTCTCTGCAGCGATTTCACCTTCGGCGTATAGTATGGAGAGCCATGCAACCCCCGTGCGCGGATGGCGGTACATAATCCGGTACGCGCTAAAAATATTACGCATGTGGATCACGCCGGTACAAACTGCCCCAATCAATTGGTCGCGGCGGCGCGAGCAAAAGCAAGAACCGGAATCTACTCATATACCGGCACGTTCATTCCATGCTCGATGCTACCCAGCCGTTTGGCTGCAAGTCATGCCGACGATACGGGAACAGACCGCGGATCAGCCAGCCACCGACAACCCGATGCATGAGGTAGGCCCCCCGCCAAAGATGATCACCGCCCGTCAGGGGCTGCTACAGCGGCAGCGGAGACGTCCGTAATTCCCCGACGAGCCGATCCAACTCAGGCAATTGGTGTCTTGGCCGTCCGCCGTGCTCCCACTTGAGCACGGTCGCCTTATCAACCCCCAAAATTCCCGCCAGCGCCGTCCGCGAGATGCCTTTGTGGCGGCACACATAGGCAATCCGTTCCGGCAGGGTTTTGGGGTCTGGGCAGACGGGGTCGAAGCCGAGAAACCGGATGATGCCCGGCCAATATTCGCTCTCGGGTTGGCGGCCGGATTCCCACTGCGTGATGGCCGCACCGCGTACACCGATCAGTTTCGCGGCATCTTTGCGGGTGAGGCGGAGCGTTTCGCGCCGATGGCGCAGGTGCCCGGCCAGTCCCGTCGGCTTCCATGTCGGAGGGAGATTTCTCTTTGATTTCAGCCATAAATTCTCAACCGCCAAGAAGGGAACGCCCCAGAAAGCCTGCAATTATGCCTTGCGCTTCGCCCGGGGCGACCATCTTGTGATCTACGACGCAGAAGACCGCCCCGAGCCGGATCAACTTCAGAAGGCAGTCCGTCGCTTCCGCGCAGCGCCGAGGAACACGGCATGCCTGCAGGCGCGGCTCGCCATTTACAACGCGAACGACGGGTGGCTAACCCGCATGTTCGCGCTCGATTACGCCATCTGGTTCAAGGGCCTGCTGCCGGGACTTGACTATCTCGACGTTCCCATGCCGCTTGGAGGAACGTCGAACCACTTCCGTACCTCGGTCCTTCGCGCGGTCGGCGGTTGGGACCCTTTTAATGTCACCGAGGATGCCGATCTCGGCATACGTCTCGCACAGCTCGGTTATCGCGTGTCGATGCTTGACTCGACGACCTTTGAAGAAGCCCCGGCATGCATGACGGCGTGGTTCAAGCAGCGCTCGCGATGGCTCAAGGGCTACATGCAAACCTGGCTGGTGCACGCACGCGACCCGGCGTCCCTTGTAAGGCGTGTCGGCTACCGAGGTGTGGCCGTATTCCAGATGTTCATCGGCGGAGCCGTCTGGTCGGCACTCGTTAATCCCATGCTGTGGCTGATCTTCATTATTTCCAGCACATGGTCGGACCCCAGTGATGGTCCCGAGGTTATCCAAATGCTTGCACGCATATCAGGGCTCGGCCTGCTCGTTGCCAATACGCTGCTCGCCGGGCTTGCCGTCGTTCATTCGCGGAGCGTCAACAGGGTTATGCTAGTTCCCTACGGTCTCAGCCTGGCTCTTTATTGGATTCTGATTTCCGCCGCAGCCTATCGGGGGTTGTGGCAGTTGTTCTTCAAACCTTTCTACTGGGAGAAGACGCCGCACGGGCAAAGTCCGACGAGCGGCGGTCTCGTCGCCTGACCAATGCGGCTCCACCGGTTTGTGGCGTTTCTTGTGCTTCTGGGTTCCGTTCCGGAAGCCGCGTGGGCCGGCGCATGGACGCTCGACCGTGGTCAGTGGCAGATGATCTCCGGCACCACGGTCAGCCGGGCGACGCGCGAGTTCGACGCTTCGGGCGCCGCATCGGAAAAGGTGATTTTCAACAAGCTGTTCGTGCAGAGCAGTTTGGAATATGGGCTGACGGACGCCGTTACGCTTTTTGTGGCGCCGGAATATGTGACGGTGCAATCCGCCACGAAGGGACAGGTGCCGACCCATGCGCGGGATGCCGCGGTCGAGGTGGGGGCCCGCGTCCTTCTGCTGACGCGTATCGGCATGTTCTCGGTTCAGGGCTCAGCCAAAACGGCGGGAGCGTTCGATATGTCTGTGTCGGTCGATCAGGCTTCCGGCAGGCAGGCGGAGTTTCGCCTGTTGTACGGCACAAACTACAGGTTCCTGCGCTGCGATGGCTTTGCGGATATGCAAATCGCCGAGCGCTGGATCAGCCGACCAAGGCCGAACGAAATGACAATCGACGGAACGATGGGCTTATGGGTTACGCCGCGGACGCTGGCGATGTTCCAGAGTTTTAACACGTTGAGCGGCGGCGGCGGCCGGGCGCCATATACTTTTTATCGTGCGCACAAACTTGAATTTTCCATTGTCCGGCGCGTCACGGAAAGATGGTCGGTTCAGATTGGTATCTTTGCGTCGCCGGCCGGGCGGAACGTCGTCGTGGAACGGGGTGTTGTCACGGCACTCTGGTATCGGGTCTAATTTGGCTCGTCGTGCGAGCTCGCGCGCCTCGGCCGCGGTCACGGCGAAGGGCTTGTCCACAACGACATGCTTGCCATGATCGAGCGCACGGGCGGCGAGAGCGAAGTGCGCATCGTTCGTCGTGGCGACCACCACGAGATCGATCGACGGGTCCGTAAAGGCGTCGTCTGGTGTGGGCAAAACCTTCGCGTCCGGATGATCCACTCGGACCTTTTCGTTCTGACGTGAGACCACGGCGGCAAGACGCAAGCCTTCGACGCCGGCGATGAGCGGCGCATGAAAGCAGCGCCCGGCGAGGCCGTAGCCGATGAGGCCTACGTTCAAGCTCCGAGTCATGCCAGCGCTCTTATCGGATTACTTGCGGGAATCGCGGTAACCCATTGATTTTGCTGGTGCCGGCTGCAGGGATCGAACCCGCGACCCCGTGATTACAAATCACGTGCTCTACCAACTGAGCTAAGCCGGCCCGCCCTTGGGCATACGACGCCACAACGGGTCATGCAACTCGGTGCCTATCAGGTATTCTCGCGCCGCGAGATGGACAGCTTTTCGGGCGCCACGGCACCGCCCGAAAGGATCATCGCCATCGCCTGATCGGTCGGGATTTCGGTAGGGATCAGTTTTGCGACAGGCAGGATTTCGAGATAACCGGTCGTCGGATTGGGCGCGGTCGGAACGAACACGGTGGCCAGATCCTCGCCGGTTTTGGAGTCCTGAAATACGCGCATGACGAATGCGATCGTCTTCAGCCCCTCATGCGGAAAATCGATGAGCACGACCCGTTGGGCGCTGTCGGGCTTCGGGCGGAGGACGTCGACCAGTTTTTTCGAGGCCGAATAGATGGTTTCCACCAGCGGAATGCGAGTGATGATCTTCTCGAACAGAACAATGAGCTGCTGGCCGATCACCCTGGACGTGATGACGCCTATGGAATACAGGGCCAACAGCGCCACCATCACGGCGATCAGCCAACGCACGGCAACGCTTGCCAGGACCGGCGTCAGTGCCGGCACATGCGAGTCGAGAAAATCCGTCAATGCGAGGGCCAGGGGATGGCCAACCGCGGACAGGGCGTTGAGGAAGAAGTCAAACACCAGCCAGACCGCGATCAGCGGGGCGACCGTCAACAAG
The DNA here is from genome assembly GCA_027456965.1 of Alphaproteobacteria bacterium. Lineage (GTDB taxonomy): Bacteria > Pseudomonadota > Alphaproteobacteria > Micropepsales > Micropepsaceae > Rhizomicrobium. The sequence goes on along the minus strand of DAIDUA010000014.1, from coordinate 12,135 downwards.
CCTGCCAGCAGGTTACCCTGGAAATTGGCGTGGTAGAACGACCGGCGTTCCGGCTTGCCGTGCATCTTGGCCTCTCCCCGAGAGAGCTGGCGCGCCCAGTTGATTTCGTTGGACGGATTCGCGCACACCTGTAATCTTCAGGCTTCGCATCCATCTTGCAACCTTGGGCTCTCATGACCCGCTATTTGATCACCAGCGCATTACCATACATCAATGGAGTTAAGCATTTAGGCAATTTGGTCGGTTCCATGCTGCCCGCCGACGTCTATGCCCGGTTCCGGCGCGCCAAGGCCGATGACACGTTGTTTATCTGCGCCACCGACGAACATGGTACGCCCGCCGAGCTCGCCGCCCTTGATGCGGGACAAGACGTCGCGACCTATTGCCTGGAACAGCATGCCATCCAGAAGGATATCGGCGAGCGCTTTGGTCTGTCCTGGGACTTCTTCGGGCGCTCCTCCAGCCCGCAGAACCGCGAACTGACCCAGCATTTCGCGCGCGCGCTGTGGAAGCGCGGCCACCTCGAAGTCCGTACAACGAAGCAGGTCTATTCGCACGCCGAAAGGCGCTTTCTGCCTGACCGTTACGTGATCGGTACCTGCCCATATTGCGGCTATGACCGCGCCCGCGGCGACCAATGCGAGAACTGCACGCGGGTGCTCGACCCGACGGACCTCATCAGCCCGCGATCCGCTGTTTCCGGTTCGAGCGAGATCGAAATCCGCGACAGTGCGCATCTTTTCCTGAAGCAGTCCGAATTCGTCGAGCAACTGCGGAGCTGGATCGACAGCCATGAAAACGACTGGCCGAATCTGGTTCTGTCCATCGCCCGGAAGTGGCTGGACGAGGGTCTGAAAGACCGTGGCATCACGCGCGACCTCGAATGGGGCGTGCCCGTTCCGGACGACATCGGCGATGGACAGCTGAAGGGCAAGGTTTTCTATGTCTGGTTCGACGCGCCGATCGAATACATCGGCGCGACGAAAGAATGGTCTGATGCACGTGGCAAATCCGATGCGGAATGGCAGCGCTGGTGGCGGCCGAATTCCCCCGAAGACGTGACCTATTTCGAATTCATGGCCAAGGACAACGTCCCGTTCCATACGGTTGGATTCCCGGTCACGATCCTGGGCTCGGGCGAGAACTGGAAACTCGTGGACCGGGTGAAGGGCTTCAACTGGCTGACCTATTACGGCGGAAAATTCTCCACCTCGCAGAAACGCGGGGTGTTCATGGATGCGGCCCTCGAACTGCTTCCGGCCGACTACTGGCGCTGGTATCTGATGGCGAACGCGCCGGAAAGCGCGGATTCGTCCTTCACCTGGGAACATTTCGCTTCGGTGGTGAACAAGGATCTGGCCGATGTTCTCGGGAACTTCGTCAATCGCGTGACCAAGTTCTGTGCGGCCCGCTTCGATGGGCGCGTGCCGGGCGAGGGCAGCTATGGCGCGGAAGAGGCGGCGCTCATCGCGGAACTGGATCGTCGCGTCGCCCAATACACCGAGCATCTCGAGCAGGTCGAGTACCGCAAGGCGCTTGCCGAATTGCGGGCCATCTGGGTCGCCGGCAACGAGTATCTGACGCGTGCGGCGCCGTGGACGGCCATCAAGACTGATCGCGCCAAGGCGGCAGTCGGCGTACGCATGGGCCTGAACCTCGTACATCTGTTCGGTCATCTGTCCTGGCCGGTGATTCCCTTCGCGGCGCGTGTCATCCATGACGCGATCACGGAGGCGCCTGAGGTCATTCCCTGGCCATCGGAGCCGATGGCGGAATTCCTCGATCATCTCGATCCGGGGCAATGCATTCATGTTCCCGGCGTGCTCTTTGCAAAGATCACCGACGAGCAACTGGCGGAATGGCAGACCCGTTTCGATGGCGAGGAGGATTCGTGACCGCCTTTACCGTCGAGAAACTCGGCGCTGGAGACGTAGAGGCATTGCGCACTCTTCGGCTGGAAGCGCTGGCGCTGCATCCCGAATGCTTCAGCGCCGATCCGGACATCGTCCGCGCGATGACGACCGAGCAATGGATGGATGGCCTTTCCCGCGGTATCTGGTTTGGAGTCCGAATGGATGGTGCGCTGGTTGGCATCGTGGCGTTGACGCGTCCAGCATCCAGGAAAATAAGCCATACCGGCGAGCTGTGCGCGATGTACGTTCGCGCCGATGCGCGCGGCACGGGCGTCGCGGACTCATTGCTTCGCCGTGTTGTCGAGCATGCGGCCAACGAGGTCGATCAGATTACGGTCACGGTGAACGCGGAAAACAAGCGCGCTGTCAAACTTTATGAACGGCACGGCTTTCGGATTGTCGGGTGCATTCCGCGCTATATCCGGGTGGGCGACAGCCTGCATGACGAACTAATCATGGTCCGCGCCGTTTCGTCGAGCGACTAGTCCGGCAGTCTTTCCCAGCCGTCGCGCGACAAAGCTTCCATTGGCCGGAAGCGCGATTTGTAGTCCATCTTCTTGCTGCCTCGGACCCAGTAACCGAGATAGACGTGCGGCAGGCCGCGCAGCTGGGCCGTGCGGATGTGATCCAGAATCATGTAGGTGCCGAGGCTGCGCGCTTCTTCCCCGGGATGATAGAAACTGTAGACCATCGACACACCGTCGCGCAGCACGTCGGTGAGCGCGCAGGCGACAAGCTGGCCGGGCGCGCCGTCGATACCCGGCATGCGGTATTCAACGATGTGCGTGTCGACGGGAGTCTCCTCGACCATCGCTACGTAGTCGAACAGTCCCATGTCGGACATGCCGCCGCCGGAATGCCGGGAGTCCAGATAGGTGCGCAGAAGCGCGAACTGCTCGCGCGTCGCCTCGGCCGGGACAACTTCACGGACCAGATCGTCGTTACGCCTTGCAATGCGCTTCTGGTTACGGGAGCGCTCGAACTCTTTGGTCACAATCCGCACCGATACACAGGCCGAACAGGAGTCGCAGGCCGGGCGGTAGGCGATGGTCTGGCTGCGGCGGAAACCCGATTGGGTCAGTGCCTCGTTCAAAGCCTGGGCAAGGGGGCTCGAAAGCCTGGCAAAGACCTTACGTTCCGTGTGTCCGGGCAAATACGGGCACGGCCCGCCCGGAGTCAGGAAAAACTGTGGAACCCGCGTGCTGCGCTGTTCGGTCACTGGCCCACTCGTACTGCACCACCCATAAGGCGAAGTATGGCAAGGGACCGGCCGTCAGCGCCAGTCTCCGGTGCAGGAAATCTCCAATCAAAGTTGATGACCGAGCGGGGCCGGGGGGGCTTCGCGCAAAAGGACGATGCTCAGCCGCCTGTTGGCGGAAGCGTTCGGATCTTCCGGCAGCAGGGGTTCCGACCCGGCCTTGCCGGCAACTTCGTAAATACGGTCGGAGTCGAGGCCGGAGGCGGTCAGAATTGCCCGGCTGGCGTTGGCGCGGTCCGAAGAGAGTTCCCAATTCGTCATACCGTTCGGGCCGACAAAGGGCGTGGATTCGGTGTGGCCGCTGATCGAAACCCGGTTCGGCAGGCGGTTGATGATCTTGGCGATCGTTTGCAGCAATTCCCGCGTGTAGGGCATGGGTTCCGCCGTGCCCGCCTTGAACATCGGCCGGCCATCCTGGTCGACAAGCTGGATGCGCAGACCGTCCGGCGTCTGGTCGACAAGCACCTGCTTCGATAGTGCGGCGATGTCCGGGTTGTCCTGAATCGATTGACGGATCGACTCTGCCGCATGCGCGAAGTCGCCGTTCTGCGAGGACGACGTCGAATTTTCGAGGTCGTCGCTGTTCTGCGACTGAGAGTCGGAGCCTTGCCCCTGACTCGCCGACGTGCCGCCGTGGCGGTCGGCACTATCGGTTGTGCGCGCCTGACTGGTCGGCGAGGGGGGACTGTTCTTTTGGAAGATCGAAACGGAGCCGCCAGCGCGGGAGCTTTCCCGGCCCATGACCTTGCCGCCCAGAACGCCTCCCGAGCCGCTCAGGGTTTGTGCGATGCTCTGGGGAGCGAAATAGTCGGCGATGCCGCGCTTCTGTTCCGGCGTGGTGGTGTTGATGAGCCACATCAGCAGGAAGAACGCCATCATCGCGGTCACGAAGTCGGCGTAAGCGACCTTCCAGGCGCCGCCATGATGGCCGTGTTCGCCTTTTACGATGCGTTTGATAATGATGGGATTATCGTTGGCCACAGCCCATTTCCCTACTCAACACCCCGAAAGGCGAGCGAACGGTCTTTTCGCCGCTCTGGTCCTCGCCTAACGTGGCCGCCAGAATGCCTGTTTCCTCTTAACCGAACCTTTCTTCGAGACTTCCATGAGCTTCGACACCCGCGCCTTTCGCCATGCCCTGGGCTGTTTTCCCACGGGTGTCGTGGTGGTAACCGCCGGCGCTGGAAAGGCTCCGATGGGGATAACGGTCAATTCTTTCGCTTCTGTATCGCTGGATCCGCCGCTCGTCCTTTGGTGCATGGACCGGAAATCGAGCCGTTACCGTACGTTTACCACGGCAAAGAATTTCACGATCAGCGTGCTGGGCAGCGACCATCAACCGGTCTCCGTGCGGCTAGCCAAGCCCGGGGAACACAAACTTGACGACCTTGCGCTGGTGCAGACCGAAGCGGGGCCGCCGGGACTGGCCGATGCGCTTGCCCTGCTCGAATGCGCGCACGAAACGGTTCACGACGCAGGCGATCACGCGATCATCGTCGGCCGTGTCCTGCGCTTCGCGTGGCACAAGACGGGTGCGCCGCTGGTGTTCTTCCGCGGCCGCTACAGTGCGCTCGCCGACGCCGGCTGAAGCGTCAGGCGGTATCTCGCCATAGCTCTAATCTCGCCCATCGATGTCGGTATTCGGAAATAGTCTCCGTGCGCCCATAACGGGATTTGATCGTCGTAATAGCGCGAGAAGATATTCCCGGACTCGCCGGTAGTGATCACGAACAGAGAGTTGTCCGGATGGGCGAGATCGTAGATCGCGCGGTAACCGGCTCCATGCACCGCCGCGTATGGCCGCTTCGAGGAGAAGCGGAAGTTGGCGCGCCGGATGGTGAAGGCGCCGCCGCTGGCCTCGATTTCCCGGTCGAAGATGCCGTCGAGTATCGGAAAGCTGCCGAATGGCTGGTGCGTGAAGACGGCGTGATGCGCATCTCCCCAGCGCCAGCGGGTCATGTCGCCGCCATAAGAGGCGTCGAGCTCGGCCAGCGCGTCGCCGAGGGCCAGGCGGATGCGTGAGGCGCAGTCCTCGTGTGTTTTCGTGGTGACGTCATCGCACCAGCGCGCTTCGCCGTCGACATTGCGCAGGACGCGCAACGTGAAGACGGCATCGTGGCTCCAGAACGCCTTGAAGTCGGAGCCGAGTTCGTCGGCGATCAAACGCTTCACCAGGGCGCGGTCCCAAGCTTCGTAGATCAGCGGCTCCGGGCGGTTCGCGTCCATGGCGTAATCCCACTTGGACAGCATGGCGACGGCTTGTCGCTCCTGCTGCGTCGGCCACGGCCCGGCCTTCAGCAGCAGAGGCAGCAGGTCTTCGGCAAAGCGATCATGGATATCGAGCTGGATGGCCTTGAACGTCGCCACGGAATGACGCGGTGTCTGTGTCAGCAGCTTATCAATCTGCCAGTAGCGGAACGGCTCGGCCCAATCGCGCGTCAACGTATAGGGATAACCGGGAGGCACCGTCTTATTGTTGGCCGTAGCGATCTGACCGCTCGGTGGATCGTCGATGCGCGGAAGCTGGTCGTACGGGATATAGCCCTTCCAGTCGTAACGCGCGTCCCAACCTTTGGCCGGAACCAGGCCCAGCGAATCGTTCGCCGGATCCCGCAACGGGATACGGCTGGCGAGGATCAGCCCGATCTGCCCCTTGGTGTCGGCGTAGACCATGTTCTGCATTGGCGAGAGATAGTTCTTCATCAGAGCGTTGACATCGGCCCTGTTCTTCGCCGTCGCAATGTCCATGACAGCCTGAATCGTATTGTCGTTCGGCGTCAACGCGGTCCATGCCAGCGCCAGCACATAGCCTTTGGGCAGGAGCCCCTTGATCCGCGCGTAGTTCGCCGGCAGGACGGGGCCGTGGCGGGTGTCGCGCACGGTGATCGTTACCGGGTTTCCGAAGCGCACTGCTATCGTTTCAACGTGCGTCTGAAAGCGCGCCGTGCCGGTCGGTGTGAGGTAGGCATTCGCATCGCCTGGAACCAGTTTTTCGAGATAAAGGTCCTGCGTATCGGGTCCGGTATTCGTCATGCCCCAAGCCAGGGTGCGGTTGCGTCCCAGCGTAATTCCCGGGCCGCCAGGAAGCACAGCGCCGACTTCATCCTCGCCGGGAAACGACAGATGGGCGAGATACCAAATCGATGGAATGCTCAGCGCCAGATGCGGATCGTTGGCGAGAAGCGGCTCTCCCGTGACACTGCGCGCGCCGGAAACGACCCAATCGTTGGAGGCGGTGATGTCGGGCACCGGCAGTGCCGTCGTCCTGGCGTGGGCGAACAGCGAGAGATACGCCGGCAGCGGGCTGTCGGGATCGCCCGGATAAGGCGGAAACAGGTCTTCGATCTGACGGCGGCTCAGCTTGCCGGCAAGCCTGGCGCGCGCGATTTCGCCCAGCATGTTCCCGGATAGCGACAGCTGCATGTATTTCAGGATCGCGATGCTGTCCGCTGGCCGCCATGGTTGTGCCGTCGCTCCCATCAGCGCGAATTCGATCGGCAACGGGCCCTTTCGTGTTTTCAGATAGGCGTTGACGCCGGCGGCATAGGCCTCCAGCAGGTGCCTGGTTTGCGGCTTCAAATGCGCCACCGACTGCTCGGCGAGGCGGTAGAGCCCCAATGTCCGCATGAAGATGTCTGTGGGGACGCCCGCCGGCCCCACCATCTCCGCCAGCCTTCCCTGCATCACGCGGCTCGTGAATTCCATCTGCCACAGGCGGTCCTGTGCGGCGGCGTAGCCCAATCCGAACAAAGCGTCGGCGCGCGATTTCGCGATAATGTGCGGAATGGCGTGCGCATCGCGCAATATTTCAACCGGCGCCGACAGGCCTCGAACGCGGACGGTGCCGTCATAGTCGGGCAGCGAATAGCGGAAATGGGCTATCCCGGCCGCCAACCCCAAACTCAGCAGCAACGCGGCCACGGCAATGCCCGCCGCGATGTGTTTCCACCACTTCGACATGTCGGTCCCGCCCAGAATCCAGTGCTGCAGAGTGGCCGGGCCAACAATGGCACACAAGAGGAGTAGGCTTCGGCCCACCGACGTGACGCTACATCCGCTTGGCCGTCAGTTTATCACCGCGCCACGCAGACTTTGCAGATAGGCGCGGACATCCGTGTCGGGCGGCGAGGGCACGCCTTTGCCCGGACCGGGCGTCCTCAATTCCTCGAGCGTGAAATCCATCCGCGCGTCGTAGGTGCGATCGAGTTGATTGCGCAGGTGCTGTTCCGCGGCGTACCAGGCTTGCTTGATCGGACCGTCGGGACAGGTCGACAGTTCGGCATGATCGGTGGCGCCCCAACGGCGTTCGGGGCACTGATAGGGATCGAAAGACATCGCGAACAGCCGTTCGCGCGCCTGTTCATACGACAGCGAGATTTTGCTGCCATCGCTCCGCATGTAAACGACGCGGCATTGCGAGGTCACGCGATCGTAGGCCGCCAGCATGTCGCCCACCAGATCGTTGCCGAAATAGAACAGATGCCGTATGGCCCCCTCCTGTTTCTGCATTTGCACAAAGCGTTGCGCCTCGTCGCGCAGCGCCTTGAACGCCGTCTTCAAACGCGCGTCACGCGACGGTGTCGAATAGGTCTCCCAGTCGCCCTCCGTTCCGTAGATATTGGTCGGCAGGCGCTCCGGCTCCGCCTTTCGCGCGATCCCGGCTGCGACGGCGCGGCCTACCGCCTGGACGCGGTATTGCAGGCCCGAACAGATGGACGATGCCATGTCGCCGACTTCCTCGACGGGATCGAACATCAGTTGGCCGCCCGCAAGCTGGGCACGGACGTAGTCATAATAATCGAGGCGTTCGCCATGCAGCGTGAAGGCGCCTTTGGCCCAGTCTTCGTCCATGGGCCGCTTGCCGTTTCCGAAATATTGCTCGTCGGAAAAGTCTGCGATGTCTTTGTTGACGGACGCCACGATATGGCCGCCCGTCAGTGTGCCGTCCTCCTGCCGCGTCGCGCCGACAAGCCGGATCGGCCGCCAGTTCTTGAACCCGGCACCGTCGGCGGCGCGCGCGCGCGTGAAGCGCAAGTCATAGGTCATCTGGGTCAGCGAATTGTCGGTGTGCGCATCGAAGAAGTAGACGCGGCCGTCGCCACCCACTCTGTACACGATCGCCAGATGTCCAGCGGGATCGTAGATCACTGTGCCGGGCCTAATCGCTTGCGGCGTTATGGCGGGCGAGTAGAAGTCCTGCTCGAGCGGTTCTTCCAAGTCGGGGTGGATGCGATAGGTCGCCGAGGAAACGGCGGCGCGAATCTTGTTGATGATGTCGTATCCGCTCATCACACCGCCAGGCACGTCGACGCGTTCGACGACTTGGTTCCCGTTTCGCGAATAACGGATGTCGCCATCTCCGCCGCCCGCCCCTCGCGCGACGACGGTCCCGACATACGAAAACGGCAATCCGCGCTTCCAGGCGTAATAAAAGCGAAGGACATATGGCAGATCGGCGCAATCAGAGGCGAATCGATAATCCGGCGGATCGCTTGCGCGGAACGGGTTCGCGGTGCTGTGCAGACAGGCATTTACGGTGTCGCAAGCCGATTCGCCGATGGCTTGGACAAACCGGCGATAGCCGCGCTCGTCCTCCTTCGACCAATGATCATGGCGGACGACGTAAAGTGATGACGGTTTGACCAAGCCGCTTTCCGCCGCATGCGCGGCAAGCAGCACTAAAGAAAGCGCAAAAGCCGCTCTTAGTCCATGCCTTAAGGCGCGGTTCAACATTCGCAGACCGTACCGTTGCTCCACACGCGGTCAAGCATCTCGGCCTTGTTGCGAGGGCCGGGGTGTACCCAATCGGCAACGCATCCCCCGCTTCGTGGGCCGTCATATTTACTTCATCGAATTGTCACCGACGTGTAGCCGCCCCCTGCGAAGCATCGCCCGGGCAAAAAAGACCGCTAGGCGGAGGGGCGCCGTCACAGACGATGCATCTCGCGGCTTCGATTTCGGGTCTTTTCCCTGAACGAATTGAAAGAGGGTTCTAATGAAGGGGAAGTCAGCATTGATGGCCGGCGTCGCAGCTGTGGCGCTTATTGCGACCGCGCAGGCCGGTCTTGCCGGCAAGGCCAGCTCGGACGGTATGTCGAACTCCAGTGCGACATCCGCCGGCGTCTCGCAGGACCAGTACGACCAGCTCTCGCAGCGCGTGGATGCGCTTGAAGCCGAGCTGCAGCAGTCGGAGATTCATCAGGCCGCCGATCACGAAGCCGTTTCGGCATGGAAGCCGATGGCCGGCTGGTGTGATAACACCACGATCAGCGGCCGCATGTATTTCGACGTCACCAATCTCAACAACAAGAACAACGGCGTCGCCAGCTCGAGCAACGGCACCAGCTTCGACATCAAGCGCTTCTACCTCGGCATCGACCACAAATTCGACGAGGTCTTCTCGGCAAACCTGACGACCGACGTCGCCTATGTGAGCTCGGACAATGTCTCGCAGATCTACATCAAGAAGGCGTATCTGCAGGCCAAGCTCGATCCGGCCTTCATCGTGCGCGTCGGTTCGGCGGACATGCCCTGGATTCCCTACGCCGAAGGCGTCTACGGGTACCGCTTCGTCGAGAACACGCTGATCGACCGCACGCATTTCGGCAACTCCGCCGACTGGGGTGTTTATGTCCTCGGCGACCTCGCAGACGGACTCGTGAGCTACGAGTTCACCGCCACGACTGGTGCCGGCTACAAGAAGCTGGTCCGCACCAACAGCCCCGACTTCGAAGGCCGCATCAGCCTCAACTACCAAGGTCTCACACTTGCCATCGGTGGTTATGACGGCAAACTCGGCGTCCAGCACGGGACGGCGACGTTCCATACGGCCCAGCGCTTCGACGCGATGGGGTCCTATACCATCAGCGGTCTGAAGGTCGGTATCGAGTATTTCCACGCCGACAACTGGACCCAGGTCACTTCGGCGACGTCGTCCAGCGCGGACGGCTACTCGCCCTTCGCCTCGTATCAGTTCGATCCGAAATGGTCCGTCTTCGGCCGCTACGACTATGTGACGCCGTACTCGGACGTTGCGCGTAAAATGTACCACAACACCTACTACAACCTGGGTATCGACTATAAGCCGACGAAGATCGTCGACATCGCGCTGGTTTATAAGCACGATGCCGGCAGCAATGGTTTCTTCGGCGATTCCAACGGCACGATCGGCGGCAACGCATTTGCCATGGGCAACAGCGGCGCCGACAACGAGATTGGCCTCTGGGGCGATTTCCAGTGGTAATGCCCGTCTAGTTTCGGTGGGCGCCCGTCTTCGGGCGGCACGTCCACCGGAGCAGCCGACTAAGGCCTCGCAGCAATATTAATTTTTGAGCGAACGCAGCAAAATGAGAGGACGTAAGATGAAGAAAGCCTTGAAAGTGGGACTGGGCGCATTTGCCGGTCTCGTGTCGGCAGCCGTCGTTGCGACGGGCGCGCTGGCAGCCAACCTGAACGGCGCCGGCGGCACCGCGATCTATCCGGTGCTCTCCGTCTGGGCGCAGGATTATCAGAAGAAGACCGGCAACCAGATCAATTACCAGGCAATCGGCTCCGGTGGCGGCATCCAGCAGATCGAATCCAAGACGGTCGATTTCGCGAATTCCGACAAGCCGCTCTTGCACCCCGACCTCGTCAAGAACCACATCATGCAGTTCCCGCAGGTGATCATTTCGATCGTGCCTGTGGTCCACCTGCCGGGCATCAAGCCGGGCGAACTGGTGATCGACGGCCCGACGCTTGCCAACATCTATCTCGGCAAGATCACCAAGTGGAACGACCCGGCGATCAGGAAGCTCAATCCGAAGGTGCCGCTGCCAAACATGGCGATCCTTACCGTTCACCGCTCCGACGGATCAGGCACGACGTTCAACTTCACCAACTATCTCGGCAAGGTGAGCCCGGAATGGAAGAGCCAGGTCGGCTCCGACACCTCCGTTTCCTGGCCGACTGGTATCGGCGGGAAGGGCAATGCGGGCGTGGCCGGCAGCGTGCAGCAGACCGTGGGTTCGATCGGTTACGTCGAATACGCCTATGTGATGCAGAACCATCTGACCTACATGGACATGATCAACGCCTCCGGCGCTCGCGTTACGCCGACGATGGAAGCGTTCCAGACGGCCGCCGCCAATGCCGACTTCTCCAAGGTGCAGGACTTCTACCTGATCCTTACCGATCAGCCCGGCGCCGGCAGCTGGCCGATCACCGCTGCAACGTACATGCTGATGCGGACCGACTACGCGCCAGCCAGGAACAAGGAAGTCTTGAAGTTCCTCAACTGGGCGCTCAAGGACGGCCAAGGGGACGCCAAGAAGCTTGACTATGTGCCCTTCCCGGACACGGTCGTGAAGCAGATCGAAGCGGCTTGGACGAGCGAACTCCACGCGTGGCCGTAAGCTAAGCGGACAGCCGCAGTAAAGTCGACCTAACGAGCGTCCGGCGGGGCCATGTCCCGTCGGACGTTTGCTTTTGGGGCATGCACCCGCCCAGCCCGACGGCCATCGGCGCGGGAGTCTTCCTGCCACCCACTTTTCTGTCCGCGCGCGCGGTATGCTTTTTTCGCAGATGCGGTATGCCCTGGTTGTTCGCGCGATCCGCTCTAAATAGGTTGGGTTACTATATAACTTGTTATTCATATAGCACGTTACTATCTTGAGTAATATTATAAGCTCCCTTATATTATCATATGTTACTTCAACCGGTGCCCGCAATGGTAGCGTTCGATAACAACCTGTTCTTTGTACTACACGATGTCGCTCGCCTTTTACGGACTCGTTTCGATCAGCGTGCTAGGGCCTACGACATGACACGCGCCCAATGGGTAATTCTGGTCCGCCTGCAGCGACAACCGGGGCTGTGCCAGAGCGACATGGCCTCCGTCTGCGAAGTCGAGCCAATTACCGTGGCGCGACTGGTCGACCGGCTGGAGGCGAGCGGCCTCGTCGAGCGTCGCGCAGACCCGACGGA
>DAIDUA010000013.1 GCA_027456965.1 Alphaproteobacteria bacterium | reverse complement strand
CGCCAAGCTGCGGGCGGCGAGATTGGGTGCGTAGTTCAGATCCTTGACCGCGGACATCACGGCGGCACGCGTCACGGCGCGCACGTTCTTCTCGCCGTTGACGACACGCGAGACGGTCATCGGCGACACGCCCGCGCGCTTCGCCACGTCATGGATCGTCACCGCGCCGCGATTCTTGCGGCCTGATTTCTGGGCGGCTTTCGAGGAATCGTCCGTGGTGCTCATGCGCGATTGGTACACATCACCGGGAACAAAAAGCAATTTTGACCGGACCGTTCATTCGGCCGATTCTGCAAGGCAGGCAGCGCCGTATATACGCCACCGTGTCCGCAGCGTCCCCTACAAATCCACGCCCCGGGCCAGGCCGTCCAAGGATATCCTTAACACATTGACTTAATTAAGCTTTACAACATCCCCGCGCGCCGGCGGGTTGCCGCCCGCAATGGTCGCCACAGCGACCTTGTCGTGGACGGTCTGGACTTGGATGACGCCGACCTCGTCCATGATCACATCAAGGACCACCCCCGTCGACGGATCGGTCAGCGCCCTGTTCTTGCGATAGACGTGCAGCATCATGCCTTGCCGGATACCCTGGTCGGCACCCGCGGTGATGTAGACATTGCCGCCGTCGCTTTCGATCACCAACGCCGACCAGGGAACCTTCGCCATGGCCACGGCGATCTGGCCGACGCTTTTCTGTATGGCGTCCTGGAGAGCCTCGCCGAGGGGCGTCTTGAGGAAACCGCCGCCATTCCAGTCATAGCCGCCGGCGTGCCCTTGCACCTGCAGCGTGCTCGCCGACGCTCGCCCCTTGGCTGTTCCCGTGTAGAGGATCTGGCCGGTTGTGGTGTCGATGACGCGCAGGCTGACCTCCACCACGGCCGTCTGCGAGTTCAAGCCCAGCGCGCCACCGCCCAGAAATGGAAGCCCGCCGACACCGAGCGTGCTGCCGCTTGTGGCGGGCTCGAACTTGGTGACAGTTCCTTTGACGATGGCGCTGGCGCCCAGGAAACGACCCGCCGGCGCCGCCGTTTCGGCGTTCACGGCGCCGCCCGCGGCGAGTTGCTGTTCCGACTGCACCTCCGTCATCGCCGCGCGCTCAACGACGACGAAACGGCCGTCCTTCAGCAGGGCGTTCACCAGGAGTGCCGCCAGCTCTTCCGGTGTCGCGCCGCCTTGAACCAGTTCCGGCGCCTCGAACCCGATCACGGAGACGCTTTTCTTCGGGCCGCCGAAAGGTGCGTCGTTCTGTGCTTGTGCCTGGATTGAACCGACGGAGGCGAGCACGAAGCCAGCCGCCATCAAAGTCGCCATAAGGCGATGCGTTGCGAAAAACACCCCCAAACCTCCGTGCTTTTCTGCATGCGGATTAGACGCCGATCCCGGCGTTCTGGCAAAGACAGTTTGGCAGCCGCTCGCCGAACGCTTTTATTCTTTATGATGAGGGGGTTGGCGGTCCGCCAGGACTTCAGCAGATCAAAAGGCCGGCCGTGAGCCATCGTCAAGCAGCCGCCGCATGCGCGACGCCCGGCCAGTGCCGTGCACGGCGTCGGCAAGCGTGTAGCGCTCAAGCGCCGTAAGAAACGCCGCGAGAGCCTCCTCCAGCGGCCGGCGCAGTCCACAGGCCGCCGTCACCACACAGACGTTACGTTTGCGGTCAAAGCAGTCGACCAGCGCGAAACCGTCTTCCGTCATGCGGACCACCTCGCCGATGTTGATCTCGGTCGGTCTCTTCGCAAGCTTTAGCCCGCCCTTGCGACCGCGGACGCTTTCGACGAACCCGGCCTGTATCAGCGTCTGCGCCACCTTCACAAGATGATTGCGGGAGATGCGATAGCGTCGCGCGACCTCCGCGATGGTGTGGAGATCGTCGGGCTCCAGCGCCAGCAGCATCAGCAGGCGCAAGGCAAAGTCCGTATGCAGCGTCAGGCGCAATTATCACCTCCTACAACTCCGCCGATGATAGCGAAGGGCACAGCGAACGAACACGGCGGACGACAATCCGCCCGCCATGCCCGTTGTGCCATTACGGCCCTTCGGCCGTCCGTGCGGCAAAGTGAGGCAACAGCGGCCGGAGCTTCAGCAGAAAGTCAAACGCCATCAGCACCGCGCCCGCGGCGAACACCACATCGCCGGGCATCCGCATCCACTGCCAGAATGTCGTGGTCTGGTAGAACTCCATGCTGCGGGCATATGCCAGACCGTGCTCGTAGACGGCGGCAAGTTGCGGCCATCCGATGGGGAAGAAGTTCAGCACGATCCACATCACCAGTCCGGCATTGTAAAGCCAGAACGCCCAACGTCCGAGCGTCTCGCTGAACGGCGCACGATCTCCCGCCATATATCTGAGGCAGAAATAGACCAGCCCGAGTCCGAGCAGCCCGAAGGCGCCGAACAACGCGGTGTGCGCGTGGTTCAGCGTCAGGAACGTTCCGTGCTCGTAATAGTTCACCAGCGGCGCATTGAGCGTGCCGCCGCCAAACACACCGGCGCCGACGAAGTTCCAGAACGCCGCGCCGATGATGTAGGTGTAGGCCAGTCCGTACTTGAAGTCCGCATGTCCCTTGATCAGCTGGCGCTGCTGGATCGCCTCCATGATCAGGAGTACGAGCGGCAGCACTTCGATGAAGGAGAACATCGTACCGAGCGGCACCCACATGCCGGGCTCGCCCGCCCAGTACATATGGTGGCCGGTGCCGAGCACTCCGCCAAGGAAGATCAGGATCAGTTCGAGATAGACCGCACGTTCCGCCAGCCGGCGCGATACCAGTCCCAACGCCATCAGCAGATAGGCGCTGATCGCCGAGGCGAAGAATTCGAAGGATTGCTCCACCCACAGATGGACCACCCACCAGCGCCAGAAGTCGGTGATGGTGAAGGACTTCTCGACGCCGGTGAGCGGGATCATGCCGAAGGCATAGAGCAGCGCGATGTTGGTCGTGGACGCCCAGATCAGATGTTCAAGGCGGATGCGGCCGGTCCAGAACTCGCCGGTTGCCTTCCAGAGGCTGTCTTTCGTGGGCCACAGCGCGCGGAAGACGAGCAGGCTCCAGATCACAAGCCCCGCGAAGAACCCGATCTGCCACGCGCGACCGAGTTCAATGTAGGAAAGCCCCTGATTACCGAACCAGAACCAGCCTTCCTTGATGTAGCCCATCAGACCGAAATAATTGCCGGCCAGTGCGCCCACCACGATGAACACCGTGACGTAGAACAGCACGTCGACCAGAAAACCCTGGCATTTCGCCTCGCGCCCGGAGATGGCGGGCGCAAGAAACAGCGCGCCTCCGATCCACGACACGCCGATCCAGACGATAGGCGACTGGATATGAACCGAACGCAGGAAGCTGAACGGAAGATACTTGTCGATGGGGATGCCGTAGAAGGCCGTGCGTTCGGTGTAGTAATGCGCCATCAGCGCGCCCACCAAGATTTGCAGCAGGAACACCGCCGCGACGACGATAAAATACTTGCCGACCTTGCGCTGGCTTGGCGTCAGGGTGCGGAACTTGACGAGGACCGGATCCATGGGCCCGTTGTCGTGTTCGTTCAGATAGCGCTGATAGATGTAGATGACCGCGCCGAACATGAAGAAGGTGAAACAGAAGCTCACCCAGGTCCAGATGAAGGTGGATGTGGTCGGCGTGTTGCCGACCAGCGGCTCGTACGGCCAGTTCTGCGTCCAGGATGCCGTCGAGCCGGGCCTGCGCGCCACCGTGGTCAGCGCGGAATAGATGAGGAATCCCGCCGTATCGCTCGCCCTTTGCGCATCAAGACTATAGGCCCTGGTATAGCCTTTCACGAAATTGTCGTGCTGCAGCTGGCCGGCGATCTGTTTTTTCAGACTCGTGATCGCGGATGCCAGCGCGAAAGGAATCACCGTTTCCTGCTTCGTCAGATCAACGCCTTGCAGGTCGGCCTGCATCGCCGAACGGACGCCCATCTTGTGTTCGGAGTTCAGAACGGAGAACGACTCGCCGTATTCCCGGCGCGCGATATTTTCCTGGGTGAGCGTCCCGAGCTTGACCAGCGCATCCGCGGTGTAATCTTCGCCGAAATAGGACCCCATGCCGTACAGGCTGCCATAGTCCATCAGGTCGGCGCGCTGAAACCCCTGTTTGCCGCGATAGATTTCGGCTTGGGTGAGCACGACGGCGCCGCCCTCGGTGACGAAGCGGTCGGGCTGCGGCGGCGCCTGTTCGTAGGTCAGCACGGTCGTCCAGCCGAGCACGCCGAACGTCCCGATGGCGACTGCGAGCAAGACCCATTTCAAGATGTTGCCGACTTTATCTTCAGCGGCAGGATTCGCGGAGTGCGCTGGCATTTCTCTTCCCCCGATTGCGATTGATGGTCAACCGTCGTTGCGGTGCAAAACACGACTCGCACACCGAACGGAGTTATATATGCATTTTTAATACTTGTATTCCCTATGACATCCTGCCGCGGCCGGCCGCCGGCCGCGCGCCGTTAGACTGCCTCCCGGAAGCAGGCACGCCGACGACGGTGCCACAGGGGGAGGTTCGTGATGCTAAGACGCACTTTTCTATTGGCTTCGGCCGCGACAGCCGCCACAACTTCGTTCTTGGCCATGACCGACTTCG
>DAIDUA010000012.1 GCA_027456965.1 Alphaproteobacteria bacterium | reverse complement strand
CGAGGCGGTGCCCGGAACGGCTGGCTCGACGACGGCCGGCGAGGCTTTGACCTCTGCTTCCTTGGCGTGCGGCTTCTCGGCAGGCTTGCCCGGCTCGAGGCGCGTGCGCTTCTTCTCGACCACAACCGCCTTGGTGCGACCATGGCTGAAGCTCTGCTTGACGGTTGACGTCTCCGTCTTCTTCAGCGACAGCGTCTTGGACGGGGCGGAACCCGGGCGGCGCGTGGAGGTATCGTTTGTATCGCTCATACGTTTCTTTCGTTGCGGGCAGGGCTCAAACCCGACGTTCCCGCCGGTCGCACGCGGAACCCCGCAAGCCTTGCTGAGTCGAAGATCAGCCGCTCCGCCAAAGGGCCGGGCTTGACGGCGGCATGTATCACATTCTCGCGTCCCAGCGCCAAGCTCAATTCGGCGCGGGATAGATAATCTATTGTTTCAATGTGCAAACCGCGCGACACGGCGGCCGAAGCGAGCTTTCGCCGCCCGTCTTCCGCGCCGTCGCAGGCTTCCACCAGGACGCGCGGGGATACTCTCTCGCCGAGCACGCGCAGGACATTGTCGAAGCCGAGCACCAACAGACCCGCCCGACGCGACAGACCCAGATCGGACAGCATGTGCTGGACCAGCAGACTTTCCGTCCGGACCACGAGATCAGGCGCAGCCTTGACGGAGGCCTTCGCCGCCTTGGCGAAAGCATTCTTGGCGACGGCCTGCGCAAGGATCGCACCGTCCGCCGTCACCCACATCCCGCGGCCCGGAAGCTTGGCGGCAATGTCGGGCACGACGTCGCCCTCGGGGCCGACGACGAAGCGGACGAGCTTTTCCTCCGGGCGTACTTCGCCCGTCACGATGCAGCGCCGTTCGCGCATCGGTATCTCGTCCTCTTTCGCCGCCAGTGCCGTCACGCGGTGCCTTCCTCCGTCGCTCCGTCGGTTTCCTCAGCCACTTCTTCCGCCGGCTCTTCGGGCAACTCTTCGATCCAGCCCGCCTTGACGCGCGCCTTCATGATGATGGCGTTGGTGTCGTCGGCGGTCAGGTTGAAGTCTTCCAGCGCGCCCTTGATCCGTACGCGTTCCTTGTCCTTGCCGGTCTCGTAATAACCGACGAGATCATCGGTGGCGCAGCCCGCCAGATCCTCCAGCGTCTTCACCTCGGCCTCGCCCAGTGCGACCGCCATGGCCGGCGTGACACCGTTCACTTCCAGCACCGCATCCTCGACGCCCAGTGCCCGGCGCTTGTCGTCCAGTTCCTTGTTCCGGGCTTCGATGAATTCAAGGGCGCGATTCTGCAGTTCCTCGGCGGTCTCGTCATCGAAGCCTTCGACCGATGCCAGTTCGGGAAGGGGCACATAGGCCACATCCTCGATTTCGGCGAACCCTTCGGACGCCAGCAGCTGGGCGACGGTCTCGTCGACGTCGAGGGTCTCCATGAAGCGTTTGGTGCGCTCGGCGAATTCCTTCTGCCGGTGCTCGGATTCCTCGGCCTCAGTGAGGATGTCGATCTGCCAGCCGGTGAGCTGGGAGGCCAGCCGCACATTCTGTCCTCGCCGGCCGATGGCGAGCGAAAGCTGCTCGTCGGGCACGACCACTTCGACGCGATGCGTGTCTTCGTCGAGCACCACTTTCGACACTTCGGCGGGCGCCAGCGCGTTGACGATGAAGGTCGCGGGTTCCGGCGACCAGGGAATGATGTCGATGCGCTCACCCTGCAGTTCCTGCACCACGGCCTGCACGCGCACGCCGCGCATGCCGACGCAGGCGCCGACCGGATCGACCGAAGAATCCTTGGAGATCACCGCAATCTTGGCGCGGCTGCCGGGATCGCGCGCCACCGCGCGAATCTCGATGATGCCGGCGTAGATTTCGGGCACTTCCTGGGCGAACAGGCGCACCATGAACTGGGGAGGCGAACGCGACAGGAATATCTGCGGTCCGCGGGTTTCGCGGCGCACGTCGTAGATATAGGCGCGAATGCGGTCGCCGGTGCGGAAATTCTCGCGCGGGATCATCTCGTCGCGGCGCACCACGCCTTCGGCGCGGCCCAGATCGACGACGACGGAACCGAATTCCGAGCGCTTGACGATGCCGTGGACAATTTCGCCGATGCGGTCCTTGTATTCCTCGTACTGGCGCTCGCGCTCGGCGTCGCGCACCTTCTGCACGATCACCTGCTTGGCGTTCTGCGCGTTGATGCGGTTGAAATCGACCGGCGGCAGGGTCTCGGCGATGATGTCGCCGACCTGTGCCGCGGGATTGCGGGCCCGCGCGTCTTCCAGAGAAATCTCGATCTTGTTGTTGTCTACCTGCTCGACGACGTTCAGGTAACGCGAAACATGGGTCTCGCCGGTCTTGGGGTCGATCTCGACCTTGATCTCGTTCTCGCTGCCGTAATGCGCCTTGGCGGCGCGCTGCATCGCCTCTTCCATCGCGGCAAGCACGACGGCCTTGTCGATCGACTTGTCGCGGGCGACCGCGTCGGCGATCTGCAGAAGTTCTGTTCTGTTTGCGGCAATCGCTGCCATGTCACTCTAGCTCCTGTTGCGCCGTGTGTTTGCGCGATTTCAAATCTTCCTCGATGAGTTTGTCGGTCAGCACCAGCTTGGCTTCCGCCACTGCGCGGAAGGGGAGCTTGAGGCGTTGCCCCCCCGCAGCGACCACCACGTCGCTGCCGTCGAGACCCAGCAGCGTCCCGCGGAAGCGTTTGCGGCCGTCGATGGGCGCTACGGTCTCCAGTTTGGCCTCATGCCCCGACCAGCGGGTGAAATCGGCGAGCCGGGTCAGCGGCCGGTCGATGCCCGGCGAAGAGACTTCCAGCTCGTAGTCACCCTCGATCACGTCATCCTGCTCCAGGAACCCGGAGAGCGCGTGGCTGAGTGCGGCACAATCGTCCACGTTCATCGTGCCGTCCTCGCGTTCCGCCATCACCTGGAGGGTCTTGCGCTTGCCGCCCATCAGCCGAAGGCGCACAAGCCTGAAACCCGCGGCTTCTATGACCGGGGCGAGGATCGGCTCAAGCTGCGACATCGCCGTCAGAATGGCGCGTTTCCTTTACTGCGCGGCCGGATTCGGCCGTGAACAAAACCCTTTCCCCGCGGCGGCCTCCTTAGACCGTCACACAACAGTATTCTGTTGTCTGGGATGGCGCCTATGTACGCCGACAGGGCACAAATGGCAAGCCACGGCCCTAATTCTTGGGTTTTGCGATCACGTCCACGGTGACTTCGCTGGCCACAGGCTGGGCCTGATCCGGCTTGGGCTGGCCGAACATGGTGGCGAAGGGCGTGTGCCAGAACATCATCCAGATCATGGCCACGAAAAACACCAGCGCGACGAGCACCGTGCCGATATCGCCCAGCGGAGGCATGCGGAATTTTTCTTTCTCGTCGTCCTCGTCCATCGCTACATATTACCCCTTCGCATAAAACACAGATAGGCCGGAGGGCCGTGCAGCGCCTTGGCCTCGTAGCGGGTTTGCGGCCAGCCTTCCGGCCGGATTCTCCAATCCGCAGCACAACTTGCGGTCCACAGAAAGCCCGGATGCGCCAGCGCCCGTTCCAGGGTCCAATCCACATACCCCGCGTCGTCGCTGGCGATGCGCAGCTCGGCGCCCGGCTTCATCGCCCGGGCCAGCGCGTCCAGCATCTCCATTTGCACGAAGCGCCGCTTGTGGTGGCGGGCCTTGGGCCATGGATCGGGAAACAGGATGAAGACCCGGCCGAGACAGGCATCGGGCAGCGCCTCGATGATATCGCGCGCGTCGCCTTCGTGGATACGAATGTTGGAGGCGCTTCCGCCGTCGATCTTCGACAATAGCTTCGCCACGCCGGCTTCGTAGGGATCGGCGCCGATCAGGCCGACCTGCGGGTTCGCGCGCGCCTGCTCGATCAGGTGCTCGCCGCCGCCGAACCCCACTTCGAGCCAGACGTCTTCGACGCCCGCGCCAAAATAGGTCCGCGGATCGCGGCCTGATTCGAGCGCAAGCGTAAGCTGCGGCAGCAGGCTGCGCCGCAGCTCTTTCTGGTGGGCGGAGAGTTTGGGGCCTTTACGCCGCCCGTAAAGCAGGCGGCGCCGGCGCCCCAAATCAGAAGGCGCGCTTGAGACCATCAACGAGATCGGTCTTCTCCCAGGAGAAGCCGCCATCGGCATCGGGCTCGCGTCCGAAATGTCCGTAGGCGGATGTTCTCGCATAGATCGGCTTGTTCAATCCCAGATGCTCGCGGATGCCGCGCGGCTTCAGGCTCATCATCTCGGGCAGGATATTCTCAAGCTTGGCTTCGTCGACATGGCCCGTGTCGTGCAGATGGACATAGAGCGACAGAGGATCGCTGACGCCGATGGCATAGGCGATCTGGATGGTGCAGCGATCTGCCAATCCCGCCGCCACGACGTTTTTTGCCAAATAGCGCGCCGCATAAGCCGCCGAACGGTCTACCTTGGTCGGATCCTTGCCGGAAAAAGCCCCGCCGCCGTGCGGTGCGGCCCCGCCGTAGGTGTCGACGATGATCTTGCGGCCGGTCAATCCACAGTCGCCGTCCGGCCCGCCGACCACAAAGGCACCGGTCGGATTGATGTGCCAGACGGTTTTGTCGTTGATCCAGCCTTCCGGCAGCGCCTTGCGGATATACGGCTCCACGACGGTGCGCACGTCGTGCGAGGTCATGCTTTCGTCCAGATGCTGGGTGGAAAGCACGATCTGCGTCGCATAGACGGGATGGCCGTTCTCGTAGTGCACGGTCACTTGGCTTTTGGCGTCGGGACCGAGCTTGGGTTCTTTGCCGGCTTTGCGCGCATCGGCCAGCAGCTTCAGGATCCTGTGGCTGTAATGGATCGGGGCCGGCATAAGCGCCGGGGTTTCGCGGCAGGCATAGCCGAACATGATGCCCTGGTCGCCAGCGCCCTCGTCCTTGTTGCCCGACGCGTCGACGCCCTGGGCGATGTGGGGCGACTGGGCGTGCAGCAGCACTTCCACCTTCGCGGTGTTCCAGTGGAATCCGTCCTGTTCATAACCGATGTCGCGAACGGCGCGGCGGGCGGCATCTTCGACCATGTCGAAGGTGACGGCGCCGGGGCCTCTGGTCTCGCCGGCGATCAGGATGCGGTTGGTGGTGGCCAGCGTCTCGCAGGCCACGCGCAGGTTCTTGGCATCGAATCCGTTCTTGGGGCCTTCGCGGAAAAACAGATCGACCACTTCGTCCGAGATCCGGTCGCAGACCTTGTCCGGATGGCCTTCCGACACGCTTTCGCTGGTGAAGAGGTAATTCGACCGCGCCATATCCCAAATCCTTTGCTCAGAGAGGGGGGACTCCTTGCAGGGAATGGCCCTCGGGTCAACCATCATATGCAGTTTTTGACATATGTTTTGCGGGCGCGAAGTGCGTCATGCCGCGCCTGGCGCACAATTCACAGAATAAATCTGGATAAATCCTGGTCCCTCGCGAGATCCTCGACCCGCGCACGCACATAAGCCCCATCTATGATCAGTTTTTCGCCCTGCCGTTCCGTGGCCGAGAAACTGACCTCGTCGAGGACGCGTTCCATGATGGTCTGCAACCGACGCGCGCCGATGTTTTCCACACTGGCGTTCACCAAGGCAGCGATGTCGGCGATGGCGCCGATGCCGTAGTCGGTGAATTCGAGGTTCACGCCTTCGGTGTCGAGCAGCGCGACATATTGCTTGATCAGGCTGGCTTCGGGTTCGGTCAGAATGCGCTGGAAATCGTCGCGGGTCAGGGCCTTCAGTTCCACACGAATCGGCAGGCGGCCCTGCAGCTCCGGCAAGAGATCGGACGGCTTGGCGGTGTGGAAAGCACCCGAGGCGATGAACAGAATGTGGTCGGTCCTCACCTGGCCGTGCTTGGTGGCGACCGTGGTTCCCTCGATCAGCGGCAGGAGGTCGCGCTGGACGCCTTCGCGGCTGACGTCGCCGCCGCCGCGGAACTCGGAGCGCGCGCAGATTTTGTCGATCTCGTCCAGAAAGACGATGCCGTGGTTCTCCACCGTTTCGATAGCTTCGCGCAGCATTGCGTCCTGGTCGAGCAGCTTGTCGGCTTCTTCGGCGAGCAGCGGCGCATGGGCTTCGGCGACGGTCATGCGCCGCGTCTTGGCCCGCCCGCCGAACGCCTTGCCGAAAATGTCGCCTAGATTGACCATCGAAATCTGCGCGTTCGGCATGCCGGGAATCTCGAACGCAGGCATGCCGCCAGCATCCTTCATTTCAATCTCGATCTGCTTGTCGTCGAGTTCGCCGGCGCGCAAGGATTTGCGGAACGATTCACGCGGGGCGCCCGACGAAGTTCCCACCAGTGCGTCCAGCACACGGTTCTCGGCGTTCGCTTCGGCTTGCGCTTCCACATCGCGCCGTTTGCGGTCGCGCACCTGGGCGATAGCCACTTCCACCAGATCGCGCACGATCTGCTCGACGTCGCGCCCGACATAGCCCACTTCGGTGAACTTGGTCGCCTCCACTTTCAGGAATGGGGCCTGGGCCAGCTTGGCCAGGCGGCGCGAGATTTCGGTCTTGCCGACGCCGGTGGGCCCGCTCATCAAAATGTTCTTCGGCAGAACCTCTTCGCGCAGATCTGCGGGAAGTTGCTGGCGACGCCAGCGGTTGCGCAAGGCGATGGCGACGGCGCGCTTGGCGTCGTTCTGCCCGACGATATGGCGGTCAAGTTCGGAAACGATCTCGCGGGGCGTGAAGGCGGAACTCATGTACCGGACAGACTTTCAATGACGACGTTTTCGTTGGTGTAGATGCAGATGTCGGCGGCGATCTTCATGGCGCGCCGTGCGATTTCTTCGGCCGACATGTCGAAGGCAAACAGCGCGCGCGCCGCGGCCAGGGCGTAAGGTCCGCCGGAACCGATGCCGATCAGCCCATCCTCCGGTTCCACCACATCGCCCGTGCCCGACAGGATCAGCGAGGACTTGGCGTCGGCCACCGCCATCATGGCTTCGAGACGGCGCAGATAGCGGTCCGTGCGCCAGTCCTTGGCCAGCTCGACACAGGCGCGCGCCAGATTGCCAGGGTGTTGGTCGAGCTTGGCTTCCAGCCGCTCGAACAGGGCAAAGGCGTCGGCCGTGGCGCCGGCAAATCCTGCGATTACGTCTCCTTTGCCGAGACGGCGGACCTTGCGGGCATTCGACTTCATCACCGTATTGCCCAGCGTTACCTGGCCGTCGCCGGCCACGATGACGGAGCCGTTCTTGCGGACGGAGAGAATGGTGGTGGAGCGCCATTTGGCTTCGGACATGGTAACCTCAATATAGGAAGCGAAACGCCGTCTGCAAAACGCCCAATGCCGCCTCTGGTCAAGATACCGTATGCGGACATCCGCGGATATACGCCGCTGGAGCTGCTCTTCCTCTATCGCGGGAGGGCGCACGCGCTGGTGGAAGCGGCCGCAAAGACCTTCGGCAAGCCGTCGTGCATGGCAAGCGCGGTGTTGATGCCGCTGGCCGATCGGGCATCGCGGCGCTGGCTGGAGAAGTCGCACAACCCTTATTTGACGGAGATCGCGGGCGCCGCGGCGACGCTTGGAATCCCCGGCGTCTACGTGCTGAACATCTGCTTTGAATGGGGCTGCACCAGCGGCGTGTGGAATGAGCATGACAATCCGGTCATGCGGCGCGTGCTGGACTGGCCGTTTCCCTCGCTCGGCGAGAATCTCGTCGTGGCGCATCAGAAGGGACCGGCGGGCGATTTCTACAATATCACCTGGCCGGGATTTAGCGGCGTGTTGCAGGCGATCGCGCCCGGACGGTTCGCCGTGGCGATCAACCAGGCGCCGATGCGCCGCCGCGGCACTGGCCTCGTCGGCGATTGGGCGCTCGGTCGCGTTGCAGTCGGGCGCAATTTCGCCTTGCCGCCCTCGCATCTGCTGCGCCGGGTGTTCGAGACGGCCAAGGATTTCAAGGCTGCAGAGAACATGCTGTGCCACATGCCCCTTGCGGTGCCGGCCATCTTCACACTCTCTGGCATTCGCGGGAGCGAGGGCTGCATCATAGAGCGGACAGAGAATGCCTTCGCGGTACGCGCGATGGATGGCTGCAATGTGTGCGCCAGCAATCATTTCGAGTCGCATCTGAGCTATGCGGGGCGCGGCTGGCGGGCGCGCCCGATCGACAGCCAGGGCCGTCTGGCTTGCGCCCGCACACTCGGCGGCGCGACCGCGGATTTCTCGTGGTTTATCCCGCCTATCGCCAATGTTAACAGTCGGCTGGCTATGGTGGCGAATGCTGGCTCCGGCCTGCTGTCGGTGATGGGTACGTTTGGCGGGCAGCCCGTCACGGAGATATTCCACTTGTCCGCCGAGGTCTGAAGGGCCGGCTTTCACCCAGGGCCGGCACTTGCTATCAACGCCGCACTGCTTCGGAGGCACCCATGCGCACAGCCACCGTCGAACGCAAGACGCGGGAGACCGAAATCGCCGTTTCGCTCGATCTGGACGGATCGGGCGATTGCGATATCGACACCGGTATCGGCTTTCTCGACCATATGCTGGAGAGCTTCGGCCGGCATTCGATGATCGACCTCAAGGTCCGTGCCCAAGGCGACCTGCATGTCGATTACCACCACACCACCGAGGACACAGCCATCGTCATCGGGCAGGCGGTAAAGAAGGCTCTCGGCGATTTTGCCGGGATCACGCGCTACGGCGCGGCCGTCATCCCCATGGACGAGGCGCTGACACGCGTCGCCGTCGACGTCTCGAACCGGCCTTATCTGGTGTGGCGGGCGGAAATCCCCAAACCCAAGCTGGGTGAGATGGATACCGAGCTGTTCAAGGAATGGTTCCAGGCCTTTGCACAGAATGCCGGGATTTGCCTGCATATCGAAAATCTCTACGGCCAGAACAGCCACCACATCGTGGAAACTTGCTTCAAAGGTCTGGCCAGGGCGCTGCGCCAGGCCATCGCTCCCGACGACCGGCTCGAAGGCAATGTCGCCTCGACCAAGGGCGTGCTTGGCGAGAAAATTTGAACATGCCGGCAATGCGGCTACGGTGACGCTGCGTCAGCCATAATGACACGCGTGTCATTTTCGTTGACGAATCGCAAGCGCCTCTCATAATTACTCAATCCGCCACTTCGGAAGGGTGAGACGCGCCATGGTCCAGATCACCAAAGACGATGCCTATGATGCGGTCAGACCGGACGATTTTCCTGCGATGCTGGAGGCGGGGCGCTATGGGCGGCGCTCGACGGCGTTCGACAAAATCATTTCCGCCACCCACGATCATTTCTGGGATCCGCTGGACAAGAAATACATCGACTTCGAGACGCCGTTCGACATCGAGAACGTGCAGATGCTGCCGGACGAGATGTTTCCGTTCCTGCAGACCAAACTCAGCGAAAAACTGACGCCGAAGCAGAAAATCCACTACGTCAGCCAGAACGCCCGCTGGTCGCTGTCCTCGATCCTCCACGGCGAACAGGGCGCGTTGGCGTTGTCCGCCTCGCTTTGCCATGTGCTGAAAGATCCCGGTGCCCAGGAATACGCCGCCAACCAGACGCGCGAAGAAGCCCGCCACGTGACCGCCTTCTCGGCCTTCATCAAGTCGCGCTGGGGTTCGCCCCTGCCGGTTGGTCCGATCTTGGGCGATCTGCTGACCGAAATGGTGTTGGCGCCGGAGGTCTACAAAAAGATCGTCGGCATGCAGATGCTGGTGGAAGGCCTCGCCATGGGCGCCTTCGCCACGCTGTACCAGAAGTCCGCCGACCCGCTGATGGTCAAGCTTTGCCAGTTGGTGATGACCGACGAGGCCTTCCATCACAAGTTCGGCAAAATCTGGGCCGACCGCACGATCCCGAAACTCTCACCTGAAGAGCACACGATCGTAGAGGATTGGGCGGCGCAATGTTTCCAGACGCTGCTCTTCAACTTGGTC
>DAIDUA010000011.1 GCA_027456965.1 Alphaproteobacteria bacterium | reverse complement strand
CGACTTGCCGACATTCGGCCGACCGACGATGGCGAGGCGCAAAGGCTTGTCAGCGTCGGCCTCGGCTTCCGGGCGTTCTTCCGCCTCGGCGAACGGCATCAGCGCGTCGGCCAATTCCTCCAGCCCAAGGCGATGCTCCGCCGACACGGCCACCGGTTCGCCGAAGCCCAGATTCCACGCCTCGTTGACGCCCGCCTGGGCCTGGCGGCCCTCGCATTTGTTGGCGGCGAGCACCACGGGCTTGCCCGAGCGGCGCAGGGCCTGCGCCACGATCTCGTCGGCCGTGGTCACGCCTTCGCGCGCGTCGATCAGGAACAGGCAGACATCGGCGTCGGCGACGGCGGTCATGGTCTGCGCAGTCATCCTCGCGGCAAGGCTTTCCTTCTCGCCTTCGGCGATGCCGGCGGTGTCGATCAGCCTGAGCGTCAGCGATCCCAACGTCGCCTCGACCTCACGGCGGTCGCGCGTGACGCCGGGCGTGTCATGCACCAGGGCGATCTTCCTGCCGGCCAGCTTGTTGAAAAGCGTGGACTTGCCGACATTGGGCCGGCCAACGATGGCAATTGTGAGCGGCATGGCCTCAACGCGAATAGCGAATGGCGAATGGCGAATAGAAAAAAAGCGCTCCTCTATTCGCCGTTCCCTGTTGCGCTACTCGCCCCTAATTACCGGAGCGCGACAAGCTCCGCATCGTTGGTCAGGATATAGAGCGTGCCGTTGGCGACGATCGGGGCGATGTAGGTGCCATCCGGTATGTCGACCTGGCCGAGCAACTCCCCCGTATAGGGCGAAATCGAGACAGCCGTGCTGTGCGAGGACACCAGGACCAGCCGGTTCGACACCAGCACGGGCCCGGACCACACGATCGGGTCGCTGCTGGTGTCCGCAGGATTGGTCCAGCGCGGAAGCTGGTGAATCCATTTTATGCGGCCTTCCTTGCGGGTCAGGCACATCAACTGCGAATCCGTGGTGACCACGTAGACGAAGTCGCCCGCCACCCATGGCGTCTGGATGCCGCCGATGTCGCGCGTCCACTGGCGGTCGCCGGTGCCGAGCTGGATCGCCGCCATGACGCCCGAATGGCTGATCGCGAAAACGAGGTCGCGGTCCACAACCGGCCGGCCGGCGATATCGTCGATCTCGGTGAGCGCCGTCAGATTGCCCGACCGCGTGAGCATGTCGTTCCATGCCGGGCGGCCGTTCTGCACGCGCAGCGCGTAGATCTCGCCCGAGGTGTAGGGGGCGATGACGAATTCGCCGGCCACCGCGGCGCTGGTGCTTTCCAGAATGCCGGCGGATTCGGTGATGCCCTGGTGGTCCCACAATTCACGGCCGTTGATTTCGGCAAAGGCGTGGAAATGGTTGTCCTGCGAGGAGACGAAGACGCGTCCGCCGTTGGCCACCGGCGCGTTGACGATCGGAACGCCGACATTGACCCGCCACAGTTCCTTGCCCGTCGCGGCGTCCAGCGCCAGGACGTCGCCGAAGCCGGTGGAGACGAACAGCCGTCCGCCGTCGAAGGCGACGCCGCCGCCAAAGCCGTTCGCGGGATCGACCTTCGTATCTTCGCCGAACAGGCCCAGGCTGAGCGTGCTGAACAAATCCTGGTGTCCCGGCGGGGCGACGCTGGCGTGCCAAAGCTCTTCGCCGGTGTCGGCGTTGAAGGCGTAGACGTGGCAGCGCGCGTCCAGAACATAAATCCGGCCGGCGGCAACCACCGGCGGCGCCGTCAGGCGCGAATCCGAATTCGATCCGTCGCCGGCATCCGCGTCCCACACTTCCTTGAGCGGCCCGGACGCTTCGAGATGATACATCGCGTTGTCGGCGTAGCCGCCCGGCTCCGGCCATTCCGGATTGCGATAGGGCGGCGGCAGGATGCCGGGCGTGTTCTTCAGGGTCGGGTCGGGCTTGAGCGATTCATCCGACGTCATGACCGAGATGCGCTGGCCCTTGAGCTTGGACTTCGTGGGCCCGCTGAACCAATTGCTCATGCCGCCGAACATGCTGCAGCCGCCAAGCAGAAGCGCTGCGGCGACGATGACCGCCACGGAACGAAACGGACGCGACGTCATTGTGGCGCATTTCCTTTCTGGACACTGGCATCGGCGGGCGCCGCCGGAGGCGGCACTGTTCCGTAATTTGCCCCGCCGCCCGTGTGGATGAACGCCGCCATGGCGGTGGCGCGCTGGCGCAAGGTCTGCGGCGCCGCCGGCTCGTTCGCCAGACTTTCGTACTCGCCTTGCGCCTGTTTCAGGCGCCCGTCGCGATAGTCGCAATAGGCGAGAATTTCGCGCGCCATGAACCGCCAGGCGGATTTTCCATCAGCCAGCGGCGCCAGCAGCGCCTGCAGATCGCTTCTCGATGCCGTGTCGGCCATCGCCCAAGCGGCGCGGACGCGCGCCACGCTGCCCAGCGTCGAAGTGTCCTTGTCCGCGATCGCCTTGTAGAGCGTGACCGCCTGCGAGGTCTTTCCGGCGGCCAGCAATGCATCGGCTTCGGACAGTTTTGCCGCCGCGGCGTAGCCGCTCGGTGCGCTTTTCGCGATCTTCGCGAAGATCTGCGCGGCCTCGTCCGCCTTGTCGCCGTCGCTCAACTGCATGGCCTGGGCATAGATGGCCGACGCCTTCAGCTGCTGCTGCGCCTCGTAGTGCTGCCACAGCTTGAAGCCCGCCACGCCCACGATGACCGCAGCCATGCCGGCGATGATGAAGTCGCCGTACTGCTTCCACAGCTTTTCGAGCCGTTCACGGCGAACGTCCTCCTCGACTTCGCGGAAGATGTCGGACACGGGAATTCCTTTCAGGAGCTGGCCGGACACAAGGCCTTGACCGGGCGTGTTAATTAGCCCGCGCGGGCGCGGATGGCAACTTGCCGCTATTTCATGGAGTTAGGCGGTCCGCTTCATGCTGTAGACGTTCTCCTTGCCGGGGAAGGTCCGGGCCCGGACATCCGCCGCATAGGCTTTCACGGCGGCCTCGATATCGGCGCCCATGCTGGCGTACTGGCGCACGAATTTGGGTGGGTTGGGATTCAACCCCAGCATGTCCTCCATGACCAGAATCTGTCCGTCACATTCGGCAGAGGCCCCGATGCCGATGGTCGGGATGGCGATTTCGTGCGTGATTTTGGCGGCCAGGGGTTCGGCCATGCCCTCCAGCACGACGGAGAAGGCGCCCGCCTCGGCCACGGCCTTGGCATCGGCCTCGATGGCCGGCCATTCGGCCTCGGTGCGGCCCTGGGTCTTGAAGCCGCCGAAAATCTGGATGCGCTGCGGGGTCAGCCCGATATGACCCATCACCGGAATGCCGCGCTCGGTCAGGTAATGCACGGTTTCGGCCATGCGCGCGCCGCCTTCCAGCTTCACCGCCTGGCAGCCGGTCTCCTGGATGATCCGCGCCGCGTTGCGGAACGCCACCTGCGGCGATTCCTCGTAGGAGCCGAACGGCATATCGACCGTGACGAGGGCGTGCCTGGAACCCCGCATCACCGCCTTGCCGTGCAGGATCATCATGTCCAACGTCACGCCCAGCGTGGTCTCCAGGCCGTGCATGACCATGCCGACACTGTCGCCCACAAGCATGAGATCGACATGCTGGTCGAGCAGGCGGGCGGTGTGGGCGTGGTAGCAGGTCAGGCAGACGACGGGCTTGGCGTTCTTGTGCGCGATGATCTCGGGCACCGTGACGCGCTTGGTTTCGACGACGGCGGACATGGGGTGCTCCCGGTTCGGCGGACAGGACTATAGCCCATGCTGCACCCGCGAAATAGGGCGGCATGCCGCGGTCACCATTGCAGGAAAACGACGGCTAACTGGGCGAAGGGGCCTCCATTTCAGACCACGAGGCCTGGGTTATTCCGGCTACCGGAAGTTGCTATCGTGCGGCACGCAGGTTGGGGGGACCGATGCAAATCACAGGTACAATTCGAATTGGCGAAGCGAATGCAGCGTGCCGAAAGATCGGTGCACGTCAGCGCGGCAGTGTGCTTTGGATTCTCGTCCCGAGCATCGTTTTGGGATTCGGCGTCTTCTTTTTTGCTGATCTTGTCCAAACATGGGTGAATTTCGATATTGGCCTACCTTATTGGATTGTCATTTTGTGTGTTGTGTATCCGGCATTCATTTTTGTCGTTCGCAAGTTTTCTATCTGGCGGTTCCGCAAGCGGCTGACGGGCAAGGGTACGCCCTTGGACATGCCTGTGCATATGACGGTCTCACCCGATTCACTTTCTTACGAGTTAGCGGACGTCCAGCAGCGCGCCAAATGGTCCGCGGTGTCGGAACTGTTTTTGGCCAAAGGATATTGGATATTTCTGGTCCAATCCTCGCCGTGGTTCGCGCCGAAGCGGCTGTTCTCAGACGAAGGTGCAGAGCGGGCATTTCTGCGTGATGCGCTATCGAATATGACCGATGCAGCCCGCGCGCGGAGCCCCGATGCCGTGACGTTCGCACAAGCAGGAAACCCGTGAAGCTTGTCCATCTCACCTATCTGGTCCGCGACAGCGACGAGGCCATCGCGTGGTTCACGGGTGCTCTCGGGTTTACGCTTCTGGAGGATACCGATCTCGGCGGCGGCAAGCGTTGGGTGTTGGTGGGGCCGCCGGAGGGCACGCGGCTGCTGCTCGCCAGGGGGCGACGCCGGAGCAGGCGGCGCACATCGGCCGGCAGGGCGGGTGTTCCTCTTCCTGCACACCGACGATTTCGCGCGCGATCATGCGACATACATGCGGCGCGGCGTGCGCTTCGTCGAACCGCCGCGATCGGAGCCCTATGGCACGGTTGCGGTGTTCGAGGATCTATACGGCAACCGCTGGGATCTGATCGAGCAGGCGGCAGCAAAAGAAAAGCCCTCCGGGCCTTAACCCGAAGGGCTTGGGATATTCGCTATAGGGTAAGGCTTATTCGTCTTCCGCCTTCTCGCCCTCGACTTCTTCACCGTCTTCCTTCGGACCGGCGCCTTCTTCGAACAGAGCTTCGGCCGCAACGACGGCTTCCTCGGCCTCGGTCTTCTCGGTCAGCACGTCTTCGCCGCGCGCCTGACGTTCGGCTTCATCTTCGCTGCGCGCGACGTTGATCGTCACGGTGACCTTTACTTCCGGGTGCAGCACGACGGCGACCGGCACCAGGCCGATGTTCTTGATCGCCTTGTCGAGCGGCACCTGGGTGCGCGAAACGGTGAAGCCGCCCGCGGTGATGACGTCGGCGATGTCGCGCGGCGAGACCGAACCGTACAACTGGCCGCGGTCGCCCGCCTGACGCAGCAGGACGAAGGTCTTGCCGGCGAGTTTCGTCGACACCGCCTCAGCGTCCTTCTTGCGTTCGAGGTTCGTGGCCTCGAGCTGCGCCTTCTGGACGGTGAAATATTCGCGGTTCGCCTTGGTGGCGCGCAGGGCCTTCTTCTGGGGCAGCAAGAAGTTGCGGGCGAAGCCGTCCTTCACCTTCACCTCGTCGCCCATCTGGCCGAGCTTTTCGACGCGTTCGAGCAGGATCACTTGCATGGCTGTTCTCCTTACTCGACGACGTAGGGCAGCAGCGCCATGAAGCGCGCGCGCTTGATCGCATTGGCGAGCAGGCGCTGCTTCTTGGTCGAGACCGCGGTGATGCGCGACGGCACGATCTTGCCGCGCTCGGAGATGAAGCGCTGCAGCAGCTTCACGTCCTTGTAGTCGATCTTCGGCGCGTTGGCGCCGGAGAACGGGCAGGTCTTCTTGCGCCGGAAGAAGGGACGGCGCTGTCCGCCGGCCGCGCCGTGTCCGCCGCCTTCGCGATCGCCGTCCCGGCCGCGACGTTCGCCGCCACCGCTATGTCCGCCACCACTGTGTCCGCCGTAGCTCATTTCGCGGTCTCCTCTACTGC
>DAIDUA010000010.1 GCA_027456965.1 Alphaproteobacteria bacterium | reverse complement strand
CGCATGTACTTGAAGAAGTTCTCCTGGCGCCAGCGTTCGAACATCCGATAGGCGACCTCGATGTCGGGCAGTTCCCAACGACTCGTCAGCACCGCCGTTTGATGACCGCTCTCGGTGAGCCGCGTGACCTGACGCAGCCGTAGTTTTCCCTTGAGGAAGCGTACCGGTTGGTCGAACAGAAGGTATTCCACGGCGTGCCCGTCGAGAGTGGCCTGGCGAAGCACGAAGCGCCTCTCGGCCACGCGCGGTACGTGGCCCTTGCGGTAGGTCAGAATATCAAAATCCATCGCCAGCAGCTTCACGAAGAGTCGCGGACTCCAACCGCCGCGATCAAAGACGACGGTTGCGCGCCGGCCGGAACCGAGCAGCCGACGCGCCTCTGCGAGTATCGGCTCTAGCATCCGCGTCATGGCGGCGTTGGCTTCAGCGGTGACGACCAGGAGCGGATCGCCCGCGCCGTCGTTGACCCAGTAATCAGTCGTTGCCGGAACCGCCAAGCGGGTCCGGGTGAGATAGCCTTTCGCGATTCCGTGTTTGCCGTGATAGGCGCGAACGTGGCCGTCGATATAGAGAAAGCCCATCACGTGGCCGCGCTCCGCGACACGACGGCGGGCGAGTTCGCGACCGAAGTCCTGGCTCACCCGGCGCTCTGCCAGTTCGGTCAGTTTACGCCGCAGCGTCTTGACCTCCAGCATGCGATCCAAGCCGACAATGCGTCCCAGTGTCGCGGGCGCATGCTCCTTCAACGCCTCAGGACGCGGGATCCTAAGCAGCGCCAGCAGCAGGTACGCCACCAGCGTGGTGCGCAATCCGTAAAATGCAGGACCGATGCTCCCATAGAGCTTACGCGCGATCGGCAGCACGCCGCTTGCCACCAACGAGGGAATCGCCAACAACGCACCCGCCATCGGCAGATTGCCGGCCGGGGCAAAGACCGGTGCGGCATCTTCGATCAGTCCCATCGCCGCCAGCAGCCGATCCGTCGAGCGATCCAGCGGATCAAGATCAAGGCTGGTCAGTTCCGCTTCGAGCGCGTCCTCTTCGCCTCGCTCCGCCGTAGCGGCCGGCGCATTGCCGGAAATTCCCTGCGCGCTTGCACTCACCTCGACAGCAGACACCGCATCAGCAGTTACCTGCTGCTCAAAAGCCAAACAGGGTTGCGCAATCGGCCCCCTCGGCTTCCATCCCAGCCGACGCAGCCGCTTGCGAATCGCTTTCTCGGACACCCCCAGCCTGCCGGCAATCGAGCGGTTGCTCAATCCTTTCGTTTTCAGATGCAGGATCGTCTGATCACGTCCCCGATCCTTCCGGCTCCCCGTTCGAGCGCCCACCGGGCGTCCCGAATCTCGCGCCAAAGCACCGATCCCTCCTGTCTCCAAACGCTCTT
Source organism: Alphaproteobacteria bacterium (assembly GCA_027456965.1). Lineage (GTDB taxonomy): Bacteria > Pseudomonadota > Alphaproteobacteria > Micropepsales > Micropepsaceae > Rhizomicrobium. The sequence goes on along the minus strand of DAIDUA010000010.1, from coordinate 401 downwards.
GGTAGCGGCGTAGGCTTCGCGCAGAGTAACCGAACGATCGGGCGATCTCGGTTTGACTCGCATATCCCGATTCACACAACGTGATCATCGCATACGCTTGCGCAGCCCGATCCTCCACATCGTAGTGGGCGAACACGACGCCATGCACGCAGATCACTCTTTGGTTTCCCTCGGTCCGAAAAGAAACGCGGTCGCTGACATAGATTGTGCCGCCGGACGCAGCGGCAAATGACTCGAGCTCTTCCTGCTGAGGACCCACGGCAGGTCATTATGTCAGACCCTGAAATCGGACAGATTTCGGTCCGCACTTTTGCACCGATCACGGACTACCTTGACCCCTCTCTGGCCTGGCTCCCCGGCGAGCGTAAAACTCTCTGTTGCAAGCGCTGACGCGCATCCGG
>DAIDUA010000009.1 GCA_027456965.1 Alphaproteobacteria bacterium | reverse complement strand
CGATCTCGTGGTCGGCGCCTATTTCGCCATGGGTTCTGAGGTCGGCATCGACCGGATGCGCGGCCTGGCCCAGCGCATTTCGGGCGGCGAGCATTGGGATCGCCTCGCCATAAGGCGCATCAACGACGATCTGTTCGCCGGTCAGCGCGCCTTGACCGCGGCGGCCCTGGCGATGTTGCCGCCCGACAAGGCGAAGGGCGGACGCAACGACGGCGCCGAGGCCGTGAGGCTGTGGATGGCGAGCAAGGCCGATGCGCTGTCGCGCGCCAAGTCCTTCCTCGATGCGCTGGAGCGCACCGGCGAATTGTCCGTGGCGAAACTGACGCTGGCCAACAGCCAGATCCACGAATTGGCAGGACACTGAACGCTATCGCGGCGCCATCCTGATGGCGCCGTCGAGGCGCACGCATTCGCCGTTCAGATAGCCGTTCTCGATCATCATCAGCGCCAGCGCCGCGAATTCCGGCGGCAGCCCGAGCCGCGGCGGAAACGGCACCTGGGCGCCGAGCGCCTGCTTCACCTGGTCGGGCGCGGCGGCGAGCAGCGGCGTGTCGAAGATACCGGGCAGGATCGTGTTCACGCGGATGCCTTCCTGCGCAAGATCGCGCGCGACGGTCAGGGTCATGCCGACGATGCCGGCTTTCGACGCCGAATAGGCCGCCTGCCCGATCTGCCCGTCCTGGGCCGCCACCGACGCGGTGTTGACGATCGCGCCGCGCTCGCCGTCGGACAGCGGTTCGAGCGTCAGCATGCCCGCCGCGCCGAGCGCGATACAGCGGAAGGTGCCGACCAGATTGATCTGCACGATGCGGTTGAACTCCTCCGGCGGGAAATGGCGGATCTCGGCCGTCTTCTTGTCGCGTCCCGCGGTCTTCACCGCATTGGCGACCCCCGCGCAGTTGACGAGGATGCGCTCCTGGCCGTGCGCCGCGCGCGCCCTGCGGAACCCATCGGCAACGCTGTCGTCCTGGGTGACGTTCACCCCGCAGAAAACGCCGCCGATCTCCGCAGCGACCTTCTCGCCCCTCTCCTTGCGCATGTCGAAGATGGCGACCTTGACGCCGCGTGCGCCAAGAGCGCGCGCCGTGGCCTCGCCAAGGCCGGAAGCGCCACCGGTCACCACGGCGCCGACGCCGGATCGAAGTTCCATGAGGCATCCTTTCCCGTTTGCTTGCCGTTTCTTAAACCGCCGCGGAGACAGCCGCAAAGCTGTCCGCGCGGTAACTACGCCCTTGCATTGCCCCAATCGGGCGCGATGATGCGGGCATGAAAATGGACCTTCCCGATCCGGAGGCCGTCCAGCTTCCCGCCGTCATCGCCCGCAACCGGCGGACCGTCGAACGCGGGTTCTGGAAAAAGCTGCTCAGGGTGGCGGGCCGCATTCCCTTCGCCGAAGATCTGGCCGCGGCCTATTTCTGCGCCGTCGATCCGCTGACGCCGGGCCGCGTCCGGGGCGTGCTGTTCGCGGCACTGGCCTATTTCGTGATGCCGATGGACGTCATTCCCGACTTCATCGCCGGCTTCGGCTTTACCGACGACGCCGCGGTACTGGCGACTGCGATCGGTCTGGTGTCGGGGCACATCAAGCCGCGCCATCGCCAACGCGCCCGCGCGGCGCTCGACATTCCCGAACCGCCGGCAGAGTGATGCGTCACGCCGACGTCGAGAAATTCTGTCTGTCGCTGCCTGGCGCGACGTTGTCGGTGCAATGGGGCGAGGAACGCGTCTACAAGATCGGCGGCAAGATGTTCGCCATGATGGGACCGAAAAGCGACAAGCCACACCATCTCTATTTCAAGGCCGGCGAGACCAGCTTCCATATCCTCACGCATCTGCGCCACATCATTCCGGCGCCGTATCTGGCGCGCGCGCACTGGGTGTATCTGGAGCGCCTCGACGCGCTCGGAACCGTAGAGCTGAAGGCCTATCTCGAACGCGCGCACGCGCTCGCGGCCATGGGGTTGTCGAAGAAGATGCTTGCCGCGCTGGGGTTTCCCGAACCGCAGAACGCCTGAAACCGGTCAGCGCACCAGGGACAATTTGGCGCGCAGCCGCTCGACGTTGCCAGCGCCGCCGACGAACTCGATGCCGATACCCTGATCGTGGTGGCGGGCGACGCGTCCGGCCATCTGGCCGATCAGGACGAATTCGCCGATCGGGGGGCGGAGGTCCGTCTTCACCGAAATTCCGCTCATGGAAAGATCGAGCACTTCACACGGCACAAGCTGGCCGTCGGCGCGGGTGAAGCGCGTCAACCCCTTGGTCGGCGTGCGGTCGTCGCGGCGCAATTCGGATTCGCTGACCAGCGTGCGGTTCATGAAGAGGGTAAGCTGCTCTGCGGTGCGCTCGCGCTTCAGCGCGGTGCAGATGAATCGCACGCCGACGCCGTAACCGTCGCGGCGCACCACGGTCCCTTCGAAGCGGCCGAAGCCGTTGACGTAGAGAACGACGGGTATATCCGCTTCGAGCACCAGCTCGCATTCGACCTGCGCGCCGCCGGGCGACAGATCGACGATCTTGCATTCGCCTTCCTGCCCGTTTCCGGGAACGAAAAGCTTGCCGGGCAAATCGACACGTACGCGCCGGAATCGGCGCCGTTCGGCTCGCGCTTTGCTGATGACCGGCTCGGTGTTCTTCATAGCCAGCGCCTGCACGCGCTCCTCCTGCATTCGCGACATGAGTGCGAGTGTGCGATAAAGAACCTCAACGGAAGGTTTACGGTTGCACCCGAAACTCATAAATTCAGCGGTTAAGGGCACTTAACCTTGCCTCCACAAAGGGTTATAGGAATGGCGCAATCGCCGCCCAGCCGGCACCTGCGGAGGCCTTTCATGACAAATCACACTGCATCCCGGCCGTTTTCTGCGATCGCGATGGCGGCGGCGGCCCTGATGCTCGCCGGCTGCGTCAACTCGAGCGCCGTAGACGACCTCAAGGACGCGGCGCCGACGGGCAGCCCGTTCAGCGTGGCCCTGTTCCAGGACTACGCCTTCCTGGCGCACTCCTTCGGCCATGTCGGCGCGGCGGGCTATACGACGTTCGACCAGCAGGGCTCGATTTCGCTGGCCTCCATGAACAACGATATCGCGAACCTCGCCAACGAGTATGCGTCCAAGGCGCTGGCGCTGGCGCGCGGCGACGTCGTCGACCCCGAACCGAGCACGGCCCTGACCTCGCACGGACTGCGCGACCGTCTGGTGCGCGCGCTCGGCCCGGGCCGCGAGGCCTATCCCAGGGACGCCGCCCGCGCCCAAGCCGATTACGATTGCTGGATGCTGAACAGGACGGTGCCTTCGCAGGCTGGTGCAGCCGAACAATGCCACCGTTCGCTGTTGATCAGTCTCCCGCGGCTTGAAAGCGAGGTCCGTGCGGCCGAGCAGGCGAAGACGGCGGCCTCGAAGCCTGCGGAGGCGGCGACATCCGCGCAAGCACCAGCGGCGGACACCGCCGAGCCCTGAGCGCCGCGGATCTTCTGACGCCGCGGCAGCTTCCGGCGCGCGACAGCGCAGCGACGATTGTCTATCCTGCCGGCGGGAAACGGCCGGGGTTCGATCATGCAAGCTTACGATTATATCATCGTCGGCGCAGGAAGCGCGGGCTGCGTGCTCGCCAACCGGCTGAGCGCCGATCCGACGGTCAAGGTGCTGCTGATCGAAGCCGGCGGACGCGACCGCTCGCCGATGATCCACATGCCGGCGGGCATTCCGGCGCTGCTCGGCAAACCCAATCCGTTCAACTGGTATTTCGAGACCGAAGGACAGCTGCATCTCAACAACCGCCGTCTCTACTGGCCGCGCGGCAAGGGCTGGGGCGGCTCGTCGTCGATCAACGGCATGATCTACATCCGCGGCCATGCGCGCGATTATGACAAATGGCGGCAGATGGGCTGCGAGGGCTGGTCGTTCGCCGACGTGCTGCCCTACTTCAAGCGCTCCGAATGCAACGAACACGGCGGCGACGCGTTCCACGGCGCTGACGGTCCGCTGCATGTCTCAAGCGGAAAATCCGCCAATCCGCTGTTCCGCAGCTTCGTGGAGGCGGGCGCCGAGGCGGGCTTCGCCAGAACCGGCGACTTCAACGGTTTTTCGCAGGAAGGCTTCGGCCCCTATCAACTCACCATCCATCAGGGCAAGCGCTGGAGCGCCGCGAGCGCCTATCTCCGGCCCGTTCTGCAACGTTCCAACCTGACGATCGAATCCCACGCCCGTGTCGCGCGCATCCTGTTCGAAGACAGGCGCGCCGTCGGCGTCGAATTCATGCAGAAGAAAAAGAGCGCGAAGGCCCGCGCCACCCGCGAGGTGATCCTGTCGGGCGGTACCGTGAACACGCCGCAAATTCTGCTGCTTTCGGGCATCGGCGATCCGGCGATCCTGAAGCGCTTCGACGTCCCCGTCGTCGCCGACCTCACCGGCGTAGGACGCAATCTGCAGGATCACCTCGACTGTTCGATCCAGTACGAATGCACCCAGCCGATCACGCTCTACAGCCAGTCGAAGCCGCTGACCGCGGCCAGGACCGGTCTGCAATATCTGCTGTTCGGCACCGGCATCGCGACCGGACAGGGCCTCGAATCCGGCGCCTTCCTCAAGAGCCGTCCCGATCTGGAGACGCCCGACCTGCAATACCATTTCATCGCCGGGCTGATGTTCGACCACACAAGGCGCAAGGCCGACCGCCACGGCTTCATGGCGCATGTCTGCCAGCTCCGGCCCGAGAGCCGCGGCTTCATTTCGCTCAAATCGCCGGACCCTCTGGCCGCGCCGCTCATCCAGCCCAATTATCTGGAGGCCGACGAAGACCTGCGTGCGCTGCGCGAGGGCGTGAAGATCGCCCGCGACGTATTTGCGCAACCCGCCTTCGATCCCTATCGCGGTCCGGAGCTGATGCCGGGCGCGCACGTCCGCAACGGCGACGAGATCGATGCTTTTATCAGAAAGACCGCCGAAACGATTTACCATCCGGTCGGCACCGCGAAGATGGGAACGGACTCCGACAGCGTCGTCGACCCGCAGCTTCGGGTGCGCGGCGTCGAAGGCCTGCGCGTCGTCGACGCCTCTGTGATGCCGACGCTGGTTTCCGGAAACACCAATGCGCCGGCCATCATGATCGCCGAAAGAGCGTCGGACCTGATCCTGGGCCGCGCAGTGTTGCCACCGGACACTGTGAAAGTGGCGGAAGACGGCGCGCTCGCCGCCGAATAATCGATATTGTTAATCCGATCGCGCTTTCGCCGATATCGCTTCGAGCGTATGCTGGCTTCATGAGACGATCGAGTTGCGCGCTTTTCTGTGCCGCTCTGTTTGTTGCGGGCTCGCCGGCGCATGCCCAGCAGGCGCGCTACAAAGTCATGACGATGGATTTCGACATCTGGTGCACGGAAGAGCAGCACCTGCCGTATCAGCGCTGCGAACAACGCCTGCCGGACGACCTGAAGGCGTTCGAAGCCTATCGCGACACGGTGGAGCGCTACGAAATTCCCTACCTGCAGGAAAAGGATCAGCGGCTGCGCTTCGACCGCGACATCATGCACAACGATCCGATCGACAATCCGCCGCAGCCCGACGTCGCCAAGCCGAACGTGACCGGCGGCAAGTCGCCTTAGGTCTTCTCAGCTTGCAAATGTTCCCGGGCTGAACACCTCGAATATCCTTTCGAGGACGTTCTCAGCGTCGAACCGCATCGCGGCGGGCCTGCTCTGGGACACCACCAGGCGCAGATGCGGCGCCTTGGGATGGCTGCGCAGCATCGGTCCGGGCGGCGGGGGCGGTGGAGGAAGCGTGTCGTAAGCGGAAACCGGTTCGGCCTCGCGGATCAGCTGCGAGGCAGCCAGCCGCTGGAAGGCGATGGGGCGGCCGCCAAGCACTGTGGCGTCGCTCATGATCTGGATCATGCCGATGAAGCGCGTCGGCCCGCCCGGGCCGAAGGTCACCGGCGCCAGCACGGTTTCGAGTTCCACCATGCCGCAATCGGCACTGGCCCCGATCGAGGTGAGGCAGACCGGCTGCTTCAGCCTGAGCGCCTGCTTTAGCAGCGACGCCAAAGCGACACCCGACTGGGCCTCCCAATGGGCGAGGAACCCCGTGCCCTTGAGTTCGAAGCCGAAACGCTCGCAAAGCGCGGTGCCGGCCAGCCGGTAGATCGGCCGCGCGGGACTCTCGGCGTCCAGGATGAAAACGTAAGGCAGCATGCGCTTGATGGCGCGGGGATCGATATCCGTTTGATCGGGAACGTCGCGGCCCTTCCGGATCCTGCTCCAGTAGCCCACCAGCAAATGACTGTTCTTGTGTTTCATGGCCCGCTTGTCCCGTTGCTCCACTGGGCGGCTGTTTCGCCTTGATCCAGAACGAAACGCTGGCGCCCTCTCGGCGGGACAGGTCAGCGAAACCCGTGCCAGTCAGTCCCAGGGCCCGCGCAGCCTGCGCGGCCCAAAGAAGGGGACGTGCGACGATTTCAGGAACGGGGTCAGCAGCAGACCGGCCGCAAAACCACCGACATGCGCCCACCAGGCAACGCCGGGGCTGTCCGGATTGCTGAGGGCTGCGCTGAAGAGCTGCATCACGAACCAGATGCCCACTACCCACACGGCGCTGACGCGAAAAGGATAGAAAATGATGCCTAACGGGATGATTACCGTCACCGGCGCCCTGGGATAGAGCAGCATATACGCGCCGAGCACGCCCGAGATCGCACCCGAAGCGCCGATCATCGGGGTGGTCGAGGAGGGATCCATGAACGCCATGGTCAGCGCCGCCGCGATCCCACACAGAAAATAGAACAGGGTGTAGCGGGCATGGCCCATCGCATCTTCGATATTGTTCCCGAAAATCCAGAGGTAAAGCATGTTTCCAGCGAGATGCAGGATGCCGCCGTGCAAGAACATCGAGGTGAAGATGTTGGTGAGCGCGGACCAGCCCGTCTCGTCCGCCGGCGTGAGCGGCGGCGACATCAGCGACTTGGGCGTGAAACCATATTGGATGAACGCGGCCCCCAGGCCTGGACCCAGCCGGACCTCCCATACATAGGCCAGGACGCAGGCGAGGATGAGCGCCCAGTTGACGACCGGCGTCAGCCGCACCGGATTGTCGTCCGAGATCGGGATCATGGCCTTTCCCCTGCCCGGTCCATGCACGGACCTGTGCCAATTCGAACCAATGAAAAGGGCATTCCCAAGGCAGAGGCTGGCATATTTCGTGAAGCGAGGCGTGCGGTCATTCAGGCTTGTCCCCGGCGTACTCCGGCTGGACGGCCGAAAACGACCGGAGCGAAGGAGCTATAGCATGTCGCCGAGGCCATTTTCCGTCATTGTCGCCGCGCTGACGAGCGCCGCCATGGCGATTGCCCCATTCGACGCGGCGTTCGCCTGGGGCAACATGTCCGGCGGCGGCTATCATGCTCCGGCCCCCGGCTGCAACAACGGCGGCGGCGTGGTTATCAACAAGCCGATGACCTTCAACAAGAACATCAACATCTACAAGCCGACGACGATCAACAACAACGTCAGCGTCTACAAGCCGGTGACCATCAACAAGGACATCAGCATCTACAAGCCCGTGACCATCAATAAGAACATCAACATCTACAAGCCGGTCACGATCAACAAAGACATCAACATCACGAAGAACATCGACGCCTCGAAAAACATCAACATCAACAAGAACATCAACATCAACAAGTCGATCGTGATCAACAAGGGCGGCAACGGAGCAGCGGAAGCCTCGGCCTTCGCCGCCGCCATGGCCAGCGCCAGCGCCAGTGCCAGCGCGAGCAGCAACGTCACCGTCTACGGCGGCGGCTACTACGAGAACGTCACCGTCAACAACCACGGCGGCGACATTTCCGGCATTCACACGTCGCAGGTCTGCCGGGTGCAGGAGGCCAACGTCGTCAAGGCGATCCACGCGGTCTGCATATCGCCGGACGGCAACGAATTCCCGGCCTCGCACATGACGGGCGATACCTGGCTCGCTTCCTCCTATGAGGGCGAAGTGATGCGCTGCATCCCCGGCGCCCACCTGAAGGTGACGATCGGCGACGTGGTCCAGAGCGACCAGGGCATGGCGGGTACCTATGCGGGCGGCAAAGTGCTGGTGTGCGCCGAGAACGAGGCGCTGCGCCACTACAAGGACGGCATGCTCAAATGCGCCGTCAAAGTGCCGGTGCCCGATTGCACCGAGCGCACCAACCTGCGCCGCTGGGGCACGGGCGACATGTTCTTCAGCTACCAGACGTCGGTCTGCGTCAGCGGAGAGCAGACGAGCACACGTGAAAGCCGCGCGCTCGACGTGACCGGCATGTCACTGGACGGCGGCGTCGGCGAAGACGGCGGATATTAGGCGCCGCGCAATCATTCCTTAAAGGCGCCCGCCCCATCATGCGCACGTGACGCCGCATGAAAGCCGGGCCGTGCGCCATTTCCTTGCCATCCTCCGCGACGGCGATTTCCTCACCCGCGAACGCATGCGGCTCTGGGCGGGCGCCTTCCTCATCGGCTTTGCGGCGGCGATCCTTTACATGGCGGCCACCGCGCACGGGCTGAACGACTACAAGGGGCGCCCGCTGGGCACCGATTTCTCCGACGTCTACACCGCGGGCGCACTGGTCGACGACGGCACGCCCGCCGCCGCCTACGATCCGGCGCAGCACTATGCGCGCGAGCAAGTGGTGTTCGGCCGTGGCACGCCGTTCTATGGTTGGCACTATCCGCCGTTCTTTCTCATTGCCGCCGGCGCGCTGGCGCACCTTCCCTATCTGCCCGCACTGATCCTGTGGCAGGCGACGACCCTCGCCCTTTATCTTGCCGCGATGGCGCTGCTGCTGCCGCGCCCGCGCGATCCGCTCTGGCTGCTGCTGGTCCTGGCGTTTCCGGCGGTGTTCGTGAATTTCGGACACGGGCAAAACGGATTCCTCACCGCCGCGCTGATCGCGGGCGCGCTGGCACTGCTCGACAGGCGGCCCGTCTTCGCCGGAATCCTGATCGGCCTTCTCGCCTACAAGCCGCAATTCGGCATCACGATCCCGCTGGTCCTCGCCGTCAGCGGACGCTGGCGCTGTTTTGCCGCCGCCGCGGCGACCGTTGCGGTGCTGGCACTCTTCGCGACGTTCGCGTTCGGTGTGGACATCTGGACAGCCTTCCTCGCCTCCACCCATTTCAGCCGGACAGTGGTGCTCGAACAGGGCGGCACCGGCTTCGAGAAAATCCAGAGCGTCTTTGCCGCGGTGCGCCTGTTGGGCGGATCGATCGATGGCGCGTACGCATGGCAGGCCATGGCCACATGCGGCGTGGCTGTGGCGCTGGTTGTCCTGTGGCGGTCGCAGGCCAGCTTGGCGAGCAAGGGCGCCGGGCTATGCCTCGGCGCGTTGCTGGCGACGCCCTACTGCCTCGATTACGACATGATGCTGCTGGCGCCAGCCATCGCGCTGTTGGCCCTGGACGGCAGGGCGCGCGGCTTTCTCCCCTACGAAAAGACAGCGCTGGCCGCGCTGTGGCTTGTCCCCATCGCGACCCGCGGCGTGGCCGGGGCGACTCATGTCCCGCTCGGCCTGATCGTCATGACGCTGTCCTTTGCGCTCGTCATGCGGCGCACATGGTCGCACCAACCCGTTCCGGCCACTGCCTAATTCTTGAGCCTACGATGCCGCCGCGAACCGCTTGCACGAGGGAAGTCGGCTGCTATTGTGCCCCCTGCCCCAGGCAACCCTGCGTTTTCCAGAATTCCAGCAAGGGATTTCCATGAACATTCACGAATACCAGGCCAAAGAGATTCTGCGTTCGTTCGGCGCCCCCGTCCCACGCGGCAAGCCGGCGTTCAGCGTCGAGGAAGCGGTTGCCGCCGCGAAGGAACTGGGCGGTCCGGTGTGGGTGGTGAAGGCCCAGATCCATGCCGGCGGGCGCGGCAAGGGCGGCGGCGTCAAGGTCGTGAAGTCCATCGAGGATGTCGAGAAGGAGGCCCGGCGGATGCTGGGCATGACGCTGGTCACCCACCAGACCGGCCCCCACGGACGCGTGGTCAAGCGCATCTACATTGAGGACGGCTCGGCGATCGCGCGCGAGCTCTACGTCTCTGCGCTCGTCGATCGGGCGACCTCGCGCATCGCCTTCATCGCCTCCACCGAAGGCGGCATGGACATCGAAGAGGTGGCGCACAAGACGCCGGATAAAATCCAGACCTTCCAGGTCGATCCGGCCTCGGGC
>DAIDUA010000008.1 GCA_027456965.1 Alphaproteobacteria bacterium | reverse complement strand
TTCGCGACGTTCGTCAGCCGGCAGATTAGCCTGCGCGGCGTCTGAAATGTTCCAAGCACTTCAAGGTCGACTGCCGCCACCGCGTCCATGGATTTCCTTGGCATTCTGCTTTCCTTCCGATCAATTCGATGGCCGAATTTCACGATGCCGACATTCTCCGCTATTTCCCTCCAGCAGACTGTCCCATGCAGGCGAACCGCGAGCCGGTGCAGTCCGGCTTAGATTGTGAAGGGACTTGCGGCTGGGTGGCGGGGGCGGACGCAGCGACAGCGTCAGCGATCTTGCCGGCAAGTTTCTGGAGGCCCGGTTCCGTGTCGCTGGCCGTGCTGCTGGCCGTTCCACCCGGACCCGCCATCCCGCCGGCGTCCGTCACCTGCCAATTGGCGGATGCCGTCGCCTCCGTCATGGCATCGCACAGCAAGCCGCACAGCAGGCCCGTGGGATCGGCGTCGTCGTCGCCGATGCCGGTCACCGTGGCCGTGAGCGTGCGGCTTGCGTTCTGGCCCGCGGGGACGACGGCGAATCCCTTTGCCGTCAGCGACTGCGCGAGGTCGTTCGCGAAGGTCGTCCGGTTGTCGGCGTTGTCGTAGTCGCAATTGTCGTCCGCGACCTCGGTCGTATGACAGTTGTCGAGCACGGACACCGCGATCCGGTTGTCCGGGGCGCTTGACGCGGCCGTGCCGACAGGCGCGGCGGGCGCCGCCGGTTCCGGAACCTGGGGCGCCGGCGCAGCGGTCGCGGCGCTCGTCGCCGGACCCGCCGGCGGCGCCGTTGCTTGCCCGCTCGGCACGCCGACGGGCTGTGCTTGCGCCGTGCCGGCGGCCGCAACGGACACCATGCCCTGCGCCTGCTTGATCGTATTCAGCGCAACGATCAATCTTCCCGCTTCCACCTCGGTGGTCACCAGATTCGGCGCGAAATCGCCGGTGAAATGAACCGCGCCCATGCCCATGATCGTCCCGCCTTTGGGATTAAGAGAGCGGACCGGCAAGGTGTCGCCACGCGAACCGTCGGTGTGGACGAACACCAGCGTCTGGCCGTGATCGGCCAATTGAATCGCGCCGATTTGATAACCGTCGATCCCGCACCACAGACCGGGGCAGTATTTTCCCGTCGCGTTGCTGAGGACATCCAGCGCGCTTGCAACCGACTGGGGCCGACCGGCGGCGGCAGCGCCGCTCTGCGGGACGGCCATGCTCGTCTCGCAGCCGCCGAGACTGCCCACCGCGAGAACCAGGAAAACCGATCGCGCCACGCGGCGCACGGACGAATCGCGAACCGCATCGCTTGTTAAGCCGCGGTTTGCTGCTGCATTTTCGAAGCGCATTTTTTGCTCACATCAAGTTTTTGCGGGCGTGACGACGTCAACGAAATCTCATGCGGTACGGGCAAGTTCCGTCATTGGTCCAAACAGGGATAGAGGGCCGATTCCGCGTCGCTTTCCACATCGGCGGTCTTGTCATTGACGCGCTCGGGATGGGCACTGATCCAGCTGTACATCTGACGCCCGACCTGCTGGTCGTCGAGTTCGCAGTTCTTCGCCGTCGAACTCGCGTCGCACGGCCAGCACGCGTATTCGGTGTTGGAGAGCATCGTATCTTCGCCGACGTCATCGCCGAGTTTCGTTATGCAGCTGCCCATGTTGCCGGCGTTGCAGTACGTCAGAAAATCCTCCAGCGACATGTTGAGCGGTGCATCTGTGGCGACCGCCGCGGCGATGGTGCCGTTCTGGTCCGCCGCGACATTTGTCGCGCCAAGCGCGACAAAGGCGGCTGCAACGGCCGCCAGCGAAACGAATTTCAACATTGCCTTCACCCCATGGTCTGCGCCGCCGACCACTAAAATTGACGTTAGGGAAACATTGTGCGCTTCGCCCATTAGAAACGGATCATCCCAAGCCTCTCCGTCGATGCGCCTATCCGTCACCGCCGGTGAAGCCGCCGCCAATCACCAAAATATGTCCAGCACCAGCAAAAGGCATCCCCCAAATGGGATAGACCGGCAATGGGACGCCGGATAATTTCGGCGTGGCGATGTGCGTGGCCAGAGACCGGGGATGGGATGGTCGGGCGAGGGGGTACCGAGGAACTGCTGGGCCTCATCGAGCACATCTACGAGGCCGCGACGGATTCGGCCCTGATGCAGGGCCTGCCGTTGCGGGTTGCAACCCATTTCGGCAGCGAAAGCTGTCTGTTCCACTTCTGCTACAAGCCGCCGCCGGGTGTTCCCGGGCTGCCGAGGAACGCCTGCGTGCCTATCGGCACCGCGAATTTCGACGCGCAGGCCTGCGCCGCCTATGCCGAATATTATCACGAGCGTAACGAGTGGTACGCCCGCGGCTGGAAGAAGGGTTTCCCCGTCGTCGTCCTCGGCCAGGAGCTGATGAGCACCAACGCCCTTCAGCGAACGGAGTGGTTCGACTATTGCCGGACGACCGGAATGTACGAACTCATCGGCGCGCAGACCCTGATCAGCGGCGATCTGATCTGCGCGATCGGCATCCACCGGCCGCAGGGCTCGCGTGCGTTCGACGAAGACGACCAGAAGGAATTGTCGTTCGTGCTGCCGCATCTTCAGCGCGCGTTCCAGATGCATGAGCGCCTAGGACTCGCGGAAACCCGCGGCGCGCTGGCTTTCGATCTCATGGACAATATCGACGTCGGGGTCGCCATCGTGGACGCGGACGGGAAACTGCTGCTCGCCAATCGTGTCGCCGACCGAATTCTGAGCCGGGAAGACGGGTTGCGCGTTTCGCAGGGACGCGTGCGCCCGGTCGACAGCAGGCAGGAGCCCGGATTGGCGCGCGCCATCACGCAGGCGGCGCGCACCGGCGGCGGCAAGGCCATGGCGGCCGGCGGCGTCGCGGTCCTTACGCGACGCTCCGGTTCCGGCATGACGGTTCTGGTGTCGCCGCTTCGCATTCCTCCGCAAAACCTGGGTACCTCCGTTCATGCGGCGGCCTTGATCTTCTGCGATCCGGACCGCGAGACCATCGTACCCGAGCACGTGCTCGCCGCGGCCCATGGCCTTACGATCATGGAGGCCCGCTTGCTCGCGGCCCTCGTGACCGGGAAAACAGTCTCGGAATTCGCGGAGAGCGCCGACATCGGCATCGGAACCGCCAGGACGCATCTCAAGCACATCCTCGGCAAGACCGGCTATCACCGCCAGGCCGACCTGATGCGCGATATCGCCGCCAATCCCGTGATGAAACTCGCGGCGCACATGCGCGACGATTTTCGCGAGTCCCGACCGTGACGCCCATGCCACGGAGCCGCACGGCTCCATGGCGTCTGGCCGCGGCTCTTCATCCGCATGGTCGCCAGTTCCTCCGCCGTGCGGAGGTGGAGCGCCGCGCTGAGTAGATTCCGAGCCTCTCTCGCGGCGGAACGGGGTGCTACACCGGCTTTCGATCAATACGACAGGAGGGCGGTTTCCCTCCGACGAAACGGTTCCGCCGCTCGTGCATTGTTTCCGTGGATTGAGCGTTGTCACTTGCGCACACAGTTCACGCTCCGCGCGGATCCATGACGGAGAGAACCCATGTTGAAACGAATGACATTGACTCTTGCGGCTGCGATTCTCGCCCTGAGTGCGGGAACGATTGCGGCCAATGCGGACGGCTGCAGCGGGCGCAGCCACAACACCGGCACGCTTCTCGGAGCGGTCGGCGGCGGACTGATCGGCAACGCGATGACCCATGGCAGCGCCGTGGGTGTGGTCGGCGGCGCCGTGGCCGGCGGCCTGGCGGGAAACGCCATCTCACGGAACGGCGATTGCAACGGCCGAAAGTATAACGCGGGCAGAAGGTATCACGAGCGCCACCGCTCCTATTACTACGACCGCCATCACCACAAGCACTATTACCGCTAACGGATCAGGTTTCCCCTTCGAAGAAGCGGGCAAGCTCACTCTCGCCCCCTAATTCTTCTTCACATTCCGCTCCCCTCAAGGAGAGGCTAGGGACTCTTGCTGTAGCTCTTCATCCGCATGGTCACCAGTTCCTCCGCCGCGCTGGGGTGCAGCGCGATGGTGGAATCGAACTGGGCCTTGGTGGCGCCCATCTTGAGCGCCACGGCGACGAGCTGGACGATCTCGGCCGCGTCCGGTCCGAAGATGTGGCAACCGAGGACGCGGTCGGTCTTCTGGTCGACGATCAGCTTCATCATCGTGCGGTCGCCCGCTTCGGCCAGGGTCAGGCGCAGCGGACGGAAGGTGGATCTGTAAACGTCGATGGCGTGGCCGCACGCCAGCGCCTGCGCTTCCGTGAGACCGACGGTGCCGATCTCGGGCGCCGAGAAGACGGCGGTCGGCACCAGTTCGTGATCCGGACGCGACGGCACGCCGTCGAACGCCGTCTTCACGAAGCACATCGCCTCGTGGATGGCGACGGGGGTCAGCGCAAGGCGGTCGGTAACGTCGCCGACGGCGTAGATGTTCTCGATGTTGGTGCGGGAATATTCGTCCACCTCTATCCGTCCGCGCATTCCGGTCCGGACGCCGGCGCGTTCCAGGCCCAGCCCTTCGCTGTTCGGTTCGCGGCCGATGGCGAGCATGACCTGGTCGGCCGCGAGCGTCTCGCCCCGGCTGGTCTGCACGCGAAGCTCGCTGCCGCGCCGTTCGATACCCGTGAACACGCTGTTGGTGAGCACCTTCAGGCCGCGCCGCGCCATCGAGGCGTGCAGCGCATCGCGCAGGTCGTCGTCGAAGCCGCGCAGAACTTTCGGCCCGCGATAGACCAGCGTCGTCTCCACGCCCAGGCCGTGGAAGATGTGCGCGAACTCGACCGCGATGTAGCCGCCGCCGGCGATCACGATGCGCTTCGGCATCTCCAGCAGGTCGAACACCTCATGCGAGGTGATGCAATGCTCGACCCCTTCGGCGCCGCCCAGATCGCGTGATGGCCGCCCGCCGGTGGCGATCAGGATCTTGTCGGCGGTGACGACGCGCCCGCTCGAAAGACGCAGCGTATGGGCATCCTCAAGCGTCGCGCGCTCGTAGAACACGTTGCCGCCCGCGCCTTCGACCGCGTTCAGGTACAGGCCTTCGAGGCGCGAAATCTCCTTGTTCTTGTTGGCGACCAGCGTCGGCCAATGGAAGGACGTCTCGCCGACCGTCCAGCCGAAGCTCCGCGCCAGCTCGAAATCGTCGGAGAAGTGGCTGGCATAGACAAAGAGCTTCTTGGGGATGCAGCCGCGGATGACACAGGTGCCGCCCATGCGCGATTCCTCGGCCAGGCCGACGCGCGCGCCCTTGCTTGCGGCCATCCGGCCGGCGCGAACGCCGCCGGAGCCGCCTCCGACGACGAAAAGATCGTAATCATATTGCGACATGAACGCTTCCCGCACTTGCCAGCTATCGCTTATCCGAGGTTTGATGGGGTATCAACGCCGGGGGGCGCTTTGGCGAGGATTATGCGGAAGATCGTTCCACTGGCCGTGCTGGCCGTGCTGCTGGCGGGCTGCGCGATCGACGATTCCGGCCCCGTGCGCTCGGTGTGGCGCGCCGCGGACGCCAAGCCGTCTTATCTCAACGTCGTCTACGTCACGGACCGCGAGCCGGATGCAACCGCGCCGGGTGGCTTCGGCATCGACTGGGCCGACAAGGCATCCTGCGGCGTGGCCGAGGCCGTCATCCCGCCGGCCGCGCTTCCCGGCGAGAAGCCGCAATACGGTTACATCGCCAAGACCTGGCCGCACGATTGCGCCACCGCCAAGGGTTCGCTGGCGGGCGCCGTCGACGAGATCAAGGCGCAGGCCAAGGCGCGCCGCTGCAACTCGGTGTTTCTCTTCATCCACGGATTCCACACCGGCTTCGACGGCGCCGTGCTGCGCGCCGCCCAGGTGGGACACGACGCGCAGACCGGCTGCGCCATCGCCGCGTTCAGCTGGAGCAGCGAAGTCAAACTGGACCGCTACATCCCCGACCTCGAACACAGCGAATACTCCCTGCCGTTCCTCTCGGAACTGCTGCGCGAGCTGGCGGACTCGAACCTGCGCGTCACCGTCCTGGCCCACAGCACGGGCGACCGGCTGGTGCTGGCGGTGCTGTCCGGCTACGCGCACAGCCGCTTTCCGGTGCGCGAAGGCTTCATCGACCAGCTCGTGCTGGCGGCTGCCGATGTGGGCGACGAGAAGAACAACGACGATTTCGCACACCTGCTGGCCGACGCCACGCCCTATGTGAAGCGAACCACGATCTACGCCTCGAAGCGGGACGGCATCCTGCTGGTCTCGAAATACGCCCATGGCGGCGTGCCGCGCGTCGGCCAGACGCCCAAGGCCGATCTCGCCTATCAGGGCGACGACAAGGCCCATATCGTCGACGTGATCGACGCCTCGCGACCGCCGGCCGACCTGCTGGACCACAGCTATTTCGCCATGTCCTACGAGGCCGTCGCCGACATGACGCTGGCGCTCGACGGCGTGCCGACGGCGGAAAGGCTGACGGCGCAGGACGGCTGGAAACCCACGCTGGTTTGCGAGAAAGGCGGGCCGTGCGGCAGCGATCCGCGCTATGCGCTGGCGACCGACCGCCGTCCGCGGCTGATCTCGCGCATCCTCTTGAAGCTCATCCCGCTGATGTCGATCGTTCAATGACCTCGACGCCTTCCGGGCGCGCGATCACCAGCGTGGAGGCGATGCCAACGAACAGCCCGTGCTCCACCACGCCCGTCACCGACGACAGAGCGGCGTCGAGCTTCGCCGCATCCGTGATGGCGCCGAAGCCGCAATCGTAGAGCAGATTGCCGCTGTCGGTTTTCACCGGCACGCCGTCCTTGCTGCGCAAAGTCAGCGGCACGTTGGCATAGCCGAGCGCGGCTATAGCGCGCGTGCTCCGTGCGGCCGTGGTTTCATGGCCGACCGCGACGCCCTC
>DAIDUA010000007.1 GCA_027456965.1 Alphaproteobacteria bacterium | reverse complement strand
GGCACCAAGCCGTTTCCGAAATCCGATCGCTCCGGCCGCTTCGTCACGCTCGCCAGCGGTTTCGCCAACGACAATGACGCCTTGGCGATCCGCACCGAAGCGCGCGTGCTCGGCGCCACCGTCAAGGCCGGCGAACGCCTGACGCTGGACCTCGATCCGAAGCATCACGTCTATCTCGTTCCGGCCAAGGGCAAGATCACCGTCAACGGCACGCAGGTCACGGCCCGCGACGGCGCCGCCATCCGCGACGAGAAGGCCATCGAGATCGTCGGCCTTGAAGACGCCGAAATCGTGCTCGTCGAAGCCGCATAACCGAACCGCAAACCAGGAGTATCCGATGACAAAACCGAAAATCGCCATCATCATCAGCAGCACCCGCGCAATACGCCTCGGCGAAAAGCCGGCGAAGTGGATTTACGAGATCGCCGCGAAGCGCGACGATCTGTCGGTGGAGCTGGTCGATCTGCGCGATTATCCCATGCCCTTTTTCGACGAGGTGGCGTCGAACGCCTGGGTGCCGTCGAAGAACGAGGTGGCGCTGCGCTGGCAGAAGAAGGTGGCGGAATTCGACGGCTACATCTTCGTCACGGCGGAATATAACCACGGCGTCACGGCCGTCCTGAAGAACGCCCTCGATTATGCCTATCCCGAATGGAACCGGAAGCCGGCCGCCTATCTCGGCTACGGATCGGTCGGCGGCGCGCGCGCGGTGGAACAGTTGCGGCTCATCTGCATCGAGTTGCAGATGGCGGCGCTGCGGGCCGGCATTCACATCCAGGGCGCCGATTTCATGGCGGTCTGGCAACAGGGCAAGGACATCAATGAGCTGACCTATCTGCCGCCGCTCGCCAAGGACATGCTCGATCAGCTGGTCTGGTGGGCGAACGCGCTGAAAGCCGCCCGCGAAGCGGATGCCGCGAAGAAATAGGGAAGCGGGCATGAACGCAAAGACCGTCGTCGCGCGGCACAGGGCGATCCGGGACGACATCGGCGATCTGGTGACGCGCCGGCCGGTGCCGAGCCGGACGCTGCAGCAGGTCGATCCGTTCCTGTTCCTCAACCATCATGGGCCGCAGACCTACCCGGCGGGCAATGGCGGGTTGCCGTTCGGTCCGCATCCGCATCGCGGTTTCGAAACGGTCACCTTCATTCTCGGCGGCGAACTGATGCATCGCGACACCGCCGGCCACGAAAGCGTGATCCGGGCCGGCGGAGTGCAATGGATGACGGCGGGAAGCGGGCTGGTGCACGCCGAACTTTCTCCCGACGATTTCAAGCGCCGCGGCGGACCGCTCGAAATTCTTCAGCTTTGGGTGAACCTGCCGGCGAGGCTGAAGATGTCGCCGCCGCGCTATACCGGACTGCAGCGCGATCAGATTCCCGCCATCGCGGCGGATGACGGTCGCGTGACGCTTAATCTCATCGCCGGCGCGTGGAACGGCCACAAAGGCCCGATTGAATCGCTCACCGGCATCTTCGCTTCGACCGTCGAGATGAAAACGGGCGGGCGTCTGCGCCTCGATGCCGTCGGCGGCCGCAACGTCTTTCTTTATGTCGTCCGCGGCTCGGTGAAGGTTGAAGGCGCTGTCGTGCCGGCCTATACGCTGGCGGAACTGAGCAAGCTTGGCGAGACGGTCGCCGTCGAAGCCGTCACGGATGCCGTCGTCCTGCTCTGTCACGGGGATCCGATCGGCGAACCGGTGGTGGCGCACGGTCCCTTCGTGATGAACACGGTGCAGGAAATCCGTGACGCCATCCGCGATTATCAGGCGGGCAAGTTCAACGCGCCGGCGGCCTGATCGCCTCGACAACGGAGAACCACATGAAGATCGGATTCATCGGCCTTGGAAACATGGGGCAGGCGATTGCCGGGAATATCCTGCGCGCCGGCCATCAGGTCACGGTGTGGAACAGATCGCCCGGCCCGGTCGCGGCACTTGCCGCGCAGGGCGCCGTCGCCGCGAAATCGCCGGAGCAAACCCTGCAGGGTGACGCCATATTCTCGATGCTCGCCAATGACGCGGCGCTCGCCGAGGTCGGGTTGACCGGCTCCGCGCTGGACAAGGCCGCGCCCGGTCTGGTGCACGTCAACATGGCGACGATCTCCACGGCCCTGGCGCGCCAACTGACCGAGGTGCATGGCGCCCGCGGTCTGGGCTATGTCGCCGCGCCGGTGTTCGGCCGTCCGGATGCGGCCGCGGCCGCAAAGCTGATTGTGGTCGCCGCTGGCGCTGACAAGGATATCGCGCGCGTGAAGCCCGTCCTCGAGGTCATCGGCCGCCGTGTCGCCGTGGTCGGGCAGGTCCCCGAGCAGGCCAATCTGTTCAAAATCGCCGGCAATTTCATGCTGGCCGCGGCCATCGAGACCTTGGGCGAGGCGATCGCCCTGGTGCGCAAGGGCGGCATCGATCCGGCGGTCTTCCACGAGGTGCTGACCACCACGCTGTTCGCCGCGCCCATCTATCAGGCGTATGGCGCGCTCATCGTGGCGCAGAAATACGAGCCGCCGGGGTTCAAGTTGCGGCTGGGCATGAAGGATGCCGGGCTCGCCCTGGCCGCCGGCAACGAGTTGCAGGTGCCACTGCCGCTTGCCAGTCTGGTTCACGATCACTTCATTGAAGCGATGGTGGCCGGCTTGGGCGAAAAGGACTGGGCCGCTTTGGCAAGCGTGGCCGCGGCGAAGGCGGGCCTGCCGAGCGCATCCTGAAATCCTGCGCCTGATGTAGTCAGCGACAGCCCTCGCGATCCGTTCGCAAATAACCATCAAAATCAACGGGCCAAGCGGTCCGCAGCGGCGGCGCGACACTTTGTATGATCGCGTACTTGTCATTTCGGGGCGCGACCACAATATCTTAAGCCACGATTTGCCGGCTGTGAGAATTGCGCAGCACGGGATAGAGGCATATTGAGCCGCTTCGCCGTCGCGCGGAGCGACATTTTTTTGCGGGAACAGACAATGCCGACGGAACGTACGGGGACATGGCCGGGGAAATTTAACGCGGCGATCGCGGGAAATATGCCCAAAGGGATGGCCAGCTACTTCACCCCCCGCATGATCAAGATGCTGCTGATCGTCGGCGCGGTGCTGGTGCTGGTCTTCGGATACATCATCGGGGCGCCCATCGTCGGCTTCCTGCTCATGCCCAAGGGCGCCTTCACGCCCATCCAGACGGTTTCCACGGTCCACGCGCAGAAGACCCAGTGGCAGACGCAGTTGCGTTCGGTCGGCACGCTGCATGCCGTGCAAGGGGCGGATCTGGCGTCGGAAGTCGCCGGGCTGGTGACGCGGATCGGCTTCCGGCCGGATGAGGACGTGCGCAAGGGGACGCTGCTCGTGCAGCTCCGCGACGACTCGGACCGCGCCCAACTCGCCGCGTTGCAGGCGGCGGCCGTGCTGGCGGCGCAGACCTATGCCCGCGATGCCGCGCTGATCAAGACCAATGCCATCAGCCAGACCGTATACGACGCGGCGCTTGCCAACATGAAAGGCGCGCGAGCCCAGGCGGACGCCCAGGCCGCAGCCGTCGAAAAGAAAGCCATCCGTGCGCCGTATGACGGGCGGGTCGGCATTCGCCAGGTCGATGTCGGCCAATATGTCGCCGCCGGGCAGGTCCTCGTCACGTTGCAGCATCTCGATCCGATCTATGTCGATTTCGAGGTTCCGCAGCAGCAACTGGATTTGCTCAGGACAGGCAGCAAGGTCACGCTCACGACGGATGCCGTCGTCGGCAAGACGTTTACCGGCGAGATCGTCGCCTTCGACCCGAAAGTGGACCCCGTCACGCGCAACGTGCATGTGCGCGCCCTGATCCGGAATCCGGACAAGAAGCTGCTTCCCGGCATGTTCGCCACCGTCGTGACGGATGTCGGCGCGCCGCAATCGCTCATCACGCTGCCGCAGACCGCCGTGGTCTACAATCCGTACGGCGATACCGTCTTCGTGGTGACGAAATCGCCCGCCTCCCAGAACCCGACGGGCAAGGACCAGCTTGCCGTTGAGCAGCGTTTTGTGACCATCGGCGAGGCGCGCGGCGATCAGGTCGCGATCCTGCGCGGCGTCAGCACCAAGGATCAGGTGGTCGGCGCCGGTCAGCTCAAGCTGAAGAACGGCACCCTCGTCACCATCAACAACAGCGTGCAGCTCCCGAACAACCCAGCGCCCACCCCGGTCGAGCAGTAGGCCGGCGGCGATGAACTTTACCGACATCTTCATCCGGCGGCCGGTTCTGTCGATCGTCATCAGCCTGGCGATCCTGGTGATCGGCGTGCGCGCGCTTACCTCGCTGCCGGTGCGCCAGTATCCGGTGACGCAGAATGCGGTCGTCACCGTTTCGACCGCCTATTTCGGCGCCAGCCCGGAGACCATCGCCGGCTTCATCACGACGCCGCTCGAAAACGCGATCGCCCAGGCCGACGGCATCGACTACATGACGTCGAGCAGCACGCAGGGCGTGTCCACGATCACGATAAACCTGCGCCTGAACTACGATGCCAGCAAGGCGCTGTCGCAGATCATCACCCAGGTCAATTCCGTCAAGAACCAGATGCCGCCGCAGGCGCAGCAGTCGGTGATCAACATCTCCGTCGGCCAGTCCATCGCGGCGATGTACATCACCTTCAACAGCACGATTCTGCCGTCCAACAAGATCACCGACTATCTGGTGCGCGTCGTGCAACCGCAATTGCAGGCGGTCGCGGGCGTGCAGCAGGCGCAAATCAATGGCGGCAAGCTCTTCGCGGTCCGCGTCTGGCTCAATCCGCAAAAGCTTGCGGCCTATGGATTGACCGCGTCCGACGTCTATTCCGTGCTCGGCGCCAACAACTTTCTGTCGGCGGTCGGCAAGACGCGCGGCCAGATGGTCCAGGTGAATTTGACGGCCTCGACCAATCTTCATTCCATCGACGATTTCCGCAACCTCATCATCAAATCGCAGAACGGCGCCTATGTGCGGCTGTCCGATGTCGCGAACGTGATACTCGGTTCGGCCGACTACAATTCGCAGGCGAATTTCGACGGCAATCCGGGCGTGGTGATCGCCATCAACGTCGCGCCGTCGGCCAACGTCCTCGATGTCATTCAGCGCGTGCGCGCCATCCTTCCGGGCATCGATGCGCAGCTTCCCCAGGGGTTGACGTCCTTCGTCGCCTACGATTCGACGAAGTTCATTCAGAGCGCCATTTCCGAGGTGGAGTGGACGCTCGGCGAGGCCATCGCCATCGTCATTTTCGTGATCTTCATCTTCCTGGGCTCGCCGCGCGCCGTCGTCATCCCCATCGTGACCATCCCGCTGTCGCTGATCGGCGCCGGCATTTTCATGCTGATCTTCGGCTTCACGCTCAATCTTCTTACGCTGCTGGCCTTCGTGCTGGCCATTGGCCTGGTCGTCGACGACGCCATCATCGTGGTGGAGAACGTCAGCCGGCATCTGGAGGAGGGACGAACGCCCTGGGATGCCGCCATCCTCGGGGCCCGCGAACTCGGCGGTCCGATCGTCGCCATGGCGCTGGTGCTGGTGGCGGTCTATGTGCCGATCGGGTTCATCGGCGGGCTGACCGGCGCCCTGTTCGTCGAGTTCGCGTTCACGCTGGTCGGCGCGGTGGTCATTTCGGCGACGGTGGCGCTGACGCTCTCTCCCATGATGGCGAGCCGGCTGCTGCATTCGCATGCGGCGACGCGCTCGCCGCTGGAGCGGCGCATCGTCACCTACATCGACGCGAAGTTCGATGCCTTGCACGGCGCCTATCAGCGCCTGCTGCACAGCACCCTGAACGAGCTTCCGGTCGTCATCGTCTTCGCCGTGATCGTCCTGGGCAGCATCTACATGCTGTTCACCCTGTCCAAGTCGGAGCTTGCCCCGAACGAGGACCAGGGCATCGTCATCGCCTCGCTGACGACGCCGCCGACGGCCACGCTGGAACAGGCGCTGATCTGGCAGCACCAGGTCTTCAAGATCGCGAAGTCGTTTCCGGAGACCGATCACACCTTCCAGATCACGGCGCCGGGACTAAGCATCGCCGGCATGGTGCTGAAGCCTTGGGGCGATCGCGACCGCTCGGCCCAGGATCTCGCCCCGCTCATCCAGAAGAAGTTGAGCACGGTGGCCGGCGTGCGCGCCGCCGCGTTCCTGGTGCCGTCCCTGCCCGGCCCCCGGGGACTCGGCGTGCAGTTCGTGATCGAGACCACCGAAGGCTTCCCGCGGTTGAACACGGTGGCGCAGAGCGTCATGGACGCCGCGCTCAAATCGGGCAGTTTCGTCTACCTCGATTCCGACCTGAAATACGACGAGCCGCAGACGCAGATCGTCATCAATCGCGACAAGGTCGCCAGCATGGGGCTGACCATGAGCGACGTCGGCGGTGCGCTGTCGGCGATGCTGGGCGGCGGGTATGTCAATTACTTCGACCTCTCCGGCCGCGCCTATCAGGTCATTCCGCAGGTCCAGCAGGTCGACCGGCTCAACGCCAGCCAGTTGAAGAACTACTACATCCGTACCGCGGCCGGTCTGTCCATTCCGCTATCCACCGTGGCGCATCTCGAGCACACCGTCACGCCGGAATCGCTCAACCACTTCCAGCAGCTCAATGCCGCCACGATCACCGCCATCCCGCGGCCGGGGCTGACCACGGGCGATGCGCTCGCCCAGCTTCAGAAGATCAGCGCCGGCATTCTGCCCCAGGGCTATCGCATCGACTACGCCGGTCCGACGCGCCAGTTCGTGCAGGAATCGAGCGCCCTCATCGTCACCTTCTTCTTCGCGCTGGTCATCATCTTCCTGACCCTCGCCGCGCTGTTCGAAAGCTTTCGCGATCCCATCATCATCCTGGTCAGCGTGCCGATGTCGGTCTGCGGCGCCCTCATCTTCATCGCCATGGGCGTGGGCGGGGCCAGCCTCAACATCTATACCGAAGTCGGCCTGGTGACGCTGATCGGCCTGATCAGCAAGCACGGCATCCTGATCGTCCGCTTTGCCAACGATTTGCAACTGGAAGGCAAGAACAAGCGCGAGGCGGTCGAGGAAGCGGCGGCGATCCGCCTTCGGCCGATCCTGATGACGACCGCCGCCATGGTGCTGGGCGTGATGCCGCTGATCCTGGCTTCGGGCGCCGGCGCGGCCGCGCGTTACAATCTGGGCCTCGTCATCGCCACGGGCATCGCCATCGGGACGTGCTTCACGCTGTTCGTAGTGCCGGCGATGTACATGCTTATCGCTCGCACGCACAAGCAAAGCGACACGGACGCGCCGCAGCAGGCATAGGGTGTCTGCGGCGCCTTCCGGCCCGCCAAAAAATAATTTTCCTTGCGAACGGGTCTGAACAGATTGCCGTCATGGTGCGCGCTTGCCGGCGCTTAGTCGCTGACCGCGCTCGCCTTTTTTCGGAATTGTCGCAGGCGCGAAGATTTTGCGCGCGCCCCTTGAACCGACAAGGTCGAATTACCACATATCTTATATCACCACATTTGCGAACAGGCGGCCGCGGCGAAATCGCGGGCGCACCGGCGCGGGGGTTTTCTACAGCCTCTGCTTCAGGTGGTCGCCCACGCGCATGGCATTCGCGATGATGGTGAGAGTTGGATTCACCGCCGCGCTCGACACGAAGAAGCTGGAATCGACGACATAGAGATTGTCCAGGTCGTGCGCCTTGCACATCGGATCGAGGACCGAGGATTTCGGGTCCTTGCCGAAGCGCACCGTGCCGTTCTGATGCGCGGTTCCGTACAGCGGCAGCAGGGAATCGAACTGGAAATGGTGCTGCGACAGCGGATGGGTATGGCTGGTGAACCCTTCGAGCGCGTTGCAGAGCGTTTTCACCAATCGTTCATGGCCTTCGAGATTGTTGTGGGCGTAATCGAGATGAATCCGCCCGTTCCTGTCCAGCGACACGCGATTGTCGGCCATGGGCAGATCCTCGGAGATGACGAGGAAACTGAGCAGCCGTTCCGCAATCGTATTGAACACGCCGTCGGGCAGGAGCCACGGCGGCATCATGTCGCCAAGCTCGCCCTCCAGGGTCTGGCCCGACATGTATTCGAGGAGTTGGATATGCCCCATCGGGAAATCGAAACCGCCGCGTGGATCGCGGTTGTAGAAATCGTTGACCGCCAGCGTTTTCGGAAATGTCGCGTCGAGCGGCGCGGCGGTCAGCGACAGCATCGCGGTCAGGGTGTGGAACATGTAATTGCGCCCGACCTGGCCCGAACTGTTGGCAAGGCCGTCGGGATGGGCGCCGTTGGCGGACGCCAGCAACAGCGTGGCGGTGTTCACCGCGCCGGCCGCCAGCACCACGATGTCGCCGGAGTAGCGCTCTTCTCCGTTCTCGGCGGTGCAGACGACGGCACGGACTTCCCGGCCGGACGGATCGGTTTCGAGCCTGACCGCCTTGTGCCCGGTGAGCAGGGTGACATTGGGCCGGCTCAGAAGCGGCACGACGGCGATGCTGCGTGCGTCCGACTTCGCCATGAGGAGGCAGGGATAACCGCCGCAGGTCTTGCACCGGATGCAGGGCGAACGCACCGGATCGTCGTCTTCGCGATTGATGGCCAGAGGCAGGGGAAAGGGATGCCACGCCTGGGTCTGGAAATGGCTCTTCAACCGGTCGATGCCGGGGTCGTTGCGCAGTGCCGGGAACGCGTAAGGCGGATCGCCGGCCTCCTCCGACGGGTCGATGCCGCGCTGACCATGCACCCGCCACAGCGCCTCGGCCTCGGTGTAGTAAGACGCCAGGTCGCCGTAGCCGATCGGCCAGGCGGGCGAGATGCCGCCGGCGTGGGCGCGCTCCTCGAAATCGATGGCCCGCAGCCGCAGCAGGGCGGCACCGTAGAATGTCGTATTGCCGCCGACCCAGTAATAGGTGTTGGGGGTGAACGGCGCGCCGCGATGGTCGAGCCATTGTTCGCGGGCGCGGTATTTGCGGTCCACGAAGACGCTCTTGGCGCTCCAGTTGTCCGCTTCGCGCGGCAGATGCTCTCCGCGTTCGAGGATCAGGATCGACTTGCCGGTGGGCGCGAGGCGTTGTGCAAGTGTGGCGCCGCCGGCGCCGCTGCCTACGATGACGATGTCGTAATGTGAGGGCAAGGTGTCAATCCCCTACGCGGTATCTGGCGGCCCCCGCGCGTATGATGGGGGTAACGATGCTGTCGGGCAAGTATTTCATCAGCGCCACCGCGAGCTTGTTATGCCATCCCGGAATCACGACGGTCTTTCCCCGCGCGTTGCCGGCGATGGCCGCTTCCACCACGGCCTCGGCGCTCGTCCAGAAGCGCCGCGGCGCCTGTTCCATCAGCGCCGCCGTGCCGTTGGCTTCGTGGAATTCGGTTCGCGGGAAGCCGGGACAGACGGCGGTGACGCGGATGCCATGCTCGCGCAGTTCGGCGTCGAGCGATTGGCTGAACTTGAGCAGGAAGCTTTTGGCCGCCGGATAGAGCGTATGCCCGGCCGCACCGGGAGACATCGCCGTGATGGAGGAGACGTTGATGATCGCGCCCTGCCGCCGCGCCACCATCTCCGGGAGGACCTCATGTGTCAGCGCGCACGGGCCGGCGACGGATACCATCAGGAACTCGCGATGGCGCTCCCATGGCACACGGCCGAACGTCTGCGGCACGCCGAAGCCGGCGTTGTTGACCAGGATATCGACCGTGCGGCCACGCGCCTTGATTTCGCGGAATATGGTTTGGGGCGCGTCGGCAGCCGACAGGTCTGCTGGAAGAACGATCGCCTTTACGCCGTTGGTTCGCGCGAGTTCGTCCGCCAGACGATTCAGGCGGTCGACACGGCGCGCCACCAGTGCGACATCGACGCCACGCCGCGCATAGGCGTGGGCAAAGGCGGCGCCGATGCCGGAGGACGCACCGGTGATGAGCGCCAGCGGCCGCGTCGGGCTTTCGTCGTATTCCGGGTTGGCCGCTGTCGTTTGCACGATTGCCTCAAATTTCAGCAGAAGGAGACGCTGTGAAAGCCGTCCGCAAGATAGCGGTGCCTTGACGATGCGCACAACTGTCGGTTTGGATTTGTCCGCTACAACCACGCAAGCGAACGCGTCGCCAAAAGCGCAAACGCTCGCCGTCAATTCAGATTACCGCGGGACAAGCCGTGTTACGCGATTTTTCATGATACCGCGAGCAACGCCGCGATGCTTCCCTTGGGGGAGCAACTTTTTAATAAAGATCAATTAATATGTCGGCGAATGTGCTGATTCCTGCAGCGAAGACGCATCTGCGATCACCTCAAGCATAGAGACTTCACAGGCCCCGATCATGGTCACACTTCCTCAGCCGAAACTGCCGAAAGAGATAGCCGATCTGTACGCGCTGGCGCTCGATTTGCGCTGGACCTGGAGCCACGAGGGCGACGCCTTGTGGAGTTCGGTCGATGAGGAGCTGTGGGAGCGCACGCACAACCCCTGGATCGTGCTGCAGAGCGCGCCCGCGGAACGTCTCAAGTCCCTGGCGAGCGATCAGAAGTTTCAGGACAAACTGGCGGCGTTCGTCACCGAACGGCAAAAATACCTGCAGACGCCCGGTTCGTTCCGCAGCATGGAAGGCGCCGCGCAGCTTGGCGGCGTGGCCTATTTCAGCATGGAGTTCGGGCTCGGGGCCGCCTTGCCGCTGTATGCCGGCGGCCTGGGCGTGCTGGCCGGCGATTTCCTGAAGGCCGCCAGCGACCTCGACGTCCCTGTGGTCGGGATCGGGCTTCTCTACCAGGAAGGCTATTTCCGTCAACTTGTCGACGGGAACGGGATGCAGCAGGAGTTTTATCCGTACAACGAACCGGCGGCGATGCCGGTTGAGCCCGTCATCCTTCCGGAAGACGGTTGGCTGCGGATCGGTCTCGAATTGCCCGGCCGCGTCGTGCAGCTCCGCGTCTGGCAGGCCACGGTCGGCCGCGTGAAGCTGTATCTGCTGGACAGCAACGACATGCTCAACAGTCCGCTGGATCGCGGCATCACGGCGAAGCTTTACGGCGGCGGGTCGGAAATCCGCCTGATGCAGGAGATCGTGCTCGGCGTCGGCGGCTGGCGCGTGGTCGAGGCGCTCCATCCCGAAATCGAAATCTGCCATGTCAACGAAGGGCACGCCGCCTTTGCGGTCATCGAGCGCGCCCGCCATCTGGCGCTGAAGAGCAATCTCGATTTCTGGGAGGCGCTGTGGGCCACCCGGGCCGGAAACGTCTTCACCACGCACACGCCGGTGGCCGCCGGCTTCGACCGGTTTCCGGCCGATCTGCTGCGCAAATACCTGCCTTACGTGGAAGGCGCGGTCGCGGCGCGCGGCGTAAAGCTGGACGACGTCCTGGCACTCGGCCGCTCCAATCCGCGTGACCATGACGAGCCGTTCAACATGGCATTCCTGGCGCAGCGCGGCTCGGCGACGACCATCGCCGTCAGCCGCCTGCACGGTGAGGTCAGCCGGCGGATATTCCAGCCGCTCTTTCCGCGCTGGCCGTCCTGCGAAGTCCCCATCGCGCACGTCACCAACGGCGTGCATATTCCGACCTGGGACTCGGCCGGCGCCGACCGGATCTGGACGAAGTCTTGCGGTAAGGAAAGGTGGCGGTCGCCGTCCTCCGGCGGCAGCGAACGCATCGCCGGCGTCTCGGACGAAGAGGTATGGGCCATGCGCGGCGAGGGCCGCCATCGGGTCGTGCACATTGCCCGCGCGCGTCTCGCCAGACAGCTTCGGGAACGCGGCGAGAACGCCGAGGCCGTCCAGGCCGCCGATACCGTGCTTGACCCCAATGTCCTGACACTTGGTTTTGCGCGCCGTTTCACGGAATACAAGCGGCCGAACCTTCTTTTGAGCGACCTGTCCCGTCTCGACGATCTGCTCCACAACGATATGCGTCCGGTGCAGATCCTCGTCGCCGGCAAGGCGCATCCGGCCGACACCGTCGGCAAGCAGATGATCCAGGAATGGATCAGCTTGGCGCGGCAGCCGCGCTATCGCCGGCATGTCATTTTCCTGGAGGACTACGACATTTCGCTGGCGCAGGATCTCGTGCAGGGCGTGGACGTCTGGATCAACACGCCGCGCCGGCCCTGGGAGGCCTGCGGCACCAGCGGCATGAAGGTTCTGGTCAATGGCGGGCTCAACTGCTCGACGCTCGATGGCTGGTGGGACGAGGCCTATGACCCCGAGGTCGGCTGGTCGATCGGCGATGGTGCCGGCGGCGCTTCCGAGGATGTCGACCGGCGCGACGCGGCGAGCCTCTACGATGTGCTTGAGAACAAGGTCATTGCGGAATTCTACGACCGCGACGCCGACGGGCTGCCGCGCGCCTGGCTGAAGCGGATCCGGCAAAGCATGGAGCGGCTGACGCCCGTCTTCGGCGGCGCCCGGATGCTGCACGATTATATCACGCAGGCCTACCTGCCGCTCGCCAAGGCGATACGCGTCCGCCAGAAGGACCACTGCGCCGACGCCAAGGCCATGAACCAATGGTCCAGGACGTTGCACAGCCGCTGGCCGAGCCTTCACATCGGCCAGCCGATGATTACCCGCACCGAAACGTCCTGCCGTCTCGTGGTGCCGGTGTATATGGGCGAGGTGTCGCCGAATTCGGTGCGCGTGGAACTGTTTGCGGATGCGACGGCGGAGTATGAGCCGGAAGCGGTTCTGCTCCATCAGGAGCACGCCATTCCGGGATCGACCAACGGCTACATCTTTGCCGGCGCGGTCACCGGGTCACGTCCGCTTGAGGACTATACGGTGCGCGTCGTGCCGTATCATCCCAATGCCTTCCTGCCCGCGGAGTTGCCGCTTATTGCCTGGCAACATTAGGCAGGGCCGCCTCGGCCGCTGAGCTGAGCTTGATCGAAACGGTTCGGCTCGGGCGCGACGAAATCGGAAGCAGCGGCAAGACAAAAGTTGTCGACGCGCCATCGAGGGAGGCGGCACGCCATTTGGCTTCGAACTCCGCTTCAAGTTCCGCCTTTGCTCGCAGCCAATGTTCCGCCGACTTGCCTTCCGGGCAGCCTTCGCGTTCCCAGATCAGATAGCTGCGGACGCGGATTTCCTCGTCAGAGGGTGTCGTAGGTGTGTCGTGGGCCATGGCATTCTCCTGCCCGCCGCCGAACCAATTGTGACCGTTCGTTCGCTCCCGGAAACAGGGTCATCGAGAGATGCAACGGGCACAAAGATCATAACGCTTCAGCGCGCGATTTGTCTCGCTGTTTCTGGAATTTCATCTTTGCCTTGCACCGTCCTGTCGGCCGGCGTGTACGGTATGCCGCTCACTTCGCTGTACAAGTCGATGTATTTGGCGGCGCTTGCGTCCCAGCTGAAATCTTGCGCCATGGCATGCAGCTGCAGTCGCCGCCAGGTCAGGGGTTCCCGGTACAGCGCCAAGGCACGGCCGAGTGCCGAAATGAGACCCTGGACACTTGTATCGTCGAAAACGAACCCGGTGGCCGTGCGGTCGGCGATTGCCTGTGCGTCGGCGTCGATGACCGTGTCCGCCAGCCCGCCGGTGCGCCGGACGACCGGGAGCGTGCCATAGCGCAGGGCATAGAGCTGCGTCAGCCCGCAAGGCTCAAACCGTGCCGGAGCCAGCAGAATGTCGCTTCCCGCCTGCAGTCGATGGGCCAGCGGTTCGTCATAGCCAATGGTGACGGATACCCGATCGGCGTATTGCGCCTGGATCTCGGACATGGCCGCCTCGATGGCGGGCTCGCCTTCGCCGACGACGACCAGCTGTGCGTCCTGTTCGGCGATCCACCGGACGGCGGCCAAGATCGTGTCCGCCATCTTTTGATGAGTCAGCCGGCTGACGAAGCCGATCACCGGCGTGTCCGCGTTCAGCGGCAATCCGAGTTCGTGCTGCAACGCGATTTTGCAGGTTCTTTTGCCGGAGATGTCGCTGGCCCGATAGGTCTGTGGCAGATGGATATCCGTCTCGGGGTCCCACAAGGTATCGTCTATCCCATTGAGGATTCCCGAGAATTCCTTGTCTCGATGGCGCAGGACGCCATCCAGGCCGCAACCGAAATCGGGTGTGAGAATCTCCCTGGCGTAAGTCGGACTTACCGTTGTCACCCGATCGCCATAACTGAGGCCGGCCTTGAGGAACGATACCTGCCCATAGAATTCGGTACCGTCGGTGGTATGGCAGTGATCGGGAATTCCAATGGACGGCAGGACCTCGGAGGTGAAATTTCCCTGGAAAGCCATGTTGTGGGTGGTGAAGACCGTGCTTGGTCTGGGTCCTTTTTCGAGCGACAGCAGCAGCGGCAGCAGACCGGCGTGCCAGTCGTTGGCATGCACCACGTCCGGCTTCCAATTGATCCTGGTCTGTTGCATGGCCAGCTTGGCGGCGACGTGCGACAGGAAAGCGAAACGCAAGGCATTGTCGGGCCAGTCTCGCCCGGCCTCATCCTGATAGAGGCCGCCTTCGCGCCGGAAGAGCGTTGGTGAGTCAATAAGCCACACCGGCAAATCGGTGTCCGGGAACGTCCCGGCGACAAGCGTGGCGTCCGCGATGCCGAGAATGGGATCGAGTTTGGCGACAATGCGAGGCTTTTCGATGCGGGTGTAGGCGCGCGGATAACCGGGCATGAGGAGACGGACATCGACGCCGCGACGAACGAGTGCTATCGGCAAGGCGCGGGAGACGTCGGCAAGACCCCCAGTCTTGGCAAGGGGATAGGCTTCCGCCGTTACAAAAAGCACCCGCATGAAAACGCCTCGCGCAGCATAGATGCGGTGTCCAACGTAGGCATCGCGTCGGGCCGGAAAACTGATTTCCGTCATGTTTCTTGACGAATATAACATCCTAGTTTGGTAAAACTATTGTTACTGGAATCATTCTCATCGATTTAATGATTTCTATTGAGCAGTGCTTCTTGAGATTCAATCTCGATAGGAGAGACCGTGCCTTCCACTGTAACAGGCTCTGGAGCACCGATGGAACGCTCGGATCAAGCGATGCTCAAAGCAAAAGCTCAGACGCATCGGATATCTGCGATTCTTGCGGGCGACGATCACGATCCTTTCTCGTTTCTTGGAATGCACAAGGATGTCGATACCGGCGAACTCCTGGTTCGTGTCTTCCGACCGGACGCGACGCGCATCGATGTCTTGGATGGCGAGACGGGGGAAGATGTTGCGCAGCTGGTGCGCGCGCATGACGCAGGGCTGTATGCCGGTCCGATTGCAGGGCGCCGCGATCGCTTCCGCTATCGGTTGCGGGTGACGACCGGCGCGGTCGCCACCGTGGCCGATGATCCGTATGCGTTCGGTCCAATTCTCGGGGAGCTCGACCTTTATCTCCATGCCGAAGGCAACTACCTGCGCAGTTACGAGAAGCTGGGCGCGCACCCCGCCATCATGGATGGCGTCTCGGGTACCAGATTTGCCGTCTGGGCCCCGAATGCCCGGCGGGTCAGCGTTGTCGGTGACTTCAATGCCTGGGATGGCCGCCGCCATCCGATGCGGCTCCACCCCGGCGCCGGCCTCTGGGAGATCTTCCTGCCCGGCGTAAGTGCCGGCGCTCGTTACAAATATGAGATCAAGGCCCGCAACGGCGCGATCTTGCTCAAGGCCGATCCCTATGCTTTCGAGGCCGAACTGCCGCCGCAGACGGCGTCGGTGGTTTGTGCTACCGCACCGTCCGCGGAGCATCGCCCCCAGCTGGGCCGTGGTCCCGGCACGGACCACCACAGTCCGGTCTCGATCTACGAAGTTCATTTGGGATCGTGGCAGCGTGTTCCCGAAGATGGCTACCGCCCGCTGCGCTACGACGAGCTGGCCGACCGGCTGGTTCCCTATGCCAAGGATCTGGGCTTCACCCATGTCGAACTGATGCCGATCAGCGAACACCCTTTCGCAGGTTCCTGGGGCTATCAGCCGACGGCGCTATTCGCGCCGACCAGCCGATACGGCACGCCGCAAGAGCTCCAGGCGTTCGTCGCGCGGTGTCACGCCGAAGGCCTGGGCGTGATCCTGGATTGGGCGGCAGGCCATTTTCCCAGCGACGTTCACGGCTTGGCGAATTTCGACGGCTCGCATCTCTACGAGCATGAGGATCCGCGTGAGGGCTATCACCCCGACTGGAACACACTCATCTACAATTTCGGCCGCAACGAGGTGCGTGGCTTCCTGCTTTCCAACGCGCTGTTCTGGCTGCAGAATTACGGCATCGACGGCATCCGCGTCGACGCTGTCGCGTCGATGCTTTACCGCAACTACAGCCGCAAGGAAGGCGAGTGGGTGCCGAACGTCTATGGCGGTGTCGAGAATCTGGAGGCGGTGGATTTCCTGCGGCGGCTGAACGAACTCGTCTATTCGAATTGTCCCGCGGCGGTGACCATTGCTGAAGAATCGACAGCCTGGCCGATGGTTTCGCGCCCGACCTATCTCGGCGGTCTGGGCTTCGGCTACAAATGGAACATGGGCTGGATGCACGACACGCTGAGCTACATATCCAAGGAGCCGATCCATCGTAAATTCCATCATGACCGGCTGACCTTCGGCCTGCTCTATGCCTTCAGCGAGAATTTCATCCTGCCGCTGTCCCATGACGAGGTCGTTCACGGCAAGGGTTCGCTGCTGAGCAAGATGCCCGGCGACCGTTGGCAGAAATTCGCCAATCTGCGCGCCTATTACGCCTTCATGTATACGCAGCCCGGCAAGAAGCTGTTGTTCATGGGCGGCGAGTTCGCGCAGGAGCGCGAATGGAATCATGACGAGAGCCTCGACTGGCATCTCTTCAACGATCCGATGCATGCCGGCGTCCGGCAATTGGTGCATGATCTGAACTGGCTCTATCGCGGCAAGCCCGCGTTGCATGAACGCGATTGCGAACCGGACGGCTTCTCGTGGATTGACTGCAACGATGCCGACGCCAGCGTCATCGCCTATACGCGCCGCGGCGGCGACCCTCACCAATTCGTCGTCGTGGTCTGCAACTTCACACCGGTCGTACGCCGCGGCTACAAGATCGGCGTGCCGCGCGCCGGACGGTACCGGGAAATTCTGAACACGGATTCGAATCATTATGGCGGCACGGATGTGGGAAATGCCGGCGGCATGTGGACACAGGATCAGCCGTCTCACGGCATGACGGCATCGCTGCTGCTGGATCTGCCGCCGCTGGGCGTGCTGGTGCTGGAACCGGAAGGGATGTGACGGTGCCGGTCGGTCCCAGACTCAAACAAGGTCGGCCTTATCCGCTCGGCGCGACCTTCGACGGGCGGGGCGTCAATTTCGCCTTGTTCTCGGCGAATGCCGAAAAGGTCGAGCTTTGCCTGTTCGATGCCGCTGGCGTCCGCGAAACCGAACGGTTGCCATTGCCCGAGTGCACCGAAGAAGTCTGGCATGGCTATTGGCCCGGGGCCGAGCCGGGACTGCTTTATGGCTACCGCGTCCATGGCCCTTACGATCCGGTCAATGGCCATCGCTTCAACGCCAACAAGCTTCTGATCGATCCTTACGCGAAGCAGCTCAGCGGCTCACTCGAATGGAACGAACTGCACTATGGCTATATCGCCGGCGATGTGCGGGAAGACCTGTCGTTCGACACGCGCGACGATGCCGCCGTGGTGCCGAAGGGGCGGGTGATCGCGCCGTTTCCGGCGCAGGCCGACGACAAGGTTCTGCGAACGCCCCGCTCGCACACCGTGATCTACGAGCTGCACGTGCGCGGCTACACCATGCGTCATCCGTCTGTCGGCAAGGAATTGCGCGGCACGATGGCGGCGCTGCGGCATCCGGACGTCATCCGGCACATTCGCGATCTCGGGATCACGGCGGTCGAGCTCCTGCCGGTCCATCCGTTCGCGACCACGCAGGCGTTGGCCAAAAACGGGCTGCGGGAATTCTGGGGTTACAACTCGATCAACTTCTTCGCGCCGGAACCGCGCTATCTCGCGCAGGGCGATGTCGGAGAATTTCGCCGGACGGTCCAGGCCTTCCACGATGCCGGCATCGAAGTCATTCTCGACGTGGTCTTCAACCACACCGGCGAGATCGACGAATTGGGCCCGACGCTCTGCTTCCGGGGCATCGATAACGCATCATATTACAGGCTCGCCGAGGACAAGCGCCGCTATCTCGATTTCACGGGCTGCGGCAACACGTTGAATATCGGTCATCCGCGCGTGTTGCAGATGGTGATGGATTCCCTGCGTTATTGGGCGAATGACATGCATGTCGACGGCTTCCGCTTCGATCTGGCGATCAGCCTGGCGCGCCAGAGCCACGACTTCTCGCCCGAAGCGGCGTTCTTCACCTGCGTGCTGCAGGACCCGTTGCTCGCCAAGACCAAACTGATTGCCGAACCGTGGGATTTGGGGCCGGAAGGGTATCGGCTCAGCGGCTTTCCGCCGCGCTGGAGCGAGTGGAACGACAAATTCCGTGACGACGTGCGAAAATTCTGGCGCGGCGACGAGAGCATGCTCGGCGATCTCGCCTTCCGGCTTTCCGGATCGAGCGATGTCTTCAATCACGGCAAACGTCGGCCCACCGCGGGCGTCAATTTCGTCACCGCGCATGACGGCTTCACGCTTCACGATCTCGTCAGCTACAACGTCAAGCACAACGAAGCGAACAGGGAAGACGACGTCGACGGCGCCAACGGCAATTTGAGCTGGAACTGCGGCGCGGAAGGACCAAGCGAGGATCCCGCCGTTATCCGGCTGCGCGAGCGGCAGAAGCGCAACCTGATGGCCACGCTGCTGCTCTCGCTGGGCATTCCCATGATCCTGGCGGGCGACGAGTTCGGTCGCACGCAGCGCGGCAACAACAACGCCTATTGCCAGGACAACGACATCGGCTGGATCGACTGGTCGGAATTGGACCGCAACCGCGGCCTGCTGGCCTTCGTTCAGCGTCTGGTAAGGCTTCGGGCGGATCATCCGGTGTTCCGACGGTCGGCCTTTTTCCTGGGCGACCGCACGGACGAGAGCGACGTCAAGGACATCGTCTGGCTGTCGCCCGAAGGACACGAGATGACACAGGCGGATTGGGCCTCGTTGCGGAACCGCTGTCTGGGCGTGCGCTATGCCGCGATGTCCGAGATGGATTCCGAGACCTATACGCGGCGCCTCGACCCGCATGCCTTCCTTCTGCTGATGAACGCTGGCGCTCAACCTGCGAAGTTCGTCCTTCCGGATACCGGCGCCGACCGGAAATGGAGTTGTGTCGTCGACACGGCGGCCGCCGACGCCGCGGCGGCGGTGCAATTCAATGCGCAAAGCGCCTTTCCTCTCGAAGCGCATGCGCTGGCGCTGTTCGTCAGCGAGGTTTGAGGGTCGATGGACGCGCGGGAGGCCTTGAACCGGTTGGCGGATGCGGCGGGCATTGAGGCGCGCTATTGGGATATCCACGGCCAATTGCACGAAACGACGCTGGAGACGACGCGGACCTTGCTGCGGGCGATGGGCATCGCCGCCGACAGCGAGGAAGATGTCTTCGCGAGCCTTGCCAAGGTCGAGGATGAGCCGTGGCAGACGCCGCTGCCGCCCGTCGTCGTGGCGCGGGAGAACGCCGAGATCGACATCGCGATCCGCCTGCCAGGCGGCACGAAGACGCTTTGCTGGTCGGTGCACCTCGAATTGGGCGGGCTGCGCACCGGCCAATGTGATCTGGATACGCTGCCGGTCGAAGAGACGCGGCAATTCGGCGAGAGCCAGATCCTGTTGCGCCGTCTGAAGCTGCCGCCGTTGCCGCTCGGCTATCACGACCTTCGGCTGGCAACGGCGAACGACGCGAGTTGTCGCCTGATCGTGGCGCCGGAACGCTGCTATCTGCCGGCCATATTCTCCGGCCGGCGCTGCTGGGGCGTGGCGGCACAGCTTTACGCGCTCCGATCTCCCGACGACTGGGGCATCGGCGATTTTGGCGATTTGCAGGTGCTGATCGATCAAGCCGCCGCACGCGACGCGGACGCGATCGGCCTCAATCCCTTGCATGCACTGTTCCTGGATACGCCGGACTATGCCAGTCCCTATTCGCCCTGTAGCCGGCTGTTCCGCAATCCGCTTTATCTGGACGTCACGGCGGTTCCCGACTTCGCGGAATGCGATGAGGCGCGCGCCCTGGTCGCGTCTCCAGAAATCGCGCCTCTCCTGCGGGCCGCGCGCGAAGCGGCATATGTCGGGTACAATTCTGTTGCACACATCAAACTTGCCGCTCTCGAACATCTGAAGCGGAGCTTTGATGCGAACCACGGCACGGACGCGCGTGGCGCGGCATTTCGAAATTTTGAGAGCAGGTCTGGCGGTGATCTGCAGCGCTTCGCAACCTTCCAGATGCTCAGCGAACATTTTCAGACGCATGACTGGACACGCTGGCCGGCCGCTTGCCGCGATCCGGAATCGGCGCTTGTCGCAGAGCTGTGCGATCGCCACG
Source organism: Alphaproteobacteria bacterium (assembly GCA_027456965.1). Lineage (GTDB taxonomy): Bacteria > Pseudomonadota > Alphaproteobacteria > Micropepsales > Micropepsaceae > Rhizomicrobium. The sequence continues at coordinate 3,697 of DAIDUA010000007.1, read as the reverse complement.
CGGATCGACTTTCGTTTTACAAATATCTGCAGTGGCTATGCGACGAGCAGATCGGTGCGACGGCCGAGGTGGCGCAGCAACGCGGCATGGCCATCGGCCTCTACAACGATCTCGCAATCAGCGTGGAGAGCGCGAGTGCCGACCACTGGGCGCATCAGGATCTGTTCGCCGGTGGGGCGCGGATTGGTGCGCCGCCGGACCCGTTCAATGAGACCGGGCAAGAATGGGGCGTAGTGCCGTTGAATCCATTCCGCCTGCGCGCCACGGGTTATGCGCATTTCATCGCCTTGTTGCAGGCGAATATGCGTCATTCTGGCGCACTGCGGATCGACCATGTCATGGGCTGGCAGCGCCTGTTCCTGATTCCCGCCGGCGAGAAGCCGGCGTCCGGCGCCTATGTGCGCTATCCGGTCGACGATCTGCTCGCCATTGCGGCTCTGGAGAGCCGGCGCAACCGCTGCATGCTCATTGGAGAAGACCTCGGCACTGTTCCCGCCGGATTTCGCGAGCGCATGGCGGCGGCCAATGTGCTCTCCTGCCGCATTCTCGCCTTTGAGCGCGATCACGACCGCTATCGGCGCCCTGACGAGTATCCGCGGCTCGCCTCGGTGTCGGCTGCGACACATGATCTCGCGACGCTGCGCGGCTTCTGGACCGGCGACGACATTGCGGCAAAAGCGCGCCTCGGTTTGTTCAAATCCGCCGACGACGAAGGGCGGGCCTGGTCGGATCGTGCGAACGACAAGCGACAATTGCTGCAGGCGCTTGCGGATGAAGACCTCTTTCCGCGAACGGACACAGACAATGTCGATTGGACGCCGGAGCTTGCAAAGGCGGCGCATGTCTATCTCGCACGCACGAAAAGCCTTTTGTTTATGGTTCAATTGGACGATCTCGCCGGCGAGACGAGCCAGGCGAACCTTCCCGGCAGCACCAGCGAGCATCCAAATTGGCGCCGCCGTCATGCACGTTCCGTCACAGATTTGCTGTCTGATACGGCGATGCGGGGCGAGCTGACCGCGATTGCTGTTACGCGCGCAAAATGACGCGCCCCTGCTGACTTTATCGCTTGTTGTTCTATCTTTGACATCGCTCAAAGACGCATACGTAAGAACGCGGCATTGCCTGCATATGGAATTCTCCGTAGACTATCGACAGTGAGATAGCGCGACGGTCAACGACCCTTTTGGGGAACCTCACCGAAAAGAGACGGCTGCTGGAATGAACGCAGATCGCGCAAGAAACGCCCAGATGATCACATTGGAAATGAACGGGCTTCAGGCCCTTCTCGATGCGCTCGCCAAGCGCGGTTATCGCGTCGTCGGACCGAAATTGCGCGATCAGGCGATCGTGTATGACGACATCTCCTCGGTTCGCGATTTGCCCGCCGGATGGACCGACGAACAGGAAGGCGGCCGTTATCGCGTGACGCGCCGCTCCGACGATGCGCTGTTCGGCTATGCGGTCGGCCCGCACTCCTGGAAGAGGTTCCTGTATCCGCCGATCCAGCAGTTGTGGCGCGCCAGGCACAAGGATGGCGCCGTCGCCGTGACGCCGGAGCCTCTGCCGGTCGAGCGCTTCGCTTTCTTCGGTGTTCGGGCCTGTGAACTGCACGCCATTGAGATTCAGGATCGCGTCTTCATGAACGGCGAACTTGTGGATCCGCACTACAAGGCGCGCCGCGAGAACGCCTTCATCGTCGCTGTCAATTGCGGGACCGCCGGCGGCACCTGTTTCTGCGTGTCGATGAACACCGGGCCCGGCGTGAAGCAAGGCTTCGATATCGCGCTGACGGAACTCGTCGAAGGCGGTCACCGCTTTGTGGTCGAGGCGGGATCGGACAAGGGCCGTGAGGTCCTGGCCGCGCTGCCGCAGCGCGCCACCAGGCCCGAAGAGACAAAGGCGGCGGAAGCCGTGGTCGCCAAGACCGCGTCGTCGATGGGCCGCACCATGAAGGCCGACGATGTGCGCGAAGTGCTGATGCGCAATCTCGACAATCCGCGCTGGGACGATGTCGCCGAGCGCTGCATGACCTGCGGCAACTGCACGATGGTGTGCCCGACCTGCTTCTGCATGACGGTCGAGGATGCGAGCGATCTCGAAGGCCTGGAAACCTCGCGGTCCCGGCGCTGGGATTCCTGTTTCACCATGGATCATTCCTATGTCCATGGCGGAAGCGTGCGCGCCAGCAGCAAGGCGCGCTATCGCCAATGGCTGACCCACAAGCTCGCGACGTGGGTCGATCAGTTCGGCACGTCGGGCTGTGTTGGCTGCGGGCGCTGCATCACCTGGTGCCCGGTCGGCATCGATATCACAGAAGAAGTGGCCGCTATCCGAAACAGCGAGCCACGCTAGGAGATTGACATGGAAGGTCTAGAGCGAATCGTGCGGGAGCACCCGTTCTTTGCCGGCCTCAAAGAAGAGTTCTGCGAGCTCATTTCCGGCTGCGCCAAGAATGTGCGGTTTGAAGCCGGCCAGTACCTGTTTCATGAGGGCGAGGCCGCCGATCAGTTCTACATTCTGCGCAGCGGCCGGGTGGCGCTGGAGATCAGTGCGCCGACACGCTCGTTGACCATCCAGACGCTCGGTGAAGACGAGATTGTCGGCGCTTCGTGGCTCGTCGCGCCCTACCGCTGGGGGTTCGACGCCAAGGCCCTCGAACTCACGCGCGCCATCTCGATGGACGCCGCCTGCCTGCGCGGAAAATGCGAGGACGATCACGATCTCGGTTACGAGATGATGAAGCGTTTCACTCCGGTTCTCATTCAACGCCTACAAGCAACAAGGCTGCAGATCCTCGATGTCTATGGCACTCGTAGCTGAAAACGGCACGACCGTTCCGGCCCATGATCCGATGCTGCCGCGGGTTGCGCGGGTGCGCAAACGCCAGCGCGATCTTGCCGATGTGTGGACCCTGAACCTCGAGATGGAGGACGGCGAGCCGCTCAAATTCGCGCCCGGCCAGTTCAACATGCTCACCGTGTTCGGGGTCGGTGAAATTCCCATCAGCATCAGCGGCGACCCGGCGCAGGACGGCGGCGGCCTCGTCCATACGATCCGCGACGTGGGCACCGTGTCGGGGGCTCTGGCGCGGCTCGGGCCCGGTGCGGCGGTCGGTGTGCGCGGCCCGTTCGGCACCAACTGGCCGGTGGAAGAAGCCAAGGGCAATGACGTTGTCATCCTGGCTGGCGGACTTGGTCTCGCGCCGCTGCGTCCGATGATCTATTCCGTGCTGGCCAACCGCAAACATTACGGCAGGGTCGCGCTGCTTTATGGCGCGCGTGGTCCGGGCGAAATTCTCTTTCGTTCGGAACTCGAACAATGGCGCCGCCGCCTCGATATCGAACTTCAGGTGACGGTCGACCACGCGGAAACCGACTGGTACGGCTCCGTCGGCGTCGTAACCACGCTGATTCCGCGCGCCACCTTTGATCCGCAGAACACGGTCGCCGTGGTCTGCGGCCCCGAAATCATGATGCGCTTCGGCGCGGCGGCCCTGCGCAAAGCCGGTGTGGGCGATCAATCGATGTATCTGTCGATGGAACGCAGCATGAAATGCGCCGTCGGCCTGTGCGGCCATTGCCAGCTGGGCTCGGCCTTCGTGTGCCGCGACGGCCCGGTCTTCCGCAACGACCAGTTGGGCGCGCTCATGACCGTAAAGGAGCTCTGAAGTCGCCATGGCGGACAAGAAGAAACC
>DAIDUA010000006.1 GCA_027456965.1 Alphaproteobacteria bacterium | reverse complement strand
AGTTCCTGTACCCGAACCTACAGACAGCAGCGAACATTTTGGCGCGTGCAATATTGAGATTCCGACTCAACGCAAAATCACAGAATTGAATGGCACTTATTGGACAAACCGAAATTGGCACAATGGCTTGAATACCGCAGGGGTAATCCGGTTAGTCAGAACTGGCGCCAAATGATAACGGCTGGCACGCGATCAGTGGATCACGTACGCGCCTTCGCAACACATTCTCACTGACTCTCACTCTCAAAAATAATTTCACGCTCCCCTCTTGAACCGCCCCTTTTCAATACCCACATCTTCAATGTGGACTATGGGGCGGCGGGATCGTCCGTCTGCGGAACTATGGGTGAGTGTGCTCTGCCTCCTTCGCAAACGCCCCGCATTCTTGCGGAGGCGCAGGCGCGCGTCCGCACCGGGAAGCGAACCCCGGCGCGCCGTATCGTCCGCCTCGAATACGGCACGCGGAGTGAGACTGCGACTCGTGCGCTTCGCGCCCTGACCCCTCCCCCCGGGGGTATCCCCCTCTATTTTCCAAGGAACAATTATATTGCCGAAGGCGGCGCAAACCCCGGCGCGCGCACGCAAAATCCGAACGGCGGCAAAAACCGCAAGGCGAAGGCGGGGGCCCCCTTCGGCAACAAGAACGCCCAAACGCATGGCGCCTACGCGGCCGAGAACCGCGCCCGCCACAAAGCGCTGCGCGATTATTGCGAGGGTCAGGCTTGGCTGTGCGCCCTCATCGGCGCGCTGGCCGACGCCCATCCCGGCCTGAGCCGCGAAGCCCGCTGGGCGAAGGCGGACGCGCACATCGCCCTTATCCGCGCGGTTTCCAGACAGGGGCTTCGCACGCCCCATTCGGCGGCGGCCGCCGAAGCCGCGCGCGAAGAGCGCCGCGTTGCGCCGTCTCAGTCCCGCAGGAACTGCAGCACCGCGAATTTGTATCCGGGATCGCCGACGGCGGTCATGTGGTCCTTGCCGGGCAGCATCACCGCGCGGCCGTCGGCAAAGGCTTCCGCCAGCGGGCCGGGCTGGCCGGTGATGTCGTCCTTCTCGCCGCACACCACCAGCACCGGGCGCCGCGCGGTCTTCAGGTCGTCGGTGGTGTACATATATCGCGGCGAGCGGATGCAGGCGGCGAGCGCCACGGGATCCTTGCCCCGCTGCGAGCCGAAGATGCGGAAGCGGCGGGCGACGCGGTCGCCGATCGCGTCGATGTCGTCGGCCAGAAGGGCCTCGGCGATCATGTTGCGCCAGGATTGCGCCTCGTGGAAATACGTGGCGCCCTGGCCGGCGACCACCGCGCGCCGCACCCGCTCCGGGTACTGCATCAACAGACGGATCGCGAGCATGGCGCCCATGGAATATCCCATCACGTCGGCGGCGGGCGCTGCGGCGGCGTCCATCACCGCCAGGATGTCGTCGACCATGTGCTCGCCGTAAGCCTCGGGCTGATGCGGCTTTTCGCTTTTGCCGTGGCCGCGGCAATCGAAGCTGACGACGCGGAAGCCTTCGCCCGCCAGCCGGTCGATCCAGCCGGTGGAACGCCAGTTCTGCTCGCGGCTCGAGGCGAATCCGTGGATCAGGACGATGGGTTTGCCCTCGCCCGTAACGTCATAGGCGATGCGCACGCCATCCTTCGACGGAACCGTTTGCGTCACGCGGAGACTCCGGATTTGCCGTGACGCAGACCTTCGCAAAGCCCGGTGCGCGTGTCTATGATGGGCTTTTGAAGGGCTATTGCATGTCGCTGGATTTGCTGAGGAAAGATGTCGCGTCGGCGGTCGACGCCATGCGCGACGAACTGCTGGGTTTGAGTCATGCCATTCACGGCGAGCCCGAGCTGTCGCTGCAGGAGTTCAAGTCGTCGGCGCGTCTGGCCGATGCGGTCGCGGGTCACGACATCGCGGTGACGCAGGAAGCCTTCGGTCTGCCGACCGCTTACGCCGCCGAGTTCGGCAAGTCCTCGGGGCCGACGATCGCCATCCTCTCGGAATACGATGCGCTGCCCGGCATCGGCCATGCCTGCGGCCACAACATCATCGCCACCGCCGGCTACGGCGCGGCCATGGCGCTGTCCAAGCTGGGCGCGCGCCTGCCCGGCAAGGTGCGCTATCTCGGCACGCCCGCCGAGGAGCGCCACGGCGGCAAGGAGCTGATGGCGCGGCTCGGCGCCTTCGATGGTGCCGACGCCGCGATGATGATCCATCCGTCCAACATGAACCTGATGACGATGCCGTGCATCGCCGTCGCCGAGGTGGAAGCGATCTATCACGGCAAGTCCGCCCACGCCTCCGCCATGCCGTACCGCGGGCTGAACGCTCTGGACGCGGTGATCTCGGCCTACCAGGCCATCGCCCAGCTCCGCCAGCACATCCGCAACACCGAGCGCATCCACGGCATCATCACCGACGGCGGCATGGCGCCGAACATCGTCCCCGAGCGCGCCGCCTGCCGCTTCTTCGTCCGGGCGACCGACATCAACGACCTCGGCCCGCTCAAGGCCCGCGTGCAGGCCTGCTTCGAGGCGGGCGCCATCGCCACCGGCTGCCGGCTGGAACTGAAGTGGAGCGGCGTCGACTATCTCGACCTCAAGACCAACTGGCCCATGGCCGAGGCCTTCGAACGCCATGCCCGCGCGCTGGGCCGCGACTTCTTCCCCACGAAGGATATTCCGCCGGGCTTTGCCGGCTCGACCGACATGGGCAATGTCAGCCACCGCGTGCCGTCGATCCATCCCATGCTCGCCGTCGCCCCCGCCGGCGTCATCATCCACAATCCGGAGTTCACCCGCTGGGCGGCGTCGGACAAGGGCGACGCGTCGGTGATCGACGGCGCCAAGGCCCTGGCCCTGCCGGCCCTAGAACTGATGGCCGATCCGGCGATGATGAGCGTGGTGCGTGCCGACTTCGAGGCCACCGCGGAACTGTCGCGGCTGGCCGTCGCCAAGACCGGGTAGAAGCCGCCGATCCACAATCACCACGCCCATGCGGGCTGCGGTTGCGCGTGAGCACCTGGCTGGCCATTGCCGCGGTCAACGGCGCCTTGGCCGTCCTGGCCGGGGCCTTCGCGGCGCATGGCCTCCAAGGCCGGCTTGACGCCCATGCGCTGGTGATCTTCGAGACCGGTGCGCGCTACCATATGTATCATGCGCTGGCCCTGGGCCTTGCGGCATTGGCGATGCGAGGCGATGCCGCACCCCGCGCGCGACTTTCCGCCTGCTTGTTCTTGGCCGGCATCGTGCTGTTCTCCGGTTCCCTCTATATGCTGGCGCTGACCGGTGCGTCGGCGCTTGTCTATGTGACGCCGGTCGGTGGCATGGCGTTTCTGGGCGGTTGGCTGGCCTTGGCCTGGGCCGCGATGCGGCTGAAAGCATGAGAGTTTGGGGAAAAGCTGATGGTTTCCTTTCCATCGCCGACGATGATCCAGTCCAACGGCATCGACATGGCCGTGTACGAGGCCGGCCCGAAGGATGGCATGGCGGTCGTGCTCTGCCATGGCTTCCCCGAGCTCGCCTATTCCTGGCGCCATCAGCTGCCCGCACTCGCCGCCGCAGGCTACCGCGTGCTGGCGCCCGACCAACGCGGCTACGGCTTGTCGAGCCGCCCCGCAGCCGTCGAACAGTACGACATGGAACATCTGACCGCCGATCTGGTCGGGATGCTCGACGCGTTCGGTATTCAGAAGGCGATCTTCTGCGGCCACGATTGGGGCGGCGTGGTCGCCTGGAATATGCCGCTGTTGCATGGGCGGCGGGTGCGTGGCGTCATCGGCGTCAACACACCGTTCTTCCCGCGCCCACCTTTCGATCCGATCACGGGCCTGCGTGCCGCCTATGGCGACGACATGTACATGGTCGAGTTCCAGAAGCCGGGCGAGGCGGACGCTGTCCTCGCCAAGGACGTCGGACGCACGTTCCGCTTCTTCATGCGCCGCAGCGCCATCACGCAGGCGGAGTTCCAGGCGGCGCCGCAGGGGGCACGTAGTCTGGCGCTGCTCCGCGCCATGGCAAGCGAGGAAAAAGACTGGCGCGGCGAACTGCTGCTGACACCCGACGAATTGAAGGTCTATGTCGATACCTTCACGCGTACCGGCTTTACCGGCGGCATCAACTGGTACCGCAATTTGACGCGTAACTGTGAACGCTCCGCGGTAATCACACAGATAGTCAACGTGCCTGGTCTGATGATCATGGCGGAAGACGACGTCGTGTTGCCGCCAAAACTGGCTGACGGTATGGACGAGTACGTACCCGATCTGGAGAAAGCACTGATCTATCATTGCGGTCACTGGACTCAGCAGGAACATCCGGACAAGACCAGCACGATTATGATCGACTGGCTCAAGCGCCGCTTTATCCCGGGAATAGACTAGCGTGGCACGATGGCTGATTCGCAAGACCTGGATACGTTCTCTTATGCCAACGCGGAGGATCCGCGGCTTAAACGTTTCGTTATCCGGCTGATTGAGCGCACAACGGGGCAACCCTACTTGCGGTGGCTCTACGAAGATTACCGAAACAATCCTCCGACGAACGAAAGCTTCTGGGATTCGGCCATTCGCCGCCTCGAACTCAACGTGACCTACGACGAGGTCCGGCTCGCCGCATGGCCAAAATCCGGGCCGCTGGTCGTAGTCTCCAATCATCCCTTCGGCGTGCTCGACGGTCTCACCATCTGCCACTTGGTCGCAAAGATCAGGACCGATTTCCTGGTGCTGACGAACTCCGTTCTTTATCGGGCGGATGAAATCAAACCGTTCCTGCTGCCAATCGATTTTGCAGAGACCAGCGAAGCGCTAAGCACAAACCTGAAATCGCGCGCACAGGCCAAGACGCACCTCATCAAAGGCGGCTGCCTGGTTATCTTTCCCGCAGGTGGAGTGTCGACCACGCCCACGATGTGGCACAAGCACGCTATCGATGCAGACTGGAAGACTTTCACCGCGCGTTTGATCACGCAGGCGCGCGCGCCGGTGGCGCCGGTTTATTTCGCGGGCCAAAACAGTCGCTTGTTCCAGATTGCGAGCCATATCAGCATGACGCTTCGCCTTTCACTTCTCTTCAAGGAAGTCCACAACAAGATCGGTAGCGAGATCAGGGTGCGCATCGGAGATGTCGTACCCTACGATGCACTTGCTTCGATCACCGATCGCTACGCTTTCATGCAGCATCTGAGGCAGATGACCTACGCGTTGGGTGCCGGCGTACCGAACCCGCCGAAGCCTTTTGTAAAACGACCCAAACGTGCGCCCAGACGTTCCGTCGCGCACATCAGGGGTGCGGCATGAGTGCCCGACCGCGTGTTGGCCTGTTCGTCACTTGCCTCGTCGACCTTATCCGGCCCACGGTCGGCTTTGCCGCCGCGAAGCTCTTGGAAATTGCGGGTTGCGACGTGTCCGTCCCCGCTTCACAGACCTGTTGCGGTCAACCCGCCTGGAATGCCGGTGCGGATAAGCATGCCGCAGGGATTGCACGACAGGTTATCGATGCGTTCGAAGCCTTTGACTATGTCGTCGTCCCGTCAGGTTCGTGCGCAGGCATGATTCGCCGGCATTATCCGGAATGTCTGAAGAACGATCCGGTCTATGCAACCAAGGCGCGAGCGCTCGCTGCCAAGACGCACGAGCTAATGTCATTTCTGGTTCGCGTTCGCGGCCTGACAAGAGTCGAGGCGAAATTCCCAGCCCGCGTCACATACCACGTCTCGTGTTCCTCCTTACGCGAGATGGGGGTCCGCGACGAACCACGACAGCTCCTCGCCTCGGTGGAGGGATTGACGATTGTCGAGCTTAAAGAGCCGGAGGTTTGCTGCGGGTTTGGCGGGCTGTTCTCTGTAAAATACCCGGAAATTTCCGAGCGTATGGCCGACGACAAGATAGCGGACGCGCTTTCGACCGGCGCAGATATATTGGTCGGACCGGACCTCGGTTGCCTGCTGCATTTGGCGGGTCGAATGAAGCGACAAGGCAAGGTCATGCAAGTGCGCCATGCCGCGGAGATTCTCGCAGGCATGGCGGACATCCCCGCCCTTGGTGAGCGTGAACCATGAATCATAGCCCGCGCAGGTTCCCGCAAAATGTCCATGCGGCCCTGGGTGATATGCGGCTAAAGTCCGCATTGGCGCGATTGAAGTCGCACTTCAGCGTCTCCCGGCGGAAAGCGATCGAACGTTATGGCGATTTCGAGGCGCTTCGAGACGCGGGCCGTGACATCCGAGACTATGCGCTCGACCACCTCGATACACTGCTGGAAACCTTCGAAAGGAATGTCATCGCGCGCGGTGGGCATGTTCATTGGGCGCGAAGCCCTGCGGAAGCCCGCCAGATCATTCTGGATATTCTTCACAAGTCGGGCGCCAAGACCGTCACCAAAGGCAAGACCATGGTGTCGGAAGAAATCGAACTGAACCCCTATCTCGAAGCCAATGGAATTGTACCGGTCGAGACAGACCTTGGAGAATATATTGTTCAGCTGCGGCACGAACCGCCGAGCCACATCATCGCGCCCGCCTTTCATCTCCACAAAGAACAAGTTGCCGAGACGTTCCGCGAAGCACATAAGATGCTTGCCCCAGATCGCCCACTAGTAGAACGAAACGCGCTGGTCGCCGAAGCACGTGAGGTCCTGCGCGAACGTTTCGAAGCGGCGGACGCCGGCATCACGGGCGCGAATTTCCTCAGTGCCGAGGAAGGCGCAGCCGTCATCGTCACCAACGAGGGTAATGGCGATCTGACACGCCTTTTACCCAAAACCCACATCGTGCTGACCGGCATCGAGAAGGTGGTGGCCGACCTCGATGACGTCGCCGTGCTTTTGCGCCTTCTGACGCGATCCGCGACGGGACAAGAGATCACGACCTATGTCAGCATCATGGCGGGGCCTCGCGGTCACGAGGAAAACGATGGGCCTCGGAACTTCCACGTCATCCTTCTCGATCATGGCCGTTCCGAGCTACTGAGCACCGACGCACAAGACGTGCTGCGCTGTATCCGCTGCAGCGCCTGCATTAATCATTGCCCTGTGTACGTCGCGGTGGGTGGACACGCCTACGGCACGACGTATCCCGGACCATTGGGAGCGGCGCTCAACCCAGGACTCATCGGCATGGCCGAGGCGCACCACCACCCCAACGCCTCGACCTTCTGCGGACGGTGTGCGGATGTGTGTCCGGTGAAGATTCCGCTTCCCAAGATCATGCGTCATTGGCGCGCGCACGAGTACGCAAAAGGGCTCGCTCCAAAGACGGCCGTGTTCGCGTTAGGTCTTTGGGCATTTGTGGCAAGAAGACCGACACTCTACAGGATCGGTTCACGTATTGGTGCGCGGGCGTTGAAGTTACTGGCAGGTCGGAGAGGAGCCATTCGTGCATTGCCTATGAAGAATGGCTGGTTCGCAGTTCGCGACTTTCCTGCACCGCAAGGCAAAACGTTCATGGAGATGTGGCGACAAAAATGAGCTCGCGCGAAGACATCCTTTCTTCTATTCGCATGCGCCGCTCGGCAAGCCTGCCTCGCCCGCCTCGCTATGCAGCTCCACTAGCCGCAAATGATCTACCGAAGCGGTTCGCGGAACGAGCGGTGGCTGAGGCAGCTGAGGTTCGCTACGTCGACAGCATGGAAAACGTGCCCGCCGCCGTCGCCGACATCCTGCGGGCGCGCAACATGGCGGCTACGATCCACCTGCCTCCGGACACGCAAATGGATGCCCTGCCGTGGGGCGTCGGAATTACCTGCGAGCATACGCCGCCCGGCCCAAACGATGCTGCATTCGCCATCGCGCCCTTCGCCATCGCTGAGACGGGCACACTTGTATATCCTTCCAACACCGCCGCCCCTGCTTCCTGGCATTTCCGCCCCGGATTGGAGATTGCAGTCGTCGCTGCCGACAACATCCTTCCGCGGCTGGAAGATGTGCTTGCGCACCTCCGCCGCAATGGAGCGATCGCTTCCACAGTCAATCTGGTGACGGGGCCGTCACGTACCGGCGACATCGAACAAACGCTGGAACTGGGCGCCCACGGACCGAAAGCGTTGTCGATTCTCATCGTGCCGGGTTGACCGTATATGGTTTCATATGAAACCATATGACCGCAATCCGAAACAGAACGGCCACCATGACCGAACGGTCCAGCGATCTTTGGGAGAACCCTATCGGTACGGACGGATTCGAATTTGTCGAATACACCGCCCCCGATGTCGGCCAGCTGCATGCCCTTTTCGAACGCATGGGCTTTCGCGCGGTAGCGCGCCACCGTTCGAAAGCGGTAACGCTGTATCGCCAAGGCGACGTGAACTTCATCGTCAATGCCGAACCCGAAAGTCACGGTAGCCGCTTCGCCAAGGCACACGGCCCCAGTGCCTGTGCGATGGCGTTCCGAGTCAAGGACGCAGCCGCCGCTTACACGAAGCTGATCAGCGCGGGCGCCAAGCCGTTCCGCAACTCTGTCGGGCCTATGGAATTAAACATTCCCGCCATCGAGGGCATCGGCGGCAGCGTGATCTATCTGGTCGACCGCTACGGCGAACGATCGATCTACGACGTGGACTTCATCCCGACCGATACCGCCAACGGGTTTGTCCACGCAGGAACAGGCCTGACGGAGATTGACCATGTCACCCACAATGTCTACCGCGGGAACATGGACCAGTGGGCCAGGTTTTATGAGAAGCACTTCAACTTCCGCGAAGTGCGGTACTTCGACATCGAAGGCAAACTGACCGGACTGAAGTCGCGGGCGATGACAAGCCCGGATGGCAAGATCCGGATACCGATCAACGAATCCTCGGACGACAAATCTCAGATCGAGGAATACCTACATCTCTATCGCGGTGAGGGCATCCAGCATATCGCACTTGGTTCGAGCGATATCTACCGCTCGGTCGAGAGCCTGAAGGCGCTTGGCACTACCTTCCAGGACTCGCCGGACACCTACTACGAACGCATCGACAATCGCCTGAAGGGCCATGGCGAAGACGTCCGGCGCATGAAAGAGAACCGCATCCTGATCGACGGCGGTACGGACCAAGGCCTATTGCTGCAGATATTCACCCAGAACGCCATCGGCACGATCTTCTTCGAGATTATCCAGCGCAAAGGCAACGAAGGGTTCGGCGAAGGCAATTTCCGAGCCCTGTTCGAATCCATCGAAGCCGACCAGATCAAGCGCGGAGTGCTCAAGGCATGAGCGGAAAAAACTGGATCGAACTTCCACGCATTGAAGGCGAGGCTTCGCGCCAAGCCCATGCTGACCTGCCGACTGGGACGTTCGAACGCGAAATCGGCCGCGACGGGTTCTTCGGCCCTGCCAGCCATGTCTATCATCGCCATCCACCGACCGGCTGGACGTCCTTCGAGGGGCCGTTGCGTCCGCGCGCGTTCGACGCAAAAGCGGCGGCGGGCGGTTCGCCCTCGCCGTTCGGCGCCACCACGCTACTCTCCAATGCCGGCGTGAAGCTCCGCATCTGGAACTGCTAACGGGCGATGCCAGCCCTGGCACGCAATGCCGACGGCGACGAACTTCTGTTCATCCACGACAGCGACGGCGAGCTGTTCTGCGATTTCGGGCACCTCTCCTATCGAGAAGGCGACTACATCCTGCTGCCGCGTGGGACGATGTGGAGGCTGGAAACGAAGACGCGCACGGTGACGCTCCTCATCGAGGCGACCAACGGCGCCTACAAATTACCGGAGCGCGGATTGCTCGGACCGCACGCGGTTTTCGACCCGGCAGTCCTGGATACGCCCAAGCTCGACGACCAGTTCCGCACCCAAGCGAATGAACGGGAATGGAAAGTCGAAGTGAAGCGGCGCGGCGCGCTTTCCACGATCACCTATCCGTTCAATCCGCTCGATGCCGTGGGCTGGAAAGGCAATCTCAGTGCGTTGCGGCTCAACTGGCGAGACATCCGACCGGTGATGAGCCACCGCTACCACATTCCTCCGTCCGTGCACGCGACCTTCGTGGCGGATCGCTTTGTCATCTGCACCTTCGTGCCTCGGCCGATCGAAAGCGATCCTGGCGCGCTGAAGGTGCCGTTCTTCCACTCCAACGACGATTACGACGAAGCCATTTTTTATCATGCCGGCGAATTCTTCAGCCGCGATAATATCAGACCCGGCATGATGACGTGGCATCCGAATGGCTTCACGCATGGGCCGCATCCCAAGGCCTTCGCGGCAGGCGCCAAGGCCACCAGGACCATGACCGATGAAGTCGCGGTGATGATCGACGCGCGCGACCCGTTGGACATGGCCGAAGCCGCCGAAGGAACCGAAGACCGTTCGTACGCCGACAGCTGGAAAGCACGATGAAACTTGCCTCGCTAAGAAACGGCCGCGACGGCGAACTGGTGGTGGTATCGCGCGACCTTGGAACCTGCGTCAGCGTTCCGCACGTTGCGCACACGCTGCAGCAGGCGCTGGACAATTGGCAGGACGCGGCGGCACATCTGGCGCAGGTTTACATCCGGTTGAACGAAGGTCCTGTCGAGGGTCTCATGCCGTTCGACGCGCGGGCATGCACATCGCCGCTGCCGCGGGCCTATCAGTGGGCGGACGGGTCGGCTTACGTCACGCATGTCGAACTGGTGCGCAAGGCGCGCGGCGCGGAGATGCCGCAATCCTTCTGGACAGACCCGCTGATGTACCAGGGCGGTTCGGACAACTTCATCGGACCGACAGACGCGATCTTGGCCGCCGACGAGGCCTTCGGCATCGACTTCGAGGGCGAGGTCGCCGTGGTCACCGACGACGTGCCGATGGGCATTCGCGCCGAGAATGCGGAAAGCCATATCAAGCTTGTCATGCTTGCCAACGATGTGAGCCTGCGCAATCTGGTCCCGGCCGAACTGGCGAAGGGCTTCGGCTTCTTCCAGGCCAACCCCGCGTCCTCGTTTTCGCCCGTGGCGGTGACGCCGGACGACCTGGGCGATGCCTGGCGCGACGCCAGGCTGCACCGGCCGCTGGCCGTCGAGCTGAACGGCGAACGCTTCGGCGCGCCGAATGCCGGCGTCGACATGACCTTCTCGTTCGCGCAACTGATCGCCCACGCCGCAAAGACCCGGACGCTGGGCGCCGGGACAATCGTCGGTTCCGGCACAGTGTCCAACAAGGACCGCAGCGCGGGATCGTGCTGCATCGCCGAACGGCGTATGCTGGAACAGATCGAAACCGGGTCGCCCAAGACGCCTTTCCTGCGCTTCGGCGACCGGGTCCGAATCGAAATGTTCGACCCAGAAGGGCGCTCCATCTTCGGAGCGATCAACCAACATGTCGTCCAATACAACGGCCCTTAGCGCCAGCATGATGCTCTACACGTATTTCCGCTCGTCCGCGGCATTTCGTGTGCGCATCGCCCTGAACATCAAAGGCCTCAAGCCCGAACAGGTCTTCGTGCATCTGCGCAAGCAGGAGCAGGGCGTGGACAAATACCGTGAACTCAATCCGCAGGCGCTGCTTCCGACCTTGGTGCATGAGGGCCACGCCATCGGCCAGTCGCTGGCGATAATCGAGTACCTGGAAGAACTCGTCCCCGAACCTCCTTTGCTGCCGGCCGATGCGCTCGGCCGCGCGCGCGTGCGCCAGATTGCCTATGCGATGGCGTGCGAAATCCACCCGCTAGGCAATCTGCGGGTGCAGAATTACCTGCGCGATACGCTCGGCCACAGCGAAGCGGAGGTGCTGACCTGGCATCGCCATTGGATGGCGCTCGGCTTCGAAGCCATCGAGAAGATGGTGGCGCTCGCACCGCAAAGCGGCAAGTTCTGCCATGGCGACGAACCGACACTGGCGGACATCTGCCTGGTGCCGCAGATGGCGAATGCGCGGCGCATCGAACTGAGCCTTTCGCCCTACCCCACGCTGCTGAAGATCGAACGGGCGGCCTACAAGCTTGCGGCGTTCGACCAGGCCCAGCCCAAGAAGCAGCCCGATGCCGAATGAACGCGTGCCTCTTCTGGTGCTGGACGCGTTCGTCCCCTATCGCCTGTCCGTCCTCACCAATCGCGTCAGCGACGCCATCGCCGCGCAATATGAAGACCGCTTCGGACTGACGATCCCCGAATGGCGGGTGATGGCCACGCTGGGCGATACGTCCGGCCTCTCCGCGCGCGAGGTCGCCGCGCGCACCGCCATGGACAAGGTGCAGGTCAGCCGCGCGGTCGCTTCGCTGACGGCGGCGCGCCGCGTGCAGCGCACGCCGTCCAAGGAGGACGGACGCGTAGCCCATCTCGCCCTGACGCGCGCCGGCCGCGCCGTCTATGACGAGATCGTGCCGCTGGCGCTGCATCTCGAAGAGACCCTGTTGTCGGTGCTGACCGCGGAGGAACGGCGAACGCTTCACCGGCTGATGGACAAGCTGTCGGCGCAGACCCGGAAGCTGGAGCCGGACCGCGAAACCGAACCTGCGTGATAAATCCGCCGGCGCCGGCCCCTACGAAAAGGCGGGCACCGCGCGGCGCCCTCTTTCCAGCATATCTGTGTGCGATGGCCCGGCGAGAAACCCGCCCCTGACTCCGAAGCTACGGCCGGCCCTAGGAATCCGCACGTCAGGCGGCAAACCAATGAGCACCTTT
>DAIDUA010000005.1 GCA_027456965.1 Alphaproteobacteria bacterium | reverse complement strand
CGCGCAAGCCGCAGGTCGCCAGCCGGCCCGTGGCGCCACACAAGCCGGCGCCGGTCGTCGCAGCGACGCCGGAACTGCCGCTGGTCGCGAATGCCACGCCGGTTCTGCGTCCGGCGATCCTCGGTCAGTCGCACAAGCAGGCGGTCGCCATGCCGCCCGCGCCGCATCTCTCGCTGGATCTGGCGCCGCAGGCCCCCGAGCCGCCGGGCCTGACGCCTGCGCCCGAGGTCAACCCGCCAAGCCCGGCCGAGCTGGCGCGCGTGCTGTCGCACATGAAGCTCAGCTTGACCAAGGAGTTGTACGCCAATTTTGATCTCTTTCTTTATGTCAGTAAGGCCGACCGCGGACCATGGTCGCAGCGCATGTACGTGTTCCAGAAGCAGGCCAATGGCAATCTGGACATGCTGTACAACTTCCCGGTCTCGACCGGCCGGGAGGTTCTGACGCCCGGTCCGACGGGGCGGCTGCTGACGACCAACACGCCGCCGGGCTATTACGAGCTCGATCCCCAACGCATGTACAAGCGCTACCATTCGCACGAATGGAACCAGCCGATGCCATACGCGATGTTCTTCAACTGGGAGAAGAACGGCTATGAAACGGGGTTGGCGATCCACGGCGCGACGGGTGCCGACATTTCACTGCTCGGCAAGCGGGCCAGCGCCGGCTGTGTGCGCCTCGATCCGCGCAACGCGCGGCTGCTGTTCCAACTGATCCACAAGGACTACAAGGGATTGGCGCCGCGCTTTGCCTATAACCGGCGCACCGCCACAATGAGCAATGACGGGTTGCTGATGCACGACAAGGCCGGGAATCTGCAGTTCGCCGAGGGCTACAAGGTTCTCGTCTTCATCGAGAACAACGGCGGCGACAACATCGTGGCGGCGCTGTTCTAGCTTCTGCGCAATTCGTACAGCGCGATCGCCGCGGCGTTGGAGACGTTCAGGCTCTCCATCGCGGCATCGATCTGCACGAAGGCGGAGGTGTCGCAGCGCTCACGCACCAGCTTGCGGATGCCGGATCCCTCGGAACCGAGCACGATGGCGACGTCCCCTGTGCCGGACGCATCCTTGAGCGCGGTTTCGCCGTCGCCGACCAAGGCGATGCGCCAGAAGTCGAGATCGCCCAACTTCTCGAGGGTGCGGGCGATATTCACGACGGTCACCACCGGCACGGTGTCGAGGGCGCCGGATGCGGCCTTGGCCAGCGCGCCGGATTCCGGCGGCGCGTTGCGGTCCTGGACCACCACGGCGGAAACGCCGAATGCGGCTGCGGTGCGCAGGATAGCGCCGGCGTTGTGGGGATCGGAAATCTGGTCCAGCACCAGGACGATCCGGCGGCGCGGCGAAGGCGTCAGCGCATCCTCCAGATTGAGTCTGGGCAGGGGTTCGCAGGCAAGCGCCACGCCCTGATGCACGGCGCCTGCCGGCAGCAGCCGGGCGACCTTGTCGCCATCCACGATCTCGTGGCGGACGCGACCGAGCAGCTTGGGGCCGATCTCCTCGGCGGCGCGAGCAGTGAGCACCGCGCGCTTGGCCTTGCGCCGCGGATTGGCCAGCGCGGCGCGCACGGTATGCAGACCATAG
>DAIDUA010000004.1 GCA_027456965.1 Alphaproteobacteria bacterium | reverse complement strand
GTGATCGACCTGGCTGGCGCGCCCTATGAGACGCCGTCGAGGGACGGTCCGCTGCGCCTGCTCGTGTTCGGCGGCAGCCAGGGTGCACGCGCCTTCAGTGAACTGGTGCCGCCGGCCGTCGCCTTGATGCCAGCGGAGATGAAATCGCGCCTGGTGATCGTCCAGCAATGCCGGCCAGAAGATCTGGAGACGGTGCGCGTCGCCTACTCCGCGATGACGGTGAAAGCAGAGCTGGCGCCGTTCTTCCGGGACTTGCCGCTGCGCATGGTCCGGGCCCACCTCGTCGTCGCGCGCTCCGGCGCCGGAACGGTCAGCGAACTGGCTGCCATCGGCCGTCCCGCGATTCTGGTGCCACTGCCTCATGCCCTCGATGACAACCAGACGCCGAATGCCGACGCACTCGTCCGGGTCGGCGGCGGCTGGCGTGTGGCGCAAAAAGACCTGACCCCGGAAAAACTCGCCGGCATGCTGACCGCTGCTTTTTCCGATCCTCAGGCCCTGGCCAATTGTGCCGCCGACGCGCGCAAACTGGCCAAGCCGGATGCTACGCTCCGTCTCGCTGATTTGGTCGAGAAGCTGGAGGCGCAAGCATGACGAAACCCGTCCGCACCCGCGTTCCGCTCGACATCGGGGCCATCCATTTCATCGGCATCGGCGGCATCGGCATGAGCGGCATTGCCGAGATCATGCACAATCTGGGCTACAAGGTTCAGGGCTCGGACGCCGCCGACAACGCCAACGTCAAGCGTCTGCGCGCAATGGGCATCCCGGTGACGGTCGGCCATACCGGCGACAATCTCAAGAACGCGCATGTCGTCGTCTATTCCTCGGCGGTCAAGGCCGGCAATGTGGAATTCGACGCGGCCCGCGTGAAAGGCCTGCCGCTGGTGCGCCGCGCCGAGATGCTGGCCGAGATCATGCGGCTGAAATCCTGCATCGCGGTCGCCGGGACCAACGGCAAGACCACGACCACGACGATGGTCGCGGCGCTGCTGGATGCGGGTGGCATCGATCCCACCGTCGTCAATGGCGGTATCATCAACGCCTACGGTACCAATGCCCGTCTGGGCGAGGGCGAGTGGGTGGTGGTGGAGGCCGACGAAAGCGACGGCACCTTCTTGCGCCTGCCGTCCACGGTCGCCGTCGTCACCAACGCCGATCCCGACCATCTCGATTACTATGGCACCTTCGACCGGATGCGCGATGCCTTCCAGCGCTTCATCGAGAACGTGCCCTTCTACGGCTTCGCGGTGCTCTGCATCGACCATCCGGAAGTGCAGGCCATGGTGGGCCGCATCGTCGATCGTCGGATGATCACCTATGGCCTGTCGCCCCAGGCGGAGGTGCGCGCGGTCAACGTCACCTTCTCCGAAGGCGCTTCGCATTACGATGTCGTCTTCACCGACCGTTTCAAGGGCACGGAACACCGCCTTGAGGGCCTGCGCCTGCCCATGCCCGGCGAGCACAATGTGCAGAATTCGCTGGCCGCGATCACCGTGGCGCGCGAACTTGGGGTGAAGGAAGAGACCATCCGCCGGGCGCTGGACAGCTTCCGGGGTGTGAACCGGCGCTTCACCAAGGTCGGCGAATGGAACGGCGCGGCGATCATCGACGATTACGCCCACAACCCGTTCAAGATCGCCGCCGCGCTCAAGGCCGCCCGTCAGGCCTATGCCGGCCCGATCGTCGCCGTGGTTCAGCCACACCGCTACACGCGCCTGCGCGATACCTTCGATCAGTACGCCAAATGCCTCAACGACGCCGATGTGGCGATCGTCGCGCCGGTCTACGCCGCGGGCGAGCAGCCCATCGAAGGCTTCAACCGCGACAGTTATGCCGAGACTTTGCGCGCCTACGGCCATCGCAACGTCCAGACTGTCGACGGCGAGGCCGATCTGGCGGCGGCCGTCGCGCCTTACGCCAAGCCGGGCGGCGCCATCGTGCTGCTTGGTGCGGGTTCGATCACCCAATGGGCGCACGGGTTGCAGGCGGCGCTGGAAAAATCTGGGGGCAAGACGTGATGATGACCCGCCCCTGCGATGCGCTTCCTCCTGTTCGCGGCAGCTACGCCCATGGCGCGCCGCTGAAAGACTTGGTGTGGTTCCGCGCCGGCGGCCCGGCCGAGGTTCTGTTCCGTCCGGCTGACGCCGACGATCTGGCGACCTTTCTCGCCGCGAAATCCTGCGACATGCGCGTCAGTGTGATCGGCGTCGGTTCCAATCTTCTGGTACGCGATGGCGGCATCCCCGGCGTGGTGATCCGTCTGCCGGCGAGCTTCGGGAAGGTCTCCATTGAAGGCATGCGCATCCGCGCCGGTGCTGCTGCGCTCGACGCCGCCGTGGCGCGTGCCGCGGCCGATGCCGGTATCGCGGGCCTGGAGTTCCTGCGCGGTGTGCCCGGCACCATCGGCGGCGCGCTCAAGATGAACGCCGGCTGCTACGGCAAAGAGGTCAAGGATATCTTCGTCGAAGCCACGGCCATCGACGGCCGGGGCAAGAAGCATGTGATGGGCGCGGCCGAGATGGGCTTCATCTATCGCAAGTCCTCGGTGCCGGACGATTTTATATTCGTCGAAGCCGTGTTCGAAGGCGCCAGGGACGATCCTGCCGCCGTGCGGGCTCGCATGGATGCGCTGCTTGCGGAACGCGAGTCCTCGCAGCCCGTGAAATCGAAGACTGGCGGCTCGACCTTCAAGAACCCGCCGGGCCGCAAGGCTTGGCAATTGATCGACGAGGCCGGTTGCCGCGGCCTCAGGCATGGCGCGGCGCAGGTGTCCGAGAAGCACTGCAATTTCCTGATCACCACCGGAGAGGCGAATGCCGCCGACATCGAGGCGCTGGGCGAAGAGGTCCGCGCCCGGGTGAAGGCGAAGTTAGGCATCGACCTCGAATGGGAAATCAAGCGGGTGGGCGTGCCATGACGATCAAGACGGTGGCGGTGTTGCTCGGCGGGCGATCGGCGGAGCGCGATGTGAGCCTCACGTCAGGCCACGGCTGCGCCAAAGCGCTGCGCGACGAAGGTTTCGACGTCGTGGAGATCGATCCGCAGGCCTCCGACCTCGCCGCGCAGCTCAACGCCGCCAGGCCGGATGTCGTGTTCAACGCCCTGCACGGCCGCTGGGGCGAAGACGGCTGCGTCCAGGGTCTGCTGGAATTGCTGGCTATTCCCTACACCCATTCCGGCGTGCTCGCCTCGGCGCTCGCCATGCACAAGCAGCGCGCCAAGGACGTGTTCCGGGCCGCCGGCCTGCCGCTGGTCAAATCCATCGTCGCCGAGCGCCACGCGGCGGCCGCCGGCCATCTGATGGACCCGCCCTATGTCGTGAAGCCGGTGAACGAGGGTTCGTCCGTCGGCGTCTTCATCATCCGCAAGGGCGACAACCGGCCGCCCGCCGCGCTGGGCGGCGATCAATGGAACCTCAGCGATGAGATGATGATCGAGGAATTCGTGCCGGGCCGCGAATTGACCGTCGCCGTCATGGGCACGCGCGCGCTGGCCGTCACCGAGATCACCACCAGTCTGGAGTTCTACGACTACGAGGCCAAATATGCGGCTGGCGGCTCGACCCACACCTTGCCCGCGCCCGTTCCTGCCTCCATCGCCGAGGAGGCGATGCGCCTGGCGGAACGCGCGCATGTGGCGCTCGGCTGCCGTGGCGTCTCGCGCACCGATTTCCGTTACGACGACACGCAGGGCAAGCATCGCCTGGTCGTGCTGGAGACCAACACCCAGCCCGGTATGACGCCGACCTCGCTGGTTCCCGAACAGGCCGCCCATGTCGGCATGAGCTACCGCGCCCTGTGCCGCTGGATTGTGGAGGATGCCTCATGCGATCGGTGAGACAGGCGCGCAAGCCCCGCGACGGGCGCGGCAAGCAGGGCCGCTCGGCGACGCGCGGCGTCACGCGCGGCGCCGCGCCGCCACAGCCGTTCGGCCGCCGCAAGGCGTTGCGCGACAATCCGGTTTCGCGCGCGCTGCGGACCATACACGCCTTCGTCGATTTGCGCCGGCCGATGCTGATCATGACGCTCGTCATCGTCGTTTTGACCGCGCTGGCGGCGTTGTTCGCCAGCGGTGTGATCGGCCGCACCATCCATCGCACCGAGGCGGGGTTCGACAGCCTCCTCGCCGATGCGGGCTTCGGCATTTCGCAGGTGCATCTGTCCGGCAATGTCCGCACGCCGCAGGTCACCATCATGGCCGTCTTGGGCTTCGAGCCGGGTCAGTCCATTTTTGCCGCCGATCTGCCCGCCGCGCGCGCCAGGCTGATGCAGCTTCCCTGGGTGGCCGAGGCCGAGGTGAAGCGCCGCTATCCCGACGACATCAGCGTGAGCATCGTCGAGAAGCAGCCCTTCGCGCGCTGGCAGACGGCCAAGGATTCCTATGTGGTCGAGCGATCGGGGGCGCTCATCACCGACAAGGGCGTGGACCGGTTCCGCCATCTGCCGCTTCTGCTGGGCGACGGCGCGCCGCAGGTGGCCGCGCCGTTCGTCGCGGCGGTGGCCGGCTATCGCGCCATCGTGGCGCGCGTCTCCGCCTATCAGTATCAGTCGGACCGGCGCTGGAACCTGCTGCTCGACGACGGTGTGGTCGTGAAGCTGCCGGAGACGGGTTGGCGCAAGCAGCTCGGTGCGCTGGAGCATCTTATCGTCGACAAGGGAATTCTGGAACGGGACGTGGTCGAGATCGATCTGAGGTCGCCCACGCAATACTTCTTCGTCACCAAGACCGGTGAGCAGAAGGACAAGAAGACCGAAAGCGGGAGAGCGATCTGATGGGCGAGACGGTGCGTTTGCGGACGGGAGGCGAGATACCCGCCTATCGCACGGGTCTGGTCGCGGCCCTCGACATCGGCTCGTCGAAGGTGATCTGCCTGATCGGCAAGGCGGAGCCCGGTACGCTGCGCGTGCTTGGGGCGGCCTTGCGCGAGAGCCAGGGCATCCGTGCCGGAACGGTCACCAGTCTGGCGCTCGCCGAGGAATCGATCCGCGATTGCGTCGCAGCCGCCGAGAATCTCGCGGACGCGCGCATCCAGAACGTCTTGATCTCGGTCAGTTGCGGCAATCCGACAAGCGTCACGTCGCGCGCCTCCATGGCGCTGGACGGCGCCCTGGTGTCCGACGCGCATCTGCGCGAGCTGCTCACCGAAGGGCGCGTCAAATGCACCACCGATGGTCTGGAGATCATCCAGAGTGCGCCGACCAGCTATGTGGTCGACGAAGCGCGCGGGGTGCGCGATCCGTCCGGCATGTTCTGCCAGCGAATCGGCGTTTCCATGCATGCCGTGGCGGTGAAACCGTCGCCGCTGGCCAATCTGAAGCTCGCCGTGGAGCGCTGCCATCTGAATGTCGCCGGCAGCCTGTTCGCACCCTTCGTCAGCGGGCTTGCCGTTCTCACCGACGACGAGAAGCAGCTCGGCAGCATCGTCATCGACATGGGCGGCGGGGTCACCTCGATCGCCGTCTTCCTGGAAGGCCATCTGGTGCACGCCGATGTCGTGCCGATCGGTGGCAGCCAGGTCACGGCTGATCTCGCCCGCATGCTGTCGGCGCCGATGTCGGCGGCCGAGCGGACCAAGGTCCTCTATGGCGCGGCGTTGGGCGACCTCGAAGTGGGGGCCGACGTCGTCGCCGTACCGCAAATGGGCGAGGATGGCGAAGAAACGGCGTTGCGCGTGCCGCGCTCCATGCTGACGCGCATCATCCAGGCGCGGCTGGAAGAGATTTTCGGCGAGGTCCAGACGCGCCTTCGCGCCTCGGGCTACGACGTCGCGGCCGGCCGCAGGGTCGTGCTCACGGGCGGCGCCTGCCAGCTGGCCGGCGCGCGCGAGCTTTGCGGTCGTCTGCTCAACAAACAGGTCCGCATCGGCCGTCCGCAAAGCTTCACCGGACTGCCGGCCGCGTCGGCGGGTCCCGATTACGCCAGCGCGGTGGGTTTGCTGATGGCGGGCGCAACGATGCCGCCGGAGGTTCTCAATCCCGAACTCGCATTGTCGCCGACCGAAACAGGCTCGAAAGGTTGGCTTTCTCGGTTGACCGGTGGGCTGTTCGGATGATTCAACAAAGAATCGAGTGATTCGATTCGGATGGGTAGTGCAAGGGTGATGAACAAGCGCGCAGCCAAGGAGAGTAGGAATGGCGATCAATTTTAAGACGCCCCAGACGACGGAATTGCGTCCAAGGATCACGGTACTTGGCGTGGGCGGCGCTGGCGGCAATGCGGTCAACAACATGATCGCGTCCAAGCTCGAAGGCGTGGACTTCGTGGTGGCGAACACCGATGCGCAGGCGCTTTCCCAATCGAAGTCGGAACGGCGCATCCAGCTCGGGGCGCATACCACGGAAGGTCTGGGCGCCGGAGCCCAGCCCGATGTCGGCCGCGCCGGAGCCGAAGAGACGCTGGAGGAGATCCTCGAACATCTCGCCGACTCCCACATGGTCTTCATCACCGCCGGCATGGGCGGCGGCACCGGCACCGGTGCGGCGCCCGTCATCGCCCGCGCCGTGCGCGAGCGGGGCATCCTCACGGTCGGCGTCGTGACCAAGCCGTTCGCCTTCGAGGGCGACAAGCGTCTGCGCATCGCCGAAAAGGGCATCCTCGATCTTCAGCAATACGTCCACACGCTGATCGTCATCCCCAACCAGAATCTGTTCCGCGTCGCCAACGACCGCACCACCTTCGCGCAGGCCTTCGCCATGGCGGACGACGTGTTGCATGCCGGCGTGCGCGGCGTCACCGACCTGATCGTCATGCCGGGCCTGATCAACCTGGACTTCGCCGACATCAAGAGCGTGATCTCCGAGATGGGCAAGGCCATGATGGGCACCGGCG
>DAIDUA010000003.1 GCA_027456965.1 Alphaproteobacteria bacterium | reverse complement strand
GGATCAACGTCGCCAGCAGCAGGCGCCGGCGCAAAGGCGCGATGGACGGTCTCAATCCTAGATCGTCGGCAGCAGCGTCGAGCAGCAGTTCGTCTTCATCCACGTCGCCCAGCGGTCGAAAATCCGGCAGCAAGGTCGCGCCACCGGCTTCCTTGGCGAATATCTCGGAGATGCTGCGCGCTGCACGCCGCGTCGGCAGATAAATCGTGATATCGGCCATCGCCAACCCGTCGCCGCCGAAACGTTGCAGCAGTCCTTGCGTCAGAGTCGCGGAGAAGGGCGCGCTCGCGGGGATCGTGAAGACGTTGGCGCCCTGCGCGCTGTCAGGCGGCCGGGGCAAGGTCTGCCAGGAATGCATCGGCCTCGGCGACGGCCTGCGGCGTGCCGACATGAATCCAGACGCCGTCCAGCCGTACGCCGAACAGTCGTTCTTTCTCGATGGCGCGATCCCAAAGAATATTGGTCGAGAAGCCGCCAGCCGGCGCATTCTCGAACAGACGCGGATGGACAATCTGTACGCCGGGATACGCGAACGGCGAAACTCTGCCGGGAGGCACGCGCGATAAAAGCCCTTCGCCATCCATCATGAAATCGCCCGTGCCTTCGTAGCCCATCGCCGTAACCATGGGTGCCATGAGCAGCAGGGCGTCCATCTGATCGGGATTCCAGCGCGATTTCATGCGTTCAAGCGCGGCGCCGTAGCCTTCGACCCATATCGTATCCGAATTGTGGATGAAGAACGGCTCGTTGGCGAACTTTGCCAGCGCCTTGGCGACGCCGCCGCCGGTGCCGAGCAAGCCGTCGGATTCGTCGGAAAAATGGATTTCGACATCTTTGCGTCCGGCCAGATGCTCTCTGATCATCTCAGCTTTGTAATGGACGTTGACAACGAGGATCGTAACTCCGGCCGCGACCAGCCGGTCGATGGCGTGGTCGATCAACGTCTTGCCGCCAACGACGACCAGCGGCTTGGGCCGATCATTGGTGAGGGGGCGCATGCGCGTGCCCAGCCCTGCCGCCATGATCATCGCGCGCGTGGGTGAACTCATCTCATGCTCCTCCGCCCTGCGGGACACCGCGGGCGTCCTGCGGGATGGCGCGGTCATACCACGATTTGAGCGCCGCCAGCGCGGGATGTTCAAGGTCCCGGTTTAAATAGGACCATACCCTCGGTAGATAGGACAGGTAGCGCGGCTTCCCGTCACGGCGGAAAAGTCGCGCGAAAATACCGACGATCTTGGCATTGCGCTGGGCGGCAAATACCGCCATTTCCTCGGCGAAGGCTGCGCCGTCCAATGGCATCCCTTGTTCGCGCATGGTGGCCAGATAGTGCGTGGCAGCGGCTTCTCCCAAGGCTGGGGCTACGTCGCGACGTGCATCCTCGATCAGCGACACCAGATCGTAGGCTTTCGCGCCGGCCACCGCGTCCTGGAAGTCGATCAGGCCCACCCGGGCCACATTGCTGCGGCCCGGCAGCCACAACAGATTTTGCGCGTGGTAGTCGCGATGCACAAACACGGGAGGTGCGCGCAGGAATGGTGCCAATGCCGCGCGCCAGAGTTCGCGATGCTCTTCCATCTCAGCGCCGCTGCCGCAGCGCCCGAGCGCGACGGGGAAGAACCATTCGGCCAGCAGGTTGACCTCGGCCAGAAGCGCGGTTGCGTCATAGGTGTGAAGATGTTTGTCGGGCGGCAGGAGTGTGGGTGCCGGGCGTGCATGCAGCTTGGCCAGCACCTCGACCGCCGCCAAGTAAAGCGTTCGCTCATCGGCGCCCTTAGTCAGCGCGTCCGCGAAAAGTCCGTTGCCAAGATCTTCAATCAGCACAAAGCCGTTCGTAGGATCGGCGGCGTAGATTTCCGGTGCGCTCAATCCCATGGCCCGCAGGTAATGCGCCACGGCGACGAAACGGGCGCAGTCCGCTCCGGCCAAGCGTGCGACGGCGTTGTAGCCGAGCGCGCGCCGTTCGCTGGGCGTGGCGTTAGCCGCCGCCGGCGGCGTTTCCGCCGACTGCGGCTGGTCCATCAGCATCGCCGGACGGCCGTTCAGGAGGAGGCGGATGTAACGCCGCGTGGAAGCGTCTCCGGGAAGCGGAACGTGTTTTGCCGCGTCCCAGCCGGCGCGTGCAAGGAATGCCTGCATGGCTTCGGTGCGGTCAGCGGACAAGGGCGCCTTCCGTGAAAACGGGCGCCCAACGGGCTGGTCCGGTGATGTCTGCAAGCCGTGATTGTGCACCGGTCGCGGTCAGCGCGATTTGGAGCGCATCGCCGGGAAGGCGGCTGCCGGCATGTTCCGGCCATTCGATCAGCACTGCGCCTTCCTCCAAGGCTTCGTCGAGCCCGAGCTCGTCGATGTCGCGAGGGTTCTCGATACGGTAAAGGTCGTAATGCCGTACCGCCAGCCTCGGCGTTTCGTAAGTCTGAACGAGCGTGAAGGTCGGGCTGGGCACGCTTTCCGCCACGGTAAGCGTCCGCAGGATCGCACGCGCCAGTGTGGTTTTTCCCGCGCCCAGATCGCCTTTGAGCGCCACCGTATCGCCGATCTGCAGGCGCCCGGCGACGCGCATGCCGAGCGCCTTGGTGGCGGTCAGATCAGGGAGGGTGATCCGGCTCAAAAAGCTATGTGAATCCGTCAACATCACCACTGTTGTAGCGCGGTGCGGCGGCAGCCTCAACGCGTCCTCCAAACGGTTGATTCCAGCATGCCGGTCGGACATGTTAGCCCTCTTCTTGAAATCCTGTTTCGGACCATCATGCTGCAGAGAATTGTCATTATTGGCGCCGGCCAGGCCGCCGCGCAGGCCGTCGCGACTCTTCGAGCCGAGGGCTATGCTGGCGCCATCGCCATGGTTGGCGACGAGCCTTATGCGCCCTATCAGCGCCCGCCGCTGTCCAAAGCCTATCTGATGGGTACGCTCGAACGCGCCCGCCTGTTCCTTAAGCCGGACAGCTTCTACCGCGAATCGGACTGCGAGCTGATCCTCGGCGTTGCGGTGCGTGCCATCGATCGCAAGGCCAGGTCCGTATTGCTGTCTGACGGCCGTACGCTGCCGTACAGCATGCTGCTGCTGGCAACCGGAACACGGGTGCGCCGGATCAAGTGTCCTGGTGCGGTCCTCGCCGGCATCCATTATCTGCGCAGTATCGAGGACGTGGACGGCCTGAACGCGGTCTTCCAGAAGGGTAAGCGGCTGGCCGTTGTTGGTGGCGGCTATATCGGTCTCGAGGTCGCGGCTGTCGCCGTGAAGCACGGTCTCGATGTGACGGTTTTCGAAGCTATGGATCGGGTGATGGCGCGAGCCGTGTCCAAACCGGTGTCTGACTTCTTCGAGCAGGCACACCGCGCGGCTGGCGTCAAATTGTTGCTCAACACAGGCGTCGACGCCTTCGAAGGTGCCGGCCAACTAAAATCCGTGAAAGCGGGTGCTAATCACTTTCCGGCCGATATCGCATTGGTTGGCATCGGCGTCGTGCCCAACGTGGAACTTGCCAAAGAAGCCGGTCTCGCGTGCGAAGATGGCATCGTCGTCGACCAGAATTGCGCGACGGCAGATCCAGCGATTTTCGCCGCGGGTGACTGCACATGGCATGTCGGCCGCGAAGGCATTCCATTACGGCTGGAAAGCGTACAGAACGCCATCGACCAAGCCAAACATGCGGCATACGCGATGGCAGGCAAGCCCAAGACCTATAGCGAAGTGCCCTGGTTCTGGTCTGACCAGTACGATCTGAAGCTGCAGATCGCGGGGCTGGCGCGCGCCGACGACCAAATTGTAGTTCGTGGCGATCCTACATCACGCAAATTCGCCGCTTTCCATCTGCGTGACGGTGCCGTTGCCGCCGTGGAGGCAGTGAACGCGCCGTCCGAATATCTCGTCGGCCGCAAGCTGATTGCGGCCGGCTCGCATGTTGCACCGGAGCATCTTGCCGATCTCTCCGTTCCCATGAAAAGCTTTGCCTGAGGACGTCTATGCCCAAGATCAAATATATCGACGAAAAAGGCACAGAGCGCGACGTGGAGGTGCCAGCCGGCTGGTCGGTGATGGAAGGGGCCGTGAAAAACCTCATTCCTGGCATTGATGCCGACTGCGGAGGCGCTTGCGCCTGTGCGACCTGCCATGTCTACGTCGATTCCGCTTGGCTGGAGAAGTTGCCGCCCAAGCAGGACATGGAAGAAACCATGCTGGATTTCGCCCAAGACGTTGAATCGAACAGCCGACTATCGTGTCAGATCACCGTGACAACGGAGTTGGACGGCATGGTCGTACGGACGCCGAAGACCCAACATTAGGCGCTGCGCCGGCCCGTTCTGGTCAAGCGCACGTCGGCTACGCGATCTTGCGCTCGTCATCCGGAGACGACGGGGCGTCGTGGATGCGACGCGGCAGATGACAGCGCACCAGCGTCCCGTTGTCGCTTTCGATTTCGACCCAACCGTCGTGCAGTTCCACGAAGCGGTTGACCAACGCCAAGCCGAGGCCCGCGCCGCCGCGCTGGCCGGCGTTGCCTTTGGCCGAGAAGCGCTCGAAGACGTTGGCTCGGACTTCGGGAGCGATACCCGGTCCGTTGTCGCGCACGTAGATCTGGACGTCTTCGCCCTCGATATGGCCACCGAGCACGATGACGCCATCCTTGGGCGTAAACTTGAAGGCGTTGGACAGGAGGTTGAACACCACCTGGCGGATACGGCGCTCGTCGGCCAGGAACTGTCCTGCGTCCGCCGGACAATCCACCTCCAGGCTGAGGCCGACCTTCGATGCCCAATCGCGTGCATGGGCCGCAACTTCCGTGAGCAGTGTATGGAGATCGATGCGTTCGAGTTCGAGCCTGAGCGCACCGGATTCGATGAGCGCCAGATCGAGAATATCGTTGACCAGGCTTTTCAACGTATTCGATCCCGAGACGATCGCCTGGACATATTCGCCTTGCCGTTCGTTAAGCGGCCCCGGCACTTCTGTCGACAAATGTTCGGCGAAGCCGAGAATCGTGTTGAGCGGCGTCCTCAGCTCGTAGGACACGTGTTTGATGAAGTCGGACTTGAGCCGGTCCGCGGCTTCCAATGCTTCGGCGCGCTCGCGCAGCACGCCCTCGATGCGGAAGCGATCAGTGACATCGGCGAAGGTGACCAGCGTGGCGCCGTCGGGCAGCGGCGACAGACCAAGCGACAGGATTGTGCGGTCGTTGCGCTCGATCTCTCCCATGTCGCGCTGCAGGTTTGCGCCGGAGACGATATTTTGGATCAAGCGGTCCCAGACGCCCGTGTCGCCGAATTTGTCGGCGCAGGCCGCCGCGATGGCGCGCACATGGGGTTCGCCGGTCAGATCCTTTACGCTCAAGGCCCAAATCTTCGCAAACGCCGCGTTGTGGAGTTTGAGCTTGCCGTCCGGTCCGAACACGGCAACGCCTTCCTGCAGCGTGTCGAGCGTCGCGGACTGCACTTTGATGAGGGTGTTGTAGGAACTCTCCAGGGTGATGCGTTCGGTGACGTCCTCGTACAGGAACGTCAGGCCGCCAAAAGGGTGCGGCTGTGCCACGACGCGCATCGTCTTGCCGCCGGGCACATGCCACAATTCTTCCGAAGGGTAGTCCCGCGCGGTCTGATAGAGTGCCAGCCGCCCGCGCTTCCAGCCCTGATAATCGCGCTGCTCAGGTAATTTCCGCGCCTCGCGTAGGCGATCCAGGATATCGCCATCGTTCGGATGCGTGTCGAGCCATGTTTCCGGCAGGCTCCAGAGGCGGGCGAAGGCACGATTGTAGAAGCTGAGCTTTTGATCGCGGTCGAAGATGGCGACTGCCGTCGCCAGCTTGTCCAGGGTGTCGGTGTGTGCATCGATATGTTGCTGCAGCCGCGCTTCGATCGCCGCCACCCCGGTCACGTAATGGGCCGTGCCGACGACTCCGGCGTCGACCGGAACTTCCGTGAACGCCAGCGCGCGGCGATGACCCGCAACCACGGAAAACCGCTTGGCTTCCATTGGCTGGCTTTGCGAGCGCGCGGTGGCCGCCAGATCGCGTTCGGTCTTCTCCAGTGCCACCTGCTCGCGGACCGCCCCATCCACGTCGGCGGCGCCAGCCGCGGTCAGGAAGGCGTGATTGCCCCACACCAGTGACAGCGTCCGGTCGCGCAACCACACCGGGACGGGCAGGGCGTCGAGAATGGCGCGGAAATCCGTCGGCGCCACCGCAGTGACGGTCTCCGGCGCGAGCCAGACCGCGGCCATGCCGCCGACGGCGCGGCCGCGCACGCTCACCTTGCGCTCCATGGAGTCGCGAATGCTCAACGAAAACGCCGCGCCGCGCTCACTGAGG
>DAIDUA010000002.1 GCA_027456965.1 Alphaproteobacteria bacterium | reverse complement strand
GTCAGCACCCAGGTCCGCTACGGCGACGCCGTCCATTCGCCGATCATCGGAAAGGGCGGCGCCGCCGTCCTGGTTTCCTTCGAGACGATGGAGGCGCTGCGCTGGCTTGAATTCGTCAAACCGGGCGGCAAGGCGATCGTCAACGACCACCAGATACCGTCCGCTCCGATCCTGACGGGGCAGAGAGACTATCCCGGCGACGTCATCGGCATCCTCAAGGCAAAAGTCGACACGACCGCGATCAAGGCCCTCGATATCGCCACGCAGATCGGCGATCCGCGCGTCGCGAACGTCGTGCTCTTTGGCGCGCTGGTCGAGGCGACCGGCCTGACCGACATCGATTGGGAACCTGTCATCGCCTCGGCCGTGAAGGAAGGCTATGCCGATCTCAATCTCGCTGCTTATCGCGCAGGCCGCAGCGTCATGGCGCGATACACAAGGGAGAAAAAGGATGACGCTCACACCTAAGCCAGGCGTACTGGACATCGCGCCCTATGTCGGCGGACGAGCGACCGTTTCCGGCGTGAAAAATCCGATCAAGCTGTCCTCCAACGAATCGGCGCTTGGTCCGAGCCCCAAAGCGCTCGAGGCCTATGAGCACGCCGCCAAATCCGTCTCGATCTATCCCGAAGGCTCGGCACAGATGCTGCGGGATGCGATCGGCGAAACTTACGGCCTGGATCCATCGCGCATCGTCAGCGGCAACGGTTCCAACGAACTCCTCACCCTGCTGGCGAACGCCTATCTGCGCCCCGGCGACGAAGTGCTGTTCAGCGAGCATGCCTTTCTCGTCTATCGCCTCGCGGCGTTGTCCAACAGCGGCGTTCCCGTCGCGGCGCCGGAGAAGGATTTGCGCGTCGACGTCGACGTCATGCTGGCGCATGTGTCGTCGAAAACGCGGATCGTCTATCTCGCCAATCCCAACAATCCGACGGGGACCTACCTCACAGGGGACGAGGTACGCCGTCTCCATGCGGGCCTCGGGCCGGATACGCTGCTGGTGATCGACGCGGCCTATGCCGAATATGTCCGCCGCAACGACTACGAGAACGGAATGGAGCTGGCCGCGCGGTTCGCGAACGTGGTGATGACGCGTACCTTCTCCAAGGTGTACGCACTCGCGGGACTTCGCGTCGGCTGGGCCTATTGTCCGGCGCCGGTCGCGGACGTTCTCCACCGCGTTCGTGACCCGTTCAACGTGTCGGTGCCTGCGCAATATGCGGCCGCCGCCGCGCTGCGGGACCATGACCACGTCCAGCGTTCCGTCGAACACAACGAACGCTGGCGCGCCTGGATCACGGACGCCGTCCGCGCGGCGGGCCTGGTCGTCGCCGACAGCGTCGGCAACTTCCTCCTGATCCGGTTTCCGCACCGGCCAGGCAAGACGGCGGCGGACGCGGACCGCTTTTTGTGCGGATGCGGGCTGATTCTGCGCGGCGTCGCCAATTATGGTTTGCCCGACTGCCTGCGGCTGACCGTCGGCTCCGAAGCGGCCAACCGCAGGGTTGCCGCGGCACTCGCGGAATTCATGGCGCGGCCGTGAGAGAGCCCTGGCGGCCCGCAGAAGCGACATGACACGACGAAAGAACCGCCGCAGAGGCCGCACGCCTTGCCCCGGGCTGTTAGACACGCGGTTTTGGACATTTTAGTCTGAGTCCATATTCCAACGGGGGACTACCGTGAAATCGGGGCTTTCCAGCACGACCGTCGTTTCGCTCATCGCCTTCCTCAGTTCGTGGACCGCCGCATCCCAGGCGCAACCCACGTCGGCTCCGCCCTGGATGAACACCTCGCTGACGCCCGGTGTCCGCGCCGAGATGCTGCAATCGAAGATGACGCGGGAAGAAGAGGTGAGACTCGTGCACGGCTATGTGGGCCTCGACTCGCCGTGGCTGCCCAGAGGCTACACCCCGGCCATTCGTGCCGCGCTGCCCAGCTCCGCCGGCTACGTCCCCGGCGTCGCGCGGTTGGGAATTCCGGCCTTGCTTGAAACCGACGCCAGCCTGGGCGTGGCAAACGGCGGTCACATGCGCCCCGGCGACCAGGCGACCGCGTTGCCTTCCTCGCTCCTGACGGCGGCAAGCTGGAACAGCGATCTGGCCTATGACGGCGGCGCCATGATCGGACAGGAAGCACGCGACAAGGGCTTCAACGTGCTGCTTGCCGGCGGCATCGATCTGACGCGCGACCCGCGGGGTGGACGGACCTTCGAATACTCCGGCGAAGACCCGCTGCTCGCCGGCACGATGGTGGGTGCAGCCATCCGCGGCATCCAGGATCAGCACATCATCTCGACGATCAAGCATTTCGCGATGAACGATCAGGAAACCGGCCGCGGCCTGATGAGCGCCAACATCGACAATGCCTCGATGCGCGAAAGCGATCTGCTGGCTTTCGAGATCGCCATCGAGCGCGGCGATCCCGGCTCGGTGATGTGCGCCTACAATCGGGTGAACGACACCTATTCCTGCGAAAACGACTATCTGCTCAACAAGGTGCTGAAACAGGACTGGGGCTACAAAGGCTTTGTGATGTCGGATTGGGGGGCCGTACATTCGACCGTGGACGCGGCGAACAACGGCCTCGACCAGGAGTCCGCCTACAATCTCGACCGGGAAGATTATTTCGGCGACCCGCTCCGCATGGCGATTCTCGACGGCTCGGTGAGCGGCGATCGCCTGGATGACATGGCGCGCCGCATTCTGCACGCCATGTTTGCGAACGGTCTTTTCGACGATCCGCCGGTCAAACGTCCGATCGACACCGAGGCCGACCTTCAGGTGGCGCAGCGCGTCGCGGATGAAGGCATCGTACTGTTGAAGAACAGCGACGGACTGTTACCGCTTTCCGCGCATAGCCGAAGCATTGCAGTCATCGGCGGGCGCGCCGATGTCGGCGTCTATTCGGGCGGCGGCTCGTCGCAGGTGATTCCCATTGGCAACAATCCGTCGCAGGAAATCCTGATCGGCGGCGCCGTGCGGGAGATCGCCGGACGGCCCGTCCAAATCCCCCGAGACACGATCGTCCTCGATCCGCCCGCGCCGCTGGCGATGATCCGTGCCGCTGCGCGCGGCACACAGGTCCGTTTCAGCGACGGCAACGACATCGCCGGCGCCGTCAAGCTGGCACGCAGTTCGCAAATCGCCGTCGTCTTCGCCCGGCAATGGATGCACGAAGGCCGGGACGTGCCCAATCTTTCGCTTTACGGAAACCAGGATGCGCTGATCGCGGCCGTCGCCGCGGCGAATCCGCGGACCGTCGTAGTGCTGGAAACGGGCGGGCCGGTGCTGATGCCGTGGCTCGGCAAGGTCGGTGCGGTACTGGAGGCCTGGTACCCGGGCAACCGCGGCGCCAACGCGATCGCCGATATCCTGTTCGGCAAGGTGAACCCGTCCGGCCGCCTGCCGATCACCTTTCCCCAAAGCGAAAGCCAATTACCCCGTCCGGTCATTCCCGGCACGGACGGCACGCCATTGCTCGTCGCGGAGGGCAGCAGGATAACGCCCTACGACGTCGATTACACCGAGGGTGCGAATATCGGATACAAATGGTTTGAAGCGAAAAGCCTGACGCCGCTTTTCCCCTTCGGGTTCGGCCTATCCTACACCTCCTTCAACTTGAGCGGCTTGAGCGCCACCGGCGGAGCGACGGTGACCGCAAGCTTCGACGTGCGCAACAGCGGCAAGCGGGAGGGCATGCAGACCGCGCAGGTCTATGTGACGCCGCCCGGCGGGGTCGCGCGACTGGTCGGCTGGAGCAAGGTCGACTTGAAACCGGATGAGACGCAACACGTCACGGTGACAGCCGATCCGCGGCTGCTGGCGACATTCGACACCGTTGCGAATGTCTGGCGCGTGGCCGAAGGCGATTATGCCGTCGCACTTGGAAGTTCGTCCGCGGACATCAGCGCCACGGCGACCGTCCACATCACCGCAAGCACGATCAAGCCTTAGGTTTGCGCGAGACTTTGTCGATCCACGTCACGATATCCTTCCAGATGCTCGGACCGTCGAGGTCGCGCAGCAGCATGTGATAGCCGTCGGGATATTCGTGGACCTCGGCGCGCGTCCCAAGCTCTTTGGCGACCGCCTCGGTCGGCGCACGCGGCACGATCTGGTCCTTGTCGCCGAAGAGATAAAGAATGGGCGGCGTGCGGGCGGGAAGACGAAGCGGCGCCTTCCGCGCGGCATCCATCAGATTCACCAGACCCCACACCGCATCGGCCCGCGTGTGCTTCTGGAACAGCGGATCGCGCGAAAGTTTTCTCAGCATTTCGATATTGTCGGACGGCCAGATGTGCAGTCCGTTGCCGGAAAGCTCCAGCCACGGCATCGTGTGCGCGGTCAACCACAGCGCCACGCGATAGGACAGCGGCATGTCCTCGCGCGACCATACGGCCGGTGCGACCAGGATGACGCCGTCGACGCGCGGCGGAGTCGGATCCGTCAACGCCGTCAGCACCACCGCGCCGCCCATGCTCTCGCCAAGCGCAAAAACCGGCACGCCGGGATTTCGTTCGCGCACGGCTTCGACACAATCTTCGAAGTCCTCGCGCAGCGCCTTGCCGCCCGGCCAAATTCCCCGATGCGGCGCTTTGCCGAAGCCGCGCTGATCGTAGGCGTAGGTGGTGATCCCCTGGCTCGCCCACCAGGGCGCCGGCATGTCGAAGGCTTCGGAATAGTCGCTCATGCCGTGCAGCGCGACGATGATCGCCTTCGGGTGGTCGGCGTCCCAGTGGCGTAGAGGCAGCCGCAGGCCATCGCGCGTCAAAAAGAAGTCCGTTTCAACCGTGGGAGTGTCGTTCGACAGCCCGAGCGGCGCAATGACCGGCGCACAGGCTCCGAGCGTGCAGGCGATCACGAGAATGCTTGCCAGGACGACGAAGGTTCTGCCCATCCGGTCACTTTCATTTGTAGCGGCGTTACAGGAGTACGGGCTGGAGATTCACAAATCGATATGTTAGCGCTGTCATAAGCACGGAAAAGTGTAACGGAATAAAGGGGAAACGCGAGTGAACAAGTCTCCATGGGCGATTCTGCCGATTTCTCTGGGCTTGATCCTTGGCGGTTGCGCGGCGAATTCGGCCGGTACGTCGTGGATGTTCGATGCCAGCCATGCCGCGA
This sequence comes from Alphaproteobacteria bacterium, assembly GCA_027456965.1. Taxonomy (GTDB): domain Bacteria; phylum Pseudomonadota; class Alphaproteobacteria; order Micropepsales; family Micropepsaceae; genus Rhizomicrobium. The sequence goes on along the minus strand of DAIDUA010000002.1, from coordinate 8,254 downwards.
AGCCCGCGGCGGCGGCCGAAGCGCCTCCCCTGCTCTACGCGCTCTTCCAGGACCACGAAGTTCTTCAGCGCGACAAGCCGATTCACGTTTGGGGAGCGGCGAAGCCGGCGGACACGGTGACGGTGACGCTGGCCGGCGAAAGCGCCCATGCGACCGCCGATGCCGCCGGCCAGTGGGACGCCGTGCTGGCGCCGCTCAAGGCCGGCGGCCCTTACGAGCTGACGGCGACTTCCAGTTCCGGACAGAGCCAAACCAACAACGACGTGCTGATCGGCGATGTCTATCTCTGCTCCGGGCAGTCCAACATGGAGTTCCCACTGCGCCTGGCATCGAATTACGACGCGGACCTCAACAGCGCCAGCAACCCGAATATCCGTTTGCTGCATGTGGAACGGTTCCCCAGCGCCACGCCGCGCACGACCTTCGGCGCGGGCGCCGAGTGGTCGGTAACCAGTCCGCAAACCGCCAAGGAATTCTCCGCGGCCTGCTACTTCTTCGGCCGCGATCTGCAGCCGGCCGTCAACCTGCCGATCGGACTGATCGAAGACGCCTGGGGCGGCTCCGTCATCCAAGCCTGGCTCAGCATGGGCAAGATGCGCGCGCTGGGCGGCTACGACCAATATCTCGACCTCCTCCCGGTCTATGCCGCATCGCCAAAGCGAGGTGTGAAAAAGTGGAACGCGATCGCGCATACCTGGTGGCTGGCACACGATCCCGCCAGCGCCGCGACGCCCGCATGGCACGACCCCGCCTACGACGATTCATCTTGGGCCCAGATCGTGCCGACCGGCACCTGGCGTGAATGGAACGTGCCAGTCCTGAAGACATTCAACGGCGTTGTATGGCTGCGCGAGACCATCACGTTAAGCGCCGAACAGGCGAAGGGCGCCGCAGTCCTCTCGCTCGGCGCCATCGACCAAGCGGACACGACCTGGGTCAACGGCGTCGAGGTCGGCGACTTGCAGGGTTATGACGTGCAACGCGTTTACGATGTCCCAGCCGGTACGCTGCACGCGGGCAAGAATCTGATCGCGGTCGGCGTGCTCGGCGGCGCCGACATGCTGGCCCCCGCCGACCAGATGACGCTCAAGCTCGCGGCCGGCTCCGTCGTTCCGCTCACGACACCGTGGCGCTACAAACTGTCGGCGCCCATGAGCCGGACAGGCGTGATCGCCGGCATTCCCTGGCTCAACCAGTTCGGCCTGTCGGACCTCTACAACGGCATGATCCTGCCCCTGGGGGCAACTCAGGTGCGCGGCATCGTCTGGTATCAGGGCGAATCCGATGCCTGGCAGCCCAAGGAATATGGCCGCCTGCTTCCCGCGCTCATCTCTGATTGGCGCAAACAATTCGGCGCGGATACGCCCTTCGTCATCGTGCAGCTTCCCGACTTCGGGCCGTACAGCACCAAGCCCGAACACTCCGATTGGGCCGACTTGCGCGAGGTGCAGCGCCGCGTCGCCGACACGACGCCGAACGCGGGCCTCGCCGTGACCATCGATATCGGTCAGACCGACAACATCCATCCCACCAACAAGCAGGAGGTTGGCCGGCGCCTGTCGCTGATCGCCGAGCACATGATCTACGGCATGAACGTCGCGGATTCCGGGCCGACGCCTGTGAACGCCATCCGCAAGCGGAACACGGTTGCAGTGAGCTTCGCCCACACCGACAAGGGATTGACTGTCTACGAGTCGAACCGCCCGATCAGCTTCCAGGTTTGCGACGGGGCCATGCACTGCCGCTTCGTCGACGCCAGACAGAACAGGAATGAAATCGACCTCGACGTGACGAAATTCCGCGACCCGGCGTTTGTGCGGTTCTGCTGGGCCGACAGCCCGATCTGCAATGTCTACAATTCGGACGGCCTGCCCGCCGTACCTTTCGAACTTCCGATCACGGTGGCCACACGCCTGCGCAAATAGGGCAGAAGCTCCTTCGCAAACCACGGGTTCTTCTGCAGCCAGGCATTGTTGCGCCAGGACGGATGGGGCAGCGGCAGATAACGCGGCGTGTACTCGCGCCAAGCTTTCACGGTTTCGGTGACGTTGCGTTTCGCGCGGTCCCGAAGGTGCCAGTCGAACGCGTAGGTCCCGACCAGCAGCGTCAGGGGAAACGTGGGCAGCGTTGCGAAAAGCTTGTCCTGCCACGCTTCGGCGCATTCCTTGCGCGGCGGCAGGTCGCCGCCCTTGGCGTCGTAGCCAGGAAAGCAAAAACCCATGCCGATGATGGCGACACGGCTTTCGTCGTAAAAGGTCTCGCGATCGACACCCATCCACTCGCGCAAGCGATCTCCCGAAGGATCGTTGAAGGAAATCCCGGTCTCGTGCACGCGGATGCCCGGCGCCTGGGCGACGATGCAGAGCTTAGCTGTGGCGCTCGCGTGAATGATCGGCCTGACGCCATGTGGCAGATGCGCTTCACAGATCCTGCAGGCGCGGATGTCGCGCAGAAGCCGGTTCAGAGTCTTTGCGTCGCGTTTCGTCAAGCGCAGCCTTTCAAGAGGTTCTTGGCAATAACGAGCTGCTGCACCTGGCTGGTGCCTTCATAGATGCGGAATATGCGGACGTCGCGATAGAAACGCTCGATGCCGTAACCGGCGACGTACCCCGCGCCGCCGAAAATTTGCACCGTCCGGTCGGCGACGCGACCAACCATCTCCGAGGCGAAGTACTTCGCGCACGCCGCCTCCATGGTGACGCTCTGGCCGGTGTCGTACTTCCGCGCTGCGTCGATCAGCATTGATCGCGCCGCATAGGCTTCGGTCTTGGAATCGGCCAGCATCGCCTGGATGAGCTGGAACTCGGCAATCTTCCTGCCGAACTGTTCGCGGTCCTGCGCGTAGGCGACGGCCTCTCCGATCAGCCGCTCGGCAACGCCAACGCAAACGCTGGAGATATGCAGCCGACCACGGTCGAGCACCCGCATCGCCAGCTTGAAACCCTCTCCTTCCTCGCCAAGGCGCAGATCCGCCGGCACACGCGCATCCTCGAAAATCACGTCGCAGATATGGGCGCCCTGCTGGCCCATCTTCTTTTCCGGTTTCCCGATGCCGATGCCCTTGATGTCGGCGGGCACGATGAAGGCGGAGATGCCCGAAGCGCCTTTCTTCCGCGGATCCGTGCGCGCCAGCAACGTGAACATGCCGGCACGGTCCGCGTTGGTGATGTAGCGCTTGGTGCCGTTGACGACATAAACCTCGCCGTCGCGGATGGCCGTCGTGCGCAAAGAGGCCGCGTCGGAACCCGCCCCAGGTTCGGTCAGCGCGAAGCTCGCGATCACCTCGCCGCTGGCGAGCCGCGGCAGCCACTCCTGCTTCTGGGCATCAGTGCCGAACATTACCATGCCCTGACTGCCGATGCCGACATTGGTGCCGATGGCGGAGCGGAACGCCGGCGAGGTGTGGCACAACTCGATGACGACGAGGGCCTCTTCCTCCATCGTCAGGCCGAGCCCGCCATATTCGAGAGGAATGGACAGGCCGAAAAGGCCGAGGGCGCGCATCTCGGCCAGCATGCCGTCGGGAATACAGTCGTCCTCGGCGACCATGGCTTCCATGGGCACGCATTTCTCGCGCACGAAACGCCGCACGGTTTCGAGCAGTTGTTCGCGTGTCGCGGCGTCAAGCGCCATCGTTCTCCCCCGCCGGATCGGCGGGGGAGATTAGCCCATTTTCGGGTATTTCAAGCTGGCTGGGTGTGCTTTTCGCGCGGGAGATAGACGGCGAATACCAGGATGTGGTCGACCGTCTTGCCGTCTGCACCCAACGGAAGGAAGACGTACTCGCTGTAGACCATCTCGGAACTCTCGCCGCCGCGCTCGATCCAGCCACGCATGGCGATGGGCTCGCCCTTACGCACGACCCGATCGTAAACGGATTTAATCAAGGCATGATAACCGGGGAAGAGCTTTCCCGCTTCACTCCAGCGCTTACCTTGGAACGAAACGCCATGCGCCATCACGAAAGCGTCGCCGACGATCCGGTATTCATAGTCCTTGCCGTCGTCGATCACGCGCAACAGCGTCGTATTCCGCAACAGCGCCGCCAGATCGCGCGGCGTCACATCCGTTCGCGCCGGGAAGCTTCGTTCACCGCTCAGATCGCGCCAGTATGCGACACCCTGCAGCAGGATCGAGCTTTCGATATCCTTTAGTGCGATGCGACTGCTCGACCGCTCCGGCTCTTGGGCAGCATTCCGCGGCGCTTCTTCCGATTTCCTGTCCATCAGACGCGCTTATCAATCGCACTTCTTCATGCAGCGTCGCTCGTGGATGGTTAAGGCATCGTTTAGAAGTGTGTCCGCACGTCGCGTTTTGACGCCAATGCGAACGCCAACATCGACCGCGGCAACTTGTACGTGCGCCGCAGACCACGCGGTGACGATCAGAAATAGCAGCGCGCCGTCGATGGCCTCAGCGAAGGCATCTCGATCAGGTAACAGGCAACATGCCAATCACGGCGCCGGTCATGCAACTTGCCATCGTCCCGGAGACGAGCGCACGCAGGGCAAGCGGAACAATCTCGTCGCGCCGCTCCGGCGCCAGCGCGCTGGTGCCTGCAATCAGGATGCCCACCGAGGAGAAATTCGCGAACCCGCACAGGGCGTAGACCATGATCAGCATGGAACGCGGATCAAGCGCGCCTTTGGGCAGACTCGCCATGCTCAGTTAGGCGATCACCTCGTTGAGGATGGTCTTGAGGCCGAGCAGACTGCCGGCCGTCGCGGTTTCCCGCCACGGCACGCCGAGGAGCCATACGACGGGCGCGAACAGCCAGCCGAAGATGCGCTGCAAGGTCAATGGCGCACCCCAGACGGGCGGGAAATTGGCGAGGATCACATTGAGCAGCGCCACCAGCGCCACGACGACGACCAGCATGGCGATAATCTGCCAATAGAGTTTGAGGCCTTCCTCCGTGCCATGCGCGATCGAGTCCATGCTTGAGCGATATCGCGGACCTTGGTCATCGCTCGCGTCGATGCCGGCTTCGCTCGGGACCATGATCCGTCCGATCACGATGGCGCTCACCAAAGACAACAGCGAGGCGACCAGGACGTGGCCGAGCGCGCCGGGAAGAACATCTTTCAGGATCGTGGCGTACAGCACGAAGACCGTACCCGAGACGACAGCGAGCCCTATCGTGAACAGAATGAATATCTCGGCGCGGGTGAGCTTTTGGAGATAGGGGCGGATCACGAGCAGACCCTCGACATTGCCGAGAAACACCATGGCCCCGCCGCCGAGCCCCACCGCGCCGCCGATCCCCAGGAGTTTGCGCAGCACGAAGGCAATGGCCTTGACGATGATGGGCAGGATCCGCCAATGCCACAGCAGCGCCGAAAGCGCCGAGATCACGATCACCAGAGGCAAGATGCCGAAGGCGAAATTCACCATCCCCCTGGGATTGGTGACGGCGAACGGCGGATCGCCGCCGCCGAGCATCCCAAAGACAAAGGATGTGCCGGCCCTGGTGGCCGTCGTCAGCGCCGTGACGACGCCGTTGAGCGCGAACAGCGCGTCGCGCGCCATGGGCACCTTCAGCATCAGCAGCGCCAGCCCGATCTGCAAGGCGAGACCCGACGCGACGGTGCGCAGGGGAAAGGCGCGGCGGTTCTCGGAGAAAATCCAGGCCGTCGCCAAAATCACAATGATGCCCAGCAGGGATTGCAGATGCGGCAATAATTGATCATTCAGGAGCGGCGTCTGGAGCACTGACTGCAGATGTTGACCCACGCTAGCCCCGCCGCTTGACCGCAGCTTAGACTTCTACCCCGATTCGAAAGACTCGCCATGCGACCCGCTAACCGCCCGTTCGAGATCAAGGCGCTTGCCGGCGCGCGGGCCCTGCCGCCGCTGATCCTGGTGCTGTTCCACTATTGCGAAGGTCACGGTTATAGCGGGCTGAAGCTGTTCGACCTCCCGGTCGGCAAAGGCTATCTGTGGGTGGAATTCTTCTTCGCGCTGTCGGGTTTCATCCTGATCCATGTCTACGGATCGCGGGCGCAGGAATTCTGGCGCGGCAAAGCGTTCGCACCTTTCCTGCAGGCGCGGCTGTCGCGGCTTTATCCGCTGCACCTGTTCACGCTGTTGTCGATGCTGTTCCTGATGTGGACGCTGAACGGGCTGGCCGACCTCGGCGGCTATGTCTCGATCTATCACCAGCCCTGGCATCCGATGAACACCTGGCCGAGCTTTATCGCCAATCTGTTCCTGGTGCAGGCCTGGAACCTGTTTCCCTGGTTGACCTGGAACGGCGCCTCCTGGTTCGTCAGCGTCGAGTTCCTGCTCTGCCTGCTGTTTCCGATTTACGCCCTGTTGTCGCGCGGCGGCCTGTTCCGTGCGCTGGCGCTGACCGGCGCCGGGCTGGCGGCCCTGACCTTCATGGCCGAGACCTCCGGTCACGGCCTGGACATCACCTTCCACGACGGCATTTTCCGCGGCATGGCCGGATTCGCCGTCGGTGTCGGCATGGCGATGCTGTTCCGGCTGGCCAACGAGGCCGGCGCCGAGCGCATTCCGGAATGGGTCCATTCCGCCGTTCAGTTTGCGCTGCTCGGCTTTCTCTACTGGGCGATCTATCGCACGGGCTGGGCGCACCGGCCCGCCGACATGTGGACCGCGCTGGCGCTGGACTGCTCGGTCTTCGTGCTCGCCTTCGACAAAGGCTTCCTGGCGCGCGCGCTTTCCACGACCGTACCGCGCAAGCTCGGCGAATGGTCCTATGCGATCTACATGGGCCAGACTTTCTGGCTGCAGCTTATCCGCTATTTCGAGCAGCGCGTTTATCCGCCGGCGAACACCATCGTGTTGGGCGTTCGCTGGGTGGCTTTGACGTGGTGGACGGAACCCTTCCTCCTGCTTCTCGTTTGTATCGGTTGGGGCGCGCTGCTGGCGATCTTCATCGAGCATCCCGCCAACGCGGCGTTAAGAAGGATGTTTGCGCAGCGGAAGCCCGCCAGCGCCTGACTTGACCGCAAGCCCTTTGCCGGGCGATCACTGGCGCCGACAAATTGTCAGCGACCGGGAGAATGCGTCATGGCCATTCGTTTCGACGGCAAAGTTGCAATCGTCACAGGCGCCGGCGGCGGGTTGGGCCGCGCCCATGCGCTGGACCTCGCCAAGCGCGGCGCCAAGGTCGTGATCAACGATCTGGGCGGTGCGGTCGACGGCACGGGCGGCAACAGCCAGGCGGCGGAAGCCGTCGTCGCCGAGATCAAGGCGGCGGGTGGCACGGCGATCGCCAACGGCGCCTCCGTCGCCGACGACGCGGGCGTGGCGCACCTCGTCAAGCAGACGATGGATGCGTTCGGGCGCATCGACATCCTGATCGCCAATGCCGGCATCCTGCGCGACAAGAGCTTTTCCAAGATGGAGCTGAAGGATTTCGACGCGGTGATGGCCGTGCATCTGATGGGCACGGTGAAGCCCTGCAAGGCGATCTGGCAGATCATGCGCGACCAGCAATACGGCCGCATCGTGGTGACCACCTCCTCCACCGGGCTCTACGGCAATTTCGGTCAGACGAATTACGGCGCGGCGAAGCTGTCGCTTGTCGGCTTCATGAACACGCTGAAGCTGGAAGGCGCCAAGGACAACATCAAGGTCAACGCCATCTGCCCCGTGGCCGGCACGCGCATGACCGAGAACCTGATGCCGCCGAACATGCTCGAAATGCTGAAGCCGGAATATGTCACGCCGGGCGTGGTCTATCTCGCCAGCGAGGAGGCGCCGACCGGCGTGATCCTGACGGCGGCGGCGGGCGTCTTCGCAGCGGCGCAGCTCGAGGAAACCGACGGCGTCCATCTCGGCCACAAGGCTACCGCCGACGACGTGGCGGCGAACTGGTCGAAGATCGCCGATTTCTCGACGGCCAAGCACTACTTCCAGGGCTCGGAGCAATCGCAGAAATTCTTCGCGCGGCTGCAGGATCCGCCGGTGGTGGGCTGACGTCGTTACCGACCGCCCCCTTATATAAGCGAAAAGCGAGTGCCGCGTCGGCACCCGCTATCTATCATGATGTGTGGTGCGCGCAGTCAGCCCGCCTTCGCCTTGAAAGCACCAGCAAGCCCTAGGAATCCGCGCGTCAGGCGGCAAACCAATGAGCACCTTTGCCTTCCCCCGGGGTTTACGCCGCCGAACCGTCGCATCGACCGTCCGTCGGTACGACGGCGCGGGAGTCCCTTGGTCCGGCTGCGTGTGGTGGTGCGCGCGACCTGCACCCAGCCCTGTATGACGTTGTCTGCGCTGCTCTCGT
>DAIDUA010000001.1 GCA_027456965.1 Alphaproteobacteria bacterium | reverse complement strand
GATTTCATCCGCCATCTAGCGGGACGCCTTTCGGGGTGTCGCGAACTTGAAGATGCCGGTGCCGGTGAGGACGGCGCGTCCGCCCACCCAGATGCGTCCGCGCGAGGTGTAGAGATCGCCGTCCCGGCCCACGACCTCGCTGGTGCCTTCCACCCAGTCGCCGAGGGCGGCGGGTGAAATGAAATCCGTCAGCATACGGATCGTCACCCAGTGATGATCCTTGCGGGTCAGTGACACCGAATGGCCGAACACCATGTCGGCGAAGGCCATCAACATGCCCCCATGGCAGTTCTTCATGCCGTTGGTATGGCGCTCCTCGACGAGGAAGGCGCGCGTGAAGCCGCCATCCGCTTCGGCGCGGTCGTAGAGCGTGCCCATAACCTGGCCGAAGCCGCGCCGCCAGTTCAACGGCGCGAAGCCGGCAGGAACCGTGAACGGTTCTGGATCCAGGATGTCGTCGCTCATTCCGGAAAAGCTGGCACGCCTACCCCAGCCACTCAAGCCAGGTGCCATGCGGATGGCACAGGCCAAGCGTGCGCTTTTCCTTGTTTCCGCCGCGGTAGGAATAAAGCAGCAGCGGGTTGTCGCCCGACCGCGTCCCCTCCAGGCTGATGCGCCACACCGGGCGGCGGAGCCCGGCCATGACCAGGATCGCGTCCAGCGCCTCGCGCATCTCCGCGGAAAATTGATAGACGACCATGGTGTGATAGACGCAGACCGGCTGATCCTCGGGCGCCGCCGCCAAGGCGTCGGGTAACAGGTCGAGCGCATTGCCGGCGCGGACGTCCGGCTTGTCGCCGTCGCAGAGTGTCAACGCTTTTTCCAGCTTGGCGAAGCGCGCGACCTGATCCGGCCACACCAGCGCCCTCAGCCAGTCGCGCGCGGCAGGATCGGAAAGATCGACGAGATTGCGCTCCAGGCCCACGCGGCTCGCCACCTTGGGCGCAGGGCCGAGCGGCGGCAGCTTGTCGCCGCGCAACTCGCATTCGAGCGTCAGCGGCACATCCGGCGAGCCGAGGGAAAACGTCTCGCCGTCCCTGGCGTAGCGCAGGCCATAGCGATCCCACATCAGATTCAATCCGGCGCTTGGTCCAAGCTCGATCAGATGGAGTGGCTCGCCCGCTTCTTTCGCCAACGCGCGGAAGGCGGGCGCCAGCAGCGCCGAGCGTCCGACCTCGTTGGTGTTGGTGACGCGCGTGGCGATCAGCGGCGCCAGCGCATCGCGATGGCTATCGACAAAATCCCTGAACGCCGGAAAGGGATCGCCGCCGCTCGTTCCGCCGAGATTCGCATAGAACCGGCGCAGCGGGTGCATTGCCCCGCGCAGCAGCAAAAAGTGCACGGCGGCGAACAGGATATTGGCCGGCGGCTGGCCGGGGCGCGCGCCGTCGGCAAATGCGCGCAAGGCCTCATCGCCGCCCACACCCAGCGATAAATGCTCGTAGAGCGGCGCACCCGCGCGGCGCGCCTCAGCGGCGAAGAACGTCCAATAGTCGAACGGCTCTTTGTCCATGAGCTTTTTTACCGTTTGTTCACCATGCCCGGCAATGCACACTGTCCCACACGAGGACATCTCTTAAACAGGTCTTTACCGGTACGGGGCCATCATCGCGCCTCACCGCTAGGGGCCCCGATGGCACAGACGATTCTCATTGTCGACGACGATCCGGTACAGCGCCGTCTTCTCGAAGCCGCGATCAGCCGCGCCGGCATGACGGTCATCACCGCGCCTGGCGGCGGACCGGCGCTCGATCTCGTCACCGGCCCGCGCGGCGAGCAGATCGCGCTGATGCTGCTCGACCTCGTCATGCCCGACATGGACGGCCTGGAAGTCCTTGCCAAGCTGCGCAAGAGCAATTCCGATCTGCCGGTGATCGTGCTGACCGCCAAGGGCGGTATCGATTCCGCGGTGGACGCGATGCGGGCGGGCGCCAACGATTTCCTGGTCAAGCCGGCCAGCCCCGAACGCATCACCGTTTCCATCCGCAACCAGCTCAAAATCGGCACGTTGTCCGGCGAAGTCACTCGCCTGAAGAAAAAAGTGGACAACCGTCTCGTCTTCGACGATCTCGTCGGAAAATCGGCCGAGATGCGGCAGGTGTTCCGGCTCGGACAGCGTGCCGCGCAGTCCACCATCCCCATCCTCATCGAAGGCGAATCCGGCGTCGGCAAGGAGCTGATTGCGCGGGCCATCCAGGGCTCTTCGGACCGTGCGGGCAAACCGTTCGTCACCGTCAATTGCGGCGCCATCCCGGAGAACCTGATCGAGTCGATTCTGTTCGGTCACGAGAAGGGTTCCTTCACCGGCGCCAGCGACAAGCATCTCGGCAAATTCCAGGAAGCCGACGGCGGTACGCTGTTCCTCGACGAGATCGGTGAACTGCGCCTCGACATGCAGGTCAAGCTGCTGCGCGCCCTGCAGGAGGGCGAAGTCGATCCGGTCGGCTCCAAGCGGCCGGTCAAGGTCGACGTGCGCATCATCTCGGCGACCAACCGCGATCTGTCGGAACTAACGCGCGAAGGCCGCTTCCGCGAAGATCTGTTCTACCGCCTCAACGTCTTTCCGATCTTCGTGCCGCCGCTGCGCCAGCGCGCGGACGATGTTCCGGCGCTGGCGCGCCACTTCATCACCCGCTTCGCCGCCGAAGAGCACAAGCCGGTCGCCGGCATGACGCCCGAAGCGGCCGATCTGCTGGAACGCTTTTCCTGGCCGGGCAACGTGCGCCAGCTCGAGAACACAATCTTCCGTGCCGTCGTGCTGTGCGACGGCTCACTGCTCGATGTCTGCGACTTTCCGCAGATCGCCGCCGCCTTGGGGGTGGAAGCCAAGGCACATCGCTCCATCGCCGCCGCCGACGCACCCGGCGCCAGCATGTACACGCCGGTCTTGCCGGCGTCGTCGCCTTACCTGCTTTCGGCCGTTGACGCGGCCGGTCACATGCACAAGCTGGAAGAGATGGAATCCGAGATCATCCGCCTTGCCATCTCGCGCTATGACGGACATATGTCTGAAGTGGCGCGCCGGCTCGGCATCGGGCGATCGACGCTATACCGCAAGCTGAAGGAATTCGGGCTTGAGGCGGGCGACGCCGAAGCGCCGGAAACTTCCGACGAACCTCCGCTCCAGGCGGCAGGCTAGCGGCTCATTCCCGGCGCGCCGGAACGCTCTCAATCAATCGGTCATGTTCAAGGCGCGCTTGTACAGGTCCAGCATCGCCTCCTGTTCCTGGAAGTCGGCCTTGTCCAGCTTTCTGAGACGCACCACCTGGCGCATGATCTTGATGTCGAAGCCCTCGCCCTTCGCTTCGGCATAGACCTCGCGGATGTCGGCGGAAAGCGCCGCGCGTTCCTCTTCCAGCCGTTCGATGCGTTCGACGAACGAGCGCAAACGTTCCTTCGCGAAGCCGGATTTGGCCATTGTCAACCTCTGAGAACTTGGGGGCGCGGACCCTAACGCGCGGCCGTTCGAAGACGCAACGTCGCGCGCGACGCTAGCTGTGAGTCTTTTGCGAGGCCGCGAAGGCCGCCAGCTGCTCGGGCGTCGCCTCTTTCTGATAACGCATCCTCCATTCCGCGGGCGCCATGCCGTAGACGACGCCGCGTGCTTCGTCCTTGTCCAGTGCGATGCCCTTTTCCGCCGCCGCGTCGCGGTACCAGTCGCCCAGGCAATTGCGGCAGAAGCCGCCGGCGATCATCAGGTCGATGTTCTGCACGTCGGTACGCGCGCGGAGGTGCGCGACCAGGCGGCGAAACACCGCCGCTTCAAGTTCGGTGCGCATGCGGTCGTCCATGAGAACCCGTCCTTTCCGCCCCCGGTGACGTTGCCGTCAGCCACTGGCCGAATCGCCCCGTCCGGGATTACCGTCATGAAACCGCGATCATCGGCCAGCCTACCTTGTCCGACAAGTGCGTTGACAGATTCGACCCCTTTGGGCGACACCGTGGAAGACCAATGCGCCACACCACCGCAGCCCTGCTGTCAGCCCTGCTTGTAACCGGTCCCGCCCAGGCGGCGTTTACCGTCTGCAACAAGGCGAGCACGCCGGTAAAGGTCGCGCTCGGCCGCTTCGACGGGAAGGTCTGGCGGAGCGAAGGCTGGTGGACAATTCTTCCGCGAAAATGCGAAACCCTGCTCTCCGGCGCGCTCGACGCACGCTATTATTACCTTTATGGCACGGACGGCGGTTCTGGCACCTGGAATGGCGACAAGGCGTTCTGCACGGCTTCGGTGGGGCCGTTCTCGATACCCGGCCGTGGCAATTGCGCCGCCAGGGGTTATGACCGCAAGGGTTTCTTCGAGATCGACACCGGCCAAAAGGCCAACTGGACCCAGACGCTTTCGGATTAGGCTTTAAACGGACTGAAATAGATGCGGCGTAGGCGTAAGACAAAAATTCTGGCGACACTTGGTCCGGTCAGTTCCAACCCCGAGAGCATCCGCGCGCTGTTCGAGGCAGGCGCAGACGCCTTCCGCATCAATATGAGCCACACCTCGCACGCCGGCTTGGCCGATCTGCACCGCTATGTGCGCGCGCTGGAAGAGTCTGCCGGCCGGCCCATCAGCATCTTGGTCGATCTGCAGGGGCCGAAAATCCGCCTCGGCACGCTGAGCGGCGGTCCGCGAGAGGTCAAAGGCGGCGAAAAGCTGATCCTGGTGCGCAAGGCCGTCTCGGACAACACAGACATCCCGCTGCCGCACAGCGAGATCTTCGCTGCCCTGCAGCCGGGTGAGAACATCCTGATCGACGACGGCAAGGTGCGCCTCAAGATCGAATCCGTGGCCAAGGATCGCGCCGAAGCCACGGTCATCGTTGGCGGTACGCTGAAGGACAAGAAGGGCGTCAACCTGCCCGATACGGTGCTGCCGATCCCGGCCATGACGCCCAAGGACCGCACCGACCTCGACGCCGCGCTGCATCTCGGCGTGGACTGGATCGCACTGTCCTTCGTACAGCGCCCTGACGACGTGGCCGAGTTGAAGAAGGTGATCGGCTGGCGCGCAGCGGCGCTGGCCAAGATCGAAAAGCCCAAGGCCATCGAATGGCTTCCGGACATCCTCGACCTGTCCGACGCGCTGATGGTGGCACGCGGCGATCTGGGCGTGGAACTGCCGGTGCAAGAGGTGCCTGGGCAGCAAAAATACATCACGCGGGCGGCGCGCAAGGCCGGCAAACCCGTCGTGGTCGCCACCCAGATGCTGGAATCGATGATTACCTCGCCCGTGCCGACGCGCGCCGAGGTATCCGACGTGGCGACCGCCGTCTTCGAAGGCGCGGACGCGGCGATGCTGTCGGCGGAATCCGCCGCCGGGCAATTTCCCGTGGAAGCCGTGTCGATGATGGACAAGATTGCGACCACGGTGGAGAATGACCCGCTCTACGTCTCCATCATCGATTCTCAGCGCACGCCGCCGGAATCGACCACGGCCGACGCCATCATGGCGGCCGTGCACGAGGTCCAGCAGACAATTCACGCGCGCGCCATCGTCTGCTGGACGAAATCCGGCACCACCGCACTGCGCGCCGCACGCGAGCGTTCCGACGCACCGATCATCGCGCTGACGCCGACGCTGGAAATCTCGCGCCGCCTGTCGCTCGTCTGGGGCTTGCACTGCATCTACACCGAAGACGCGCAGGACCTGGATGACATGGTGGATCGCGCTGCCCGCTTCGCCTATCAGGAAGGGTTCGCCAAGGTGGGAGAACGCATCGTGGTGACGGCCGGCGTTCCGCTGCGCACGCCCGGCGCTACCAATATGCTGCGCGTCGCCTTCGTCGGACAGCAGCCGAAATAGCGCTAGATTCCCTGTCCTTCGACGTCGCGCGTCAGGGCCGACACGTGGCGCGCCAGACCTTCATATTGCGGGTCGAGCGCTAAGGCCGCGCGGAACATCTTCAGCGCCGCCGGCTTGTCGCCGTATTCCTCCAGCATCTCGCCCAGCTGCTCCATGGCCTGAAACTGGCGGGGATTGAGGGCGATGGTCTTCTGCAGCGACGCCATCGCATTCTCGTCCTCTCCCGCATCGGACTGCAGGAGTCCCAGGCTGTGCCAGCCTTCGGCATATTTGGGCGCCAGAGTGGTGACCGCTTCGAGTATCTGCCGCGCCGTGTCCTTGTCCCCGGCGGCCTGGGCGGCGGTCGCCCGCACCATCAGAAGATCGATGCTGGGGCTGCCAGATTGCTGGAACAGCGCCACAATCTGGTCCTCGATGGTCTTGGCTTCTTCCGGCGACTGGGCGGCGTGCAGCTGCGCGAACAGCGCATCGACCGGCTTGGGCGGCGCGGCCCAGGCCGCGACGGGCAGCAACACGGCAAGGAGCAACGCAGCGAGACGCATGGTCCAAATCTAGGATGGATTGCGCCCGCTATAAATCCGTCCTGTCACGGCATCTGCCGTGAGCTTGCGGGATGATGGCGCGGGTTTAACCCTGGCGCGCCTTGAAGCGGGGGTTTTTCTTGTTGATGACGTAGGTCCGGCCGCGGCGCCGGATGACGCGGCAGTCTTTGTCGCGCTTCTTGAGAGAGCGGAGCGAATTGCGGACTTTCATGGCACGCCTTTTGTACTTGAGCAGGGCGAGGTGGCCCCGCCAAAGAGGCGCGGAAGCTAGTCGGCGGGGATTTGTGTGTCAACAGCCGGAAAAAGCGGCGTTTACGCCGTATTTCCGACCTGTGGCGCATGGTAAAGCGGGCTCAAACCGGGCCAAATCGCGAGGCGTCTGTGCGTCTGATCCTTCTCATGCTGGCCTATATTCTCTCGATGGCGCTCATGGCGGCGGCTTACGGAGCAACCGCCGTCTCGACGGCCGCCGTCCCGTCGGCGTCCGACGTCCCGGTTCCGACGCCCTCGCCCGCCGCCGAAGACCAGGCGTTCGCCCGGTTCGTGCAGGACTTCTGGCCCACCGCGCAGGCGGCCGGAATCACGGCGGCGACCTACGATGCCGCCATGGGCACCATCAGCCGCAACCAGCACATCTCGGACCTGAATCTCCACCAGCCGGAATTCACCAAGGCGATCTGGGATTATCTCGACACCGCCGTCTCCCCGCAGCGCATCGCCGACGGCCAGGCGATGCTGGCGAGTGACGCGGATATCCTGGCCAAGCTGGAAGCCAAATACGGCGTGCCCAAGGAGATTCTGGTGTCGATCTGGGGGAACGAATCCGATTACGGCCGCAGCATGGGCAGCTACAACATGTTCCAGGCGCTGGCGACGCTGGCCTATGGCGGGCCGCGCAGCGACTACGCCCGGCCGCAGCTGATCGCCGCGCTGAAGATGATGCAGCAGAACCATTATGCCGCCTCCGACATGACCTCGTCCTGGGCGGGCGCCTTCGGCCAGACGCAGTTCGTGCCCACCACCTTTCTCAACCAGGCGGTGTACGGCGACGGCGACGGCAAGATCGACCTGTGGAATTCGGTCCCCGACGCGCTGGCCTCGCGCGCCAATGTGATCGCCAAGGCGGGCTGGAAGATGGGCAAGCCCTGGGGCATCGAGGTCGCCCTGCCAACGGGCTTCGCTTATGAGGACAGCGGTCTCGACATCACCTATCCGGTGGCGACGTGGACGAAACGCGGCGTCAAGACCATCGCGGGCGGGGCGTTGCCGGCCAGCGACGAGGATGCGTCCGTCTATCTGCCGGCGGGCGCGAAAGGCCCGGCGTTTCTGATCTTTCCGAATTTCAAGGCGATCCTGAAATACAACAACGCCGCGTCCTATGCCCTGGCGGTCTGCGAACTGGCCGACCGGCTGAAGGGGGCGCCGGGCATCGTCGCCGCCTGGCCGCGCGACGAGCAGCCGCTGAACCTCGACGAGCGCCTCACCTTGCAGACCTCGCTTGCCAAACTCGGCTTCGACATCGGCAAGATCGACGGACTGCTCGGCAACAAATCGCGCGGCGCCCTGCGCCTCTGGCAGAAGGCCCTCAACCTGCCCGCCGACGGCTTCCCCACCGAAGATCTGCTGACGCGGATCGCGCTGGAAGCGCAGCAGAAAGCGCCATAACGCCCCCCTAAAGAAAGACAGGCGCCGCGTCGGCACCTGTTTATCCATCAAGATGTGTGGTGCGCGCAGAAAACCTGCCTTTCCGTTGAAAGCGCCAGCAAGCCCTAGGAATCCGCACGTCAGGCGGCAAACCAATGAGCACCTTTGCTTCCCCTCGGGGTTTACGAGACCGTATCCTCTCCTTCTTCAGCAGAGGATCGTTGCCCGCTCTCGTGTGGTGGTGCGCGCGACGG